>NZ_JBWKJZ010000008.1:0-321185 GCF_056431945.1 Streptomyces sp. NPDC045778
TTTTCAAAGGGGAGAAAAAAAGGGGGGGGGGGGGGTTTTGGGGGGGCGGCCCCCCCCCCCCCCCCCCACGGGGCTCAGGAGGCCACGTACTCCCGCAGGTGACGGGCCGTCAGTGTGTCGGCGTCCGCGACCAGTTCGGCGGGAGTGCCGGTGAACACCACCTCGCCGCCGTCGTGTCCGCCGCCCGGGCCGAGGTCGATGATCCAGTCGGCGTGGGCCATGACGGCCTGGTGGTGTTCGATGACGACGACCGAATTGCCGTCGTCGACGAGCCGGTCGAGCAGGGCGAGCAGCTTGTCCACGTCGGCCAGGTGCAGTCCGGTGGTCGGCTCGTCCAGGACGTACGTGGACGACTTCTCGGCCATGTGGATGGCGAGCTTCAGGCGCTGCCGCTCGCCTCCGGACAGGGTGTTGAGCGGCTGCCCGAGGCGCAGGTAGCCAAGGCCGACGTCGGTGAGGCGGCCGAGGATGGTGTGCGCCTTGCCGGACGGGAAGAAGTCGTACGCCTCCGCGACCGACATGGCGAGCACCTCGCTGATGTTCTTGCCGCGCAGCGTGTACGTCAGGACCTCCGGCGTGAACCGCTTGCCCGCGCAGTCCTCGCACACCGACGCGACCTGCGCCATCATGGCGAGGTCGGTGTAGACGAGGCCGATGCCGTTGCACTTCGGGCAGGCGCCTTCGGAGTTGGCGCTGAACAGGGCGGCCTTGACGCCGTTGGCCTTGGCGAAGGCGGTGCGGATGGGGCCGAGGAGGTTCGTGTACGTCGCCGGGTTCGAGCGCCGCGAGCCGCGGATCGGCGTCTGATCGGCGACCACGACGCCGTCCTGTCCGGACAGGTAGCCGTGGATCAGCGAACTCTTGCCGGACCCCGCGACACCGGTGACCACGGTGAGCACGCCGAGCGGCACGTCGACGCTCACGTCCTTGAGGTTGTGCCGGTCGGCGCCCTTGATGGACAGGCTCCCCCGCGGCGTGCGGACGCTCGTGCGCAGCTTCGCCCGGTGGCCGAGGTGCCGTCCGGTGAGCGTGCCGGACGTGCGCAGGCCCGCGACGTCGCCGGTGTAGCAGATCTCGCCGCCCGCCTCCCCCGCGCCGGGGCCGAGGTCCACGACGTGGTCGGCGATCGCGACGACCTCCGGCTTGTGCTCGACCACGAGCACGGTGTTGCCCTTGTCGCGCAGCCGCAGCAGCAGGCCGTTCATGCGCTGGATGTCGTGCGGGTGCAGGCCCACGGTCGGCTCGTCGAACACGTACGTCACGTCGGTGATGCTGGAGCCGAGGTGGCGCACCATCTTCACGCGCTGCGCCTCGCCGCCGGACAGCGTGCCCGACGGCCGGTCCAGGCTGAGGTAGCCGAGGCCGATCTCCACGAGTGAGTCGAGGAGGTCCCGCAGGCCGGCGAGCAGCGGTGCCACGCCCGGCGCCTCGACGCCGCGGACGAACGCCGCCAGGTCGCTGATCTGCATCGCCGAACACTGCGCGATGTTCAGCCCGTTGACCTTCGAGGAGAGCGCGGCCCGGGTCAGCCGGGTGCCCTCGCACAGCGGGCAGCGGGTGAAGACGACGGCTCGCTCGACGAAGCTCCTGATGTGCGGCTGGAGCGACTCGCGGTCCTTCGCCAGCCAGCTCCGCTGCATCTTGGGGACCAGGCCCTCGTACGTGAAGCCGTTGGAGCCCACCTTCACCTTGACCGGCGCCTTGTACAGCAGGTCCTCCCACTCCCGCGCGGTGAAGTCCCGCAGCTTCTTGTCGGGGTCGTGGAAGCCGGAGCTGACCACGATCTGCCAGCTCCAGGAGTCCACCGCGTAGTAGGGGACGGTGATGGCGCCCTCGTTCAACGAGAGGTCGGGGTTCACCAGCTGGTCGACGTCGACGGTCGAGACCTCGCCGGTGCCCTCGCAGTCCGGGCACATGCCCTCGGGCACGTTGAAGCTGAAGGCTCCCGCGGTGCCGACGGCCGGCTCCCCGAGGCGGCTGAAGATGATGCGCAGCATCGTGTAGGCGTCGGTGGCGGTGCCCACCGTGGAGCGCGCGTTGGCCCCCATCCGCTCCTGGTCGACGACGATCGCGGCGCTGAGGTTGCGCAGTTCGTCGACGTCGGGGCGGCCGACGCTCGGCATGAACGACTGGATGAACGCGGCGTACGTCTCGTTGATGAGCCGCTGCGACTCGGCGGCGATCGTGCCGAAGACCAGGGATGACTTCCCCGAGCCCGAGACTCCTGTGAACACGGTCAACCGCCGTTTCGGCAGGTCGAGGGAGACGTCCCGCAAGTTGTTCGCCCGCGCACCGCGGACCTGGATCACGGTGTGGCTGTCGGCGGGGGTGACGTTCACGAGCGCTCCTCGCACGTAGGTTCGACTGGCGAGCCATAGCGTACACCGTACCCAGTTGAGATGAGGGGGATTTGGCCGCACGTTCCGCGCCCAGGCGTTCACCAGGGCCTCACGCCCTGAATGCACAGAAAGGCTTCTTCTCGCCGATGTGTCCATCATTCGGGTGAATGCCCGAATGTCACCCTCGCGCCGAGGGCAGTCTGGCGGTGCCCGCCCACCAGCCTTGGGCAGGGTCCCCCAGTGACGCGAAGGTGCCCATGCTCCGCAGACTCGCCCTGTCCACCGCCGCCCTGGCCACCGCTCTCGTCCCCACGCTCACGACGGCTCCCGCGTCGGCGGCCGGGCCCGGCGTCGAGCGCGGCCCCGGCGAAGTGTGCTTCTGGACCCAGCCGGGCCAGCACGGCACAGGCTTCTGCTATCGGCCCCCGGGCTATCGGGACGTGCCCGGGTCCCACCACGACAAGACCAGCTCGTTCCGCTCGGACGTGAACCAGAACATGTACGCGATCGACTGGGGGCGGCACGACTGCTACTACCGCCTGATCCGGCCGTACGACTTCAGCGACAACTGGTCCTGGGGATCGCGGATCGACGGCGTGTCCGACAAGACCGAGGGCTGCCACGCGGCCTGACCGGCCCAGCGCGCGCCCCGCACCAGCCACCCGCATACCGAAGCGGTCCAAGAGAAGCGAACAGAAAGGCCCCACCCGCCCATGAGCACGAAGCTCGTCTCCTCCGCCCCCAAGAACTCCGCCAAGCGCGGCCTCTTCGCCGCCGTCGCCGCTGCCGCCCTCCTGATGACGGGCGGCCTGGTCGCCGCCACGCCCGCCGGTGCCGCCGACTGCCCCAGTGGCCACTTCTGCACCTGGGAGCACTCCAACTACGACGGCCAGCGCGCCAACTGGTCCGGTGACGACGGCTGGTGGGAGAGCTGGATCGCGGACGAGGACTCCTCCTGGGCCAACCACGGCATCTCAGGGCCGGGCGTCAAGGACCACGTCAAGGTGTACTCACGGGCCCACCAGGGCGGCCACATGACCATCTGCCTCACGCCGGGCCAGGAGGTCCACTACAACGGCGCGGCCAATGACAACGGCGACTCCCACACCTGGGCCATGAGCTGCTGAGCGACGTTCCACGGCGCGGGCCCGCACCCCAACCGGGGGTGCGGGCCCGTTCCCGTGTTCAGCGCGGGCGCACGTTCCCGCCGCGGCCGGCGAGCGCGCCGGTGACGGCCATCGGTACGGTGAGCACGACCAGGCCGGCCAGGCCCGCGGTCCAGTGTCCGCTCACGTCCCGTACGGCGCCGAAGAGCGTGGGCCCGACGGCGGCCACCAGATAGCCGACGCACTGCGACATCGCAGAGAGCAGCCCGGCCTCCTCCGTGGTGCGGGCCCGCATCGACATATAGGCGATCCCCAGGCTCAGCACGGCCCCGAGGCCGAGGCCGAGCAGGGCGGCCCACACTGCGGCGGCGCCGGTCGGGGCCGCGGCCAGGCCGATCAGCGCCACCGCGCACAGCGCGCTGCCGAGCACGGCCAAGTGGCTCTGGCGCCGCGAGCGCTGCGCGGCCACGGGCACCAGAAGGGAGGTCAGCATCGCGAAACCCATGCAGACGGCGAGCAGCACGCCGGCCCGGCTCTCGGAGTACCCGTGGGAGATGTAGAAGGAGGGCAGCCAGGTGGTGGACGTGTAGTAGATGAGGGACTGGAACGCGTAGAACAGGGCCACGGCCCAGGCGAGCCGGTCGCGCCACAGCGATCCGCCCGCGCCCGCGACGGCGTGGGGACCACGCGCCGGAGCGCGGCGCGGCAGAGGCACCCACACCACCACCGCGAGCAGCGCGAACAGCCCCCACAGGGCGAGCCCGCCGGACCAGTCGAGGCCGAGTCCGTCGCGCAGCGGCACGGTCGCGGCGGCCGCCACGGCGCCGCCGCCGACGAGCATCGTCGAGTGCAGGCCGGACATCAGGCCGACGTGGCGGTGGAAGTCCCGTTTGATCAGCGCCGTCACGACGACGTTGGCCACGGCCACGGCCGCGCCGATCAGGAGAGTCCCGGCGAACAGCGGGGGCAGCGCGGGCACGAGGCGCACGGCCGTTCCGGCCAGCAGGACCAGGAGCACGGCGAGAAGGGTGCGCTCCATCCCGTGGCGACGGGCCAGGCGGGGAGCGAGAGGGGCGAAGACCCCGAAGCAGATCAGCGGCAGCGTCGACAGGACGCCCGCGGCGCCGTTGGACAGGCCGGTGGCGTGCCGGATGTCGTCCAGGAGAGCCGAGACGGCCACGATGACGGGCCGCATGTTCAGGCCGATCAAGAGCACGGCCAGGGCGTACGGGAGCAGGCGGCGGGAGGGGCCCGGCGCGGATGTCGACCCGTGCGCGGGCCTCGGCGCGCCCACGGATGTCGGCGCGGCTGCCGTTCCGGCTGCCGCTGAGGAATCAGGGCCGGAGGACGTGGTGGCTCCGGGCTCGGCGGGAGAGTTCACGACGCACTTCCTCGGGGGTGACGGGGCGCAGCGCCCGGCCGGTCAGGGAGGTGGCGGTTGCTCGGACGGGGTCAGGCGGACCGCTCCGCCGCGTAGCACGTGTGGCAGACGACGCGGCGGCCCGGCCGGCCCCGCGTCGCCCTGCCCATGCCGCTGGGCCGGTGCAGGACGGTCGGGGTGACGTGACCGTGGTCGGCGCAGACGACCAGGTTGCAGTCGCTGCAGATGCCGATGCCCGCGGTGGCGCTCCTGCCGTCGAGGTCGCAGTCGTAGCACTTCATGGAGATCTCCGTCGGGGTCGCGCGCCGGCGGCCTCCCGGTTCGGGGCACAGCTGTCCCTGGAACCGGCGGAGCGGCGCGTCGGAAGAGGGGCGGGGTCGCGTACGGCAGCGGCGGGCGCGCGCCGATCGGCTCGGGCGATCGGCGGTCCGTTGCCGTACGAGACAGTAGCCCGCTAGTTTGGACAGAGTCAATTCTAGGATCGGATCGCGCTCGGGGTGCCGGGCGTGATCCCGTTAGACTTCCGGGACGGAACTGGGGGTGCATCGTCATGGAGCAGCAAGCCGCCGACCTGCTCAGAGCCAAGGGACTGCGCAGCACGGCGCAGCGCCGCGCCGTGCTCACCGCCCTGCACGGCCACCCGCACTCCACGGCGGCCGAGTTGGAGAGCCGCATCGGCGTCGCCGCCGGCGGGTCGCCCTCCTCCGCGGGCCTGTCCCGGCAGGGTCTGTACAACGTTCTCGACGACCTCGCGCGAGCCGCGCTGATCCGCTGCATCGAGCCGGCGGGCTCCCCCACCCGCTACGAACTGCGCGTCGGGGACAACCACCACCACCTGGTCTGCCGGTCCTGTGGCCGCATCGAGGACGTCGACTGCACCGTCGGCCACGCCCCGTGCCTGGAGCCGGAGAGCGACCGCGGCTTCGCGGTCGACGAGGCGGAGATCATCTGGTGGGGCCTGTGCGCCGACTGCCGTCCGGCGCACGGCTGACCCGGCACCTCACACCCCGCGGCCGTCACTTCACCGCCCCCCTTCCCGTCCGGACCGGGAACGTTTCCCGGCCCGCCCCGGCACCGCTCCCCTGTCGCCCGGGAACTCCCCGGCAGCACGCTCTAGAGGCTGTCCGTACAGGGAGGAAACGGAATGAAACTCTCGATCCGCAAGCTCACCACCCTCGGCACCGCGCTCGCCGCGACCATGGTGCTCATGGCCCCCGCCGCTTCGGCCGTCGAGCCGGGCCAGCGGTTCCGCTACGGCGCCCTGGACTGCCTCGCCACCGCGGACATGAACAAGAACGGCGCACTGAGCTGCACCGGCACCATGAACGTCACCTGGCGGGCCAAGGTCAAGTGCAAGCTGGGATTCACGTACTACGGCACGTGGCAGAACAACGCCGAAGGCGGCACCAGGGAGTCCAAGAGCGAATCCAAGTGCGCCTTCAGCGTCGAGGACGTCATCATCGACCCCATCGCCTGAAGCGTCTCCCCTGGTCGGGGCCCCGGTCGGCCCGTGCCCGGCCGGCCCGATATTCGCTGGCGCGGGCCAGGGCACCGTCGCTAGCCTGGCGTTCGCACTGTTGATCGCCGACCGGGCCGTACGCCCGCAGAGAGGGGTGTCTTGATGCCCCGGGTCGCGCCGAGCGCGCCTCGCCGCACCGTCTGAACCTCCGCTCCGCACGCCGCCACGTCCGCGCGGCGACCCGGACGCCGGTTCCCGGTGCCTTCCTTCAGCCGAAGCCGCTCGGCCTGCTCTTGCTGTCGTTTTCCATCCCTCAGCAAGGAGTACCCCGGGTGTCCCACCCCACCGGCGCGCGTCACAGCGACGCCCACAACACCCTCAAGATCGGCACGTTCACCTGCGCGTGGTGCGGTCTCACCGTGTCCGCCGCCACCACCGACGGTGTCCCGCGCGACCACTGCCCGTCGTGTCTGCACTCGCGGCACGTCGTCGACCACGTCGAGGGCGGCCCGAGCCAGTGCCACGGGCGGATGTCGCCGATAGCCATCGCCGTCCTGCGGACCGGCGACTGGAGAGTCATCCACCGCTGCGTGCGCTGCGACGAACTCACCTCAAGCCCCGTCCGCACGGACGACAACCAGCTCATCCTGATGCGCATGGCGGTCCGGCCGCTCGCCCAACCGCCCTTCCCGCTCGAAGCGTTCGGCGCTCTGTGAGCCGGGCCGGAGAGAGGGAGACCGCCATGCCGCGACGCAACCACACCCGCGAGCCGTCGTCGGCGCGCCGCCGCCCGCAACGGCACAAGGACGTCCTGCACGGCCAGGGCGGCCACCGCGCCCGGGACTTCCGGTGCGTCGGCTGCCGGCTCGACGTGTCCCTGGACGCGCCGGGCACCGGGCACCGCAACCACTGCCCGCACTGCCTGGCCAGCCTGCACGTCGACCACCGCGTCCCCGGCGACCGGGCCTCGCCGTGCCGTGGCCGCATGCAGGCGCTGACCATGGCCGCGCGCCCCGACGGCGAGTGGGTGCTCATCCACGAGTGCCTGACGTGCGGCGAACTCAGCGCCAACCGCGTCGCGGGCGACGACAACGCGCTGGCCCTGATGCGCCTGGCCCTCAGACCGTTCCAGGACACCAGGGTCGCGAGCCGCACGCTCCTCACCCTGTGACGGCCGGGGCCGCCGTGTCACCCACGGCGGCCCCTCCCCCATACGGCTCCCAGGAGTTACGGCGCCATCTCGTACGTCCCGGCCAGCGCCTCGACGCGGGCCCAGACGCGCCCCGAGCGGGCCTCGTCGACGACCGGGCGCCGGACCGCGCCGATGGCCCAGCTCTGCTGCGCCGCGGTGGCGGAGTCCTTGCCGTGCAGCTCGACGGCGTACGCGGAGAAGTCCCGTACGAGGACGGCGAACAGCTCGTCGAGGACGTCCTGCTCCAGGCCGGTCAGGCGCGCCTGCTCCAGGATCAGCTGGCCGTGCACGACGAGCGCGAACAGCTGGCCGACGGCGAGGAGCAGATCGAGGTCGCGGCTCTGCTCCTCGTCGGGCGCGGCGGTGGTGACGAACTCGCAGAGGGCGTCGGCCTGTTCGCGGAAGCGGGCGACGTTGGGCACCTCGGCGTACGCGTCGTAGGCGGCGCGCCAGTCGTGGAAGCGGATGGCGCCGAGGCCGCGGGCGGGGCCCTGCCGGAAGAGGAAGTCGTCGTCGGTCGCGTCCAGGCGGGTCGGCACGGGCGCGTACTCGGCCGGGTTCAGCAGGTGGTTGCCCATGAACTTCAGGATCAGGGCCAGGTTGACGTGGACCGTGCCCTCCAGCTTCGGCAGGCCGCGGATCTCGGTGGCGGCCTGGGCGAAGTAGGTGTCCTTCTCGAAGCCCTTGGCCGCGATGACGTCCCACATCAGGTCGATGACCTTCTCGCCCTCCGTGGTCACCTTCATCTTCGTCATCGGATTGAAGAGGAGGTAGCGGCGGTCGTCGGGTCCTGCGGAGCGGAAGTAGTCCACGGCGCGGTCGCTGAACAGCTTCATCCCGACGAGCCGGACGTAGGCGTCGGTCAGCTCGCGGCGCACGTGCGGGAAGGCGGTGACCGGACGGCCGTACAGGATGCGGTTCTGCGCGTGCGTGACGGCCTCGTACATCGCGTGCTCGCAGATGCCGATCGCGCCGGTGCACAGGTTGAACTTGCCGACGTTGACGGTGTTGAGGGCGGCGTCGAAGGCGGCACGGCCGGTGTGCAGGATGTCGTCGGCGGTCACCGGATAGTCGTCGAGGCGGAACTCGCTGACGTACTTCGACGAGTCCACGACGTTCTTGACCAGGTGGTACGCCGCGTGGCGGCTGTCGGCGGCGAAGAAGACGTAGCCCTCGGGGCCCTCGATGTCGGTGCGGCGGCCGAAGACGGAGACGAGGCCCGCGGCGTTGCCGTTGCCGATGTAGTACTTGGAGCCGCTCGCACGGAAGCCGCCCTCGCCGTCGGGCTCCAGGAGCATGTCGGTGGAGTAGATGTCGGCGCCGTGGGACTTCTCGGAGAGGCCGAAGGCGAACACCTCGCCCTGGGAGAGGAGTTCGGCCGCGCGGGCGCGGGCGGCGGCGTTGTCGCTCTGCCAGACCGGGCCGAGGCCGAGGATGGTGACCTGCCAGGCGTACCAGTAGTCGAGCCCGTAGAAGCCGAAGATCTCGTTGAGGGCGGCGATCCGGGCGGTGTCCCAGCGCTTGTCGCCCTCGTCAGGGCCCGCGGCGGCGGCCGGGGTGAGGAAGGTCGCGAACAGGCCCTCCTTGGCGGAGAACTCCAGGAAGTCCGCGAGCCAGGCGCGGGAGCGGTAGTCCTCGATCAGCCGGCGCTTGCCGCGCGCCTCGAACCAGTCGACGGTCGCCCGCAGCAGCCTGCGCGTCTCCGCGTCGAAGTGCTTCGGGTCGTAGGTGTGGGGGTTGAACAGCAGCGGGTCGGCCATGGTCGTTCGCCTTTCCGGCTCGGGGAGTCGAGGACGTGGGGGAAGGGTGCGGGAGAGCGGTGGGTGCGTCAGCGCCGGGCGCCGAGCCGTTCGAGGGTGGCGATCACGTCGTCGAGCCAGGCGAGCGTCATCTCTTCGTACGCGATGCCGCCGCGCAGCACGACGTGCTGGAGTTCCTGACGGTCGTCCAGCGTGGCGGGGGCCTCGGGTCCGGTGAAGTCCCGCCGCTCGCCCGCGCGGTAGTGCGCGAGGCGGTCGGCGTGCGCCTGGCGGTAGCTCCGCACCTCGCGGATCAGCGCGGCCGGGTCGCCGAAGGCCGCGCCGCGGATCTTCACGGCCAGCTCGTGCCGGACGCTCTCGGGCTCGATCGGCTCGTGCAGCCACGCGGAGAGCGCGGCGCGGCCGAGGGCCGCGACGGAGTACTCCTTCTTGTCGGGCCGGTCCTGCTGCGCCACCTCGCGGGCCTCGATCCAGGCGTCGCTCTCCATGCGCTTGAGGACGCGGTAGATCTGCTGGTGCGTGGCGGTCCAGAAGTAGCCGATGGACCGGTCGAACCGCCGGGCCAGCTCGTATCCGGAGCCCGGCCGCTCCAGCAGGGAGACGAGAATCGCGTGCTCAAGCGCCATGCCCGAATCCTTCTATGCAACTCGTTGCATAGACAAGCGACGCAGGGCAGGTGAGACGCGGCTCACCCGCCCCGCGGCGCCGCGCCCTGCGCGGGCAGGGGGCTTACGCGGGGTCGGCGCCCGCGGGCACTTCGTAGATCTTCCCGTCGACGCCCGCCCGATAGAATTTGCCCGCCGAGAAGCCGCGGTCGCCGTGGCCGTAGGCCACCTGGGTGGAGAGGTGCAGGCCCGACTCCACCGCGCACAGGCGTCCGTCCTCGACGCGCCAGATCTGGCCCGCGGCGTGCGTGGTGATCAGCGGCCGCCCCTTGCTGTCGAGGGTAAGCCCGTCGGGCAGGGCGAGGACATCGGACGGGGCCACCGAGATCCAGCGCCGCGGGTGTGCCGGGTCGGCGGCCGGGATCCGGTAGAGGCCGGGGGCGACGGTGGTCTGGACGACGTAGACCTGCTGCCCGTCCGGAGAGACGGCGACGCCGTTGGGCTGGGGCACTTGGGCCCAGGCGGGGTCGACCTCGCCGTCCGGCGTGACGCGGCCGATGTTCCGCCCGCCCAGCGTCGTGGTGTACACGGTGCCGTCGGCCGCGAGGGCGACACCGTCGATGCCGCCGAGACCGGCGGCGTACGTGCTGACCTCGCCGGTGTCCGGGTCGACGAGCAGGAGCTTCGACGTGGGCAGCGCGTCGCCGGTGAGCGAGTGCAGAAGGTCGTTGCCGGTGCCGACGAGGAGGCGGCCGTCGTCCCGCACGACGATCCCGCCGTTGGCGCCGACATCGCCGGTGAGGGGTACGGGGGTGCGGCCCGGCGCGTCGATCCGGTAGACGCGGCCGGAGAAGTACGCGGTGGCGAACATCCTCCCGCGCTCGTCCACGACGATCGACTCGACCCAGTCGGGGACGCGTGCCACCTGGACCGGCGCGCCCGCCCCGGTGGCGGCACAGGCCGGTGCCGCGGACGCGGGGGCGGGTGCGAGCACACCCGCGGCCGCGGCAAGGAGGGCCATCGACAGGATGCCGCGGCCCGGCCGGCGCACGGCTCCGCGGAGCCTCCGGCTCACCTTCAACGTCATCGGTTCCCCTCCGTCGTCGGGTCGGTCCGCCCGGCGCAGTATCGGCTCCGGCGACCGCGAACACCACCGTCGGGAGGCGTCGGATCGGCCACACCCGTGCGGGGCGCGGACGGTGGCTCACGCCTTAGGGTCGGCGTATGCGCATCGTGTCCCTGCTCCCCGCCGCCACCGACCTCGTCGCCGAACTCGGCCTGGTGGAGCGGCTGGTCGGGCGCACCCATGAGTGCGACTGGCCGCCGCAGGACGTGGCGTCCGTCCCCGTGGTGACGGGCGCCGACCTGGACCAGGACGTCTTGAGCAGCCGGGAGATCTCCGACGCGGTGGGCGGGTCGGCGCACTCCGGGTCCTCGCTGTACACCCTGGACACGGAGGCGCTGGCGGCGCTGCGGCCCGATGTAGTCCTCACGCAGGACCTGTGCGACGTGTGCGCGGTGTCGTACGAGAGGGTCAGCCGCACCGTGCGGCTCCTGGACGCGGACACGCGGGTCCTGAGCCTGGAGCCGCGCACCCTTGAAGACGTCCTGGACTGCCTGGTCACCGTCGGCTCCGTTCTCGGTGTGCGGGAGCGGGCCGAGTTGCGCCGGGGGGAGCTGCGGGCCCGCCTTGAGCGGGTGCGCGCGCTGACCGCCGGGCGCGAGCGGCCCCGGGTGGTCGCGATCGAGTGGCTGGATCCGCTGTGGCCCGCAGGACACTGGGTGCCCGAGCAGATCACTGCCGCCGGGGGCGAACCGCTCCTCGCCGCGCCCGGCGAGCACACCGGGCCCATGACGTGGGACGCGGTGCGCGCCGCCCGCCCCGAGGTGCTGCTCGTCCTGCCGTGCGGCTTCCCGCCCGAGCGGACGCTGCGCGAGTCGGACCTGCTCACCCGGCTGCCCGGCTGGTCCGGGCTGCCGGCCGTCCGGTCGGGGCGCGTCTGGGTCCTGGACGGGCCCGCGTACTTCAACCGGCCAGGGCCGCGTGTCGTCCGCGGGGCGGAGGTGCTGGCCCACGTCCTGCACGGGGTGCGCGCCGGGGCGGCGGTGACGCCGGCCGAGGCGCGCCCGCTCCGCTGACGCGGGGGGGCGCGCCGCCCCGGCCCGGCGTTCAGGGCAGCGCGCGGCGCCGCGGCGGGCTGAACGCGTACAGGTCGAGGATCTCCGGTCGCGGCGCGATGCCCGGGCCTCCGGCGCGGACCCAGGCGACGATGTCCTCGGTCGCGTCCGCGTCGTTGACCAGGCCGAGCCACACCGGCCGGGCGCCCGCCGCCCGGCCCGCCGCGGAGGGCTGGACCACGATGACGTTGGCCTGGTCGCACACGTCCAGGCAGGCGGAGACGCGCACGGGCGCCTCGGCCCGCAGACGCGCGGTCTGCTCGGCGTGGTCGACGCCGGTCACCTTCGGGCTGCCGCAGCAGCAGTCCCGGCACACGACGACCCGGCAGGGCGCCGGGGCGGTGGCCGACTCGAAACTCCTCGCGGTGCCGGACGACGTCCGGGCCGGTCTTGCGGGCATGCCGCGTCCTGCCTCTCTCCGGGGAGATCCGCCCCGGTGTTCCGTGGAGGAGGCGACCGCGTGAGTCTCCTGGCTCTCGGGTCGTCGCTCGTCCCGGCCTTCCCACCCCCTGGGGGCGGTGGCCGGTCGGGACGCGCTCGCCGATCACAGTGGCGGGACCGCGCCGGATTCACACCGGCTTCCTCGGACCGCCGTCGCCTTGTTCGCCCGTCATCATTCCATCCGGCCGTACGTGACCGGCCGGGGGCCCGTTTCCGGTGCCGCGCCCGCCGTACGAGCGTCAGTGGCCGTACGAGCCGTACAAGGTGACCGGCAGGGCCTGGACGCTGTTGCTGACGAAGGACGGCAGCGGCACCAACTCGCCGGGCGGCACGGCCAGCTCCATGCGCGGGAACCGCCGGAACAGGGCCGGCAGGGCGATGCCCGCCTCCAGGCGTGCCAGGGCCGCGCCGAGACAGTAGTGCGGGCCGTGGCCGAAGGAGAGATGCTTCGGCTGCGGGCGTGCGAGGTCGAACTGGGCGGCGTCGGCGCCGAATTGCCCGGGGTCCCGGCCCGCTGCCGCGTAGGAGGCGAGGACGGCGTCGCCGCGGGGGATCACCACGCCCCCGATGGTGATGTCGTCGAGGGCGTAGCGGAGCGGGAAGTGCGCGACGGGCGCGTCCCACCGCAGGGTCTCCTCCACCACGGCCTCCCAGGGCCGGTGCCCTGCCGTGACGGCGGCGCGCTGTTCGGGGTGGGTGAGCAGGGCCCTGGTCGCGTTGGTGATGAGGTTGAGGGTGGTGCCGTGGCCCGCGACGAGGACGAGGACCAGGGTGCCGATCAGCTCCGGCTCCGAGAGCCGGTCCCCGTCGTCGCGCGCGGCGATCAGATGGCTGGTCAGGTCCTCGCGCGGCCGCTGCCGCCGTGCGGCGACGAGGTCGGTGAGGAGGGCGTGCAGGCGTCGCTGGGTGGCGAGGGTCTCGTCGGGCGTGGTGACGCTGCTGGTGAGGCTCGCGGAGAGGTTCCGGAAGTCGTCGTAGCGCTCCTCGGGTACGCCGAGGAGGTCGCCGATCACCGCCATGGGCAGGGGATAGGCGAAGTGGCGGCGCAGGTCGACGGCGTCGCCGCCGCGCCCCGCGAGGTCGTCGACGAGGTGGCGTGTGATCGCCTCGACGCGGGGCCGCATCGCGGTGACGCGTCGCGCGGTGAAAGCCTGCGTGACGAGGCCGCGCAGGCGGCGGTGCTCCTCGCCGTCGGCGGTGGTCATGCCGCGGTTGGTGACGAGGCTGATGAGGGGCCACCCTTCCGGCACCTCTCCCGCGCGCAACGCGGACCAGTGCGCCGGGTCCTTGGCGACGCGAGGGTCCGCCAGGAGTGCCTGGAGGAGTTCGTGACGGGTGAGGACCCAGGCGGGCACTCCACCGGGCAGTCGCACCCGCACGACCGGGCCGAGCGCGCGGAGCCTCTCGTTCTCGCCGTGGAGGTCACCGGCGCTCGCGTCGAGGCGGATGAGGGGGGTCTGGGTGTCCACGGGTCACCTCTCGCTGGAGTCGAGGACGGGGGTCGTTCGCGGAGCGTGTGCGGTGACGGGCCTGGGACGCGCCCTGGGCGCCCCGGAGCGTGCGCGGGCGCCGCGCGGGGCGGATGTGCGCGGGGCGGGGTCTGGATCGTACGGTCGGACCCGGTCGCGGAGAAGAGCGCGGGCGAGGCCCGTCGGGGTGCCCGGGGAGGGATTCCGGCCGACTTGGTTCAGCCGACTGGGTTCAGCCGACTTGTTCATACGACTTACTCAGTCGACTATGTCGCTACTATGTACCCATGGCTCATGTGACCGCGGCCGAGCGCCGCCCCCAGCTGATCAAAGCGGCCATCGCCCTCATGACCAGGGAGGGGGTCGCCGCCGGAAGCACCCGCGCCATCGCCGCCGAGCTGGGCGTCGCGCAGGCGACGGTGCACTACACCTTCGGCACGAAGGAGGACCTCTACCGGGCTGTCATGCGGCAGCTCAGCCAGGACCTGGTGGCCCAGGCCAAGGCGGCCGCGCCCACGGAGGCCGGATTCGAGGAGACCGTCGCCGCCCTGGCCACGGCGACGTGGCACACCCTGCGCGAGCAGCCGGCCAGTCATCAGCTGCTCACCGAGCTGACCATGTTCGCGCTGCGGACACCGACGCTGCACGAGGCGCTGGAGAGCCACTTCCGCGAAGTGACGGACGTGACCGCGCAGTTGGTGGAGGAGGCGGCCGAGCGCACCGGGCAGCGGCTGGCCGTGCCCGCCGAGGTCATCGCGCGGTTCTGGCTCGCGGGCTTCGACGGGCTCGTCCTGCAACGCCTGGCCCTGCCCGACGAGGAGGCCGAACTGCTCTGCCTGCGGGCCCTGGTGTCCAGCGTCGTGGCCCTGGCGGGCGGCAAGCTCGACCTGCTGCCGTTGCCCGGGACCTGAGGTGAGGTGACGGTACGCGAGAGCGGCCACCGCCCCTGATTCGGTGTCAGGGGTGGTGGCCGCTTCGCGTGGTGCGGGCCGGGGCACCGGAGGCGTGGCGCCGGCTCAGCCGCTCTTGGCCATCGACGCGGCCTCGGCGCGCTGGTCGCCGTCGATCGTCGCGCTGGCGACCGTCATCCGCAGCGGCGGCAGCGAGGCCACGAAGGTGCCGAGCGCCAGCAGGAGGGCGAGTACCCCGGCGCCCGCCGAGTCCAGGACGGCGCCCACGGCCAGCGGGCCGATGCCGGTGCCGAGCGCACTCGCTCCGCTGAGGGAGGCCACCAGGCGCCCGGTCGGGTCGAGGAGGGCCGCGGCCGCGAGGGTCTGCACCAGGACGGCCAGTTGGCAGGCCTGCCAGAGCACGGCCGCGACGGTGAAGAGCACCGGGTCGTGGGTGAGGACCAGGGCCGCCATCGACAGGGCCTGCGCCGTGATGAAGGCGGCCAGGGAGCGCGTACGGCCGAAGCGGCGTGCGGCGACCGGGCCGAGCGCGGCCCCGGCGAGGGCCACGACACTGGACACGGCGAGGACCACCGACACGGCGGAGTGGGACAGGCCGGAGTGCTCGCGGCCGAGCACCGAGGCGTAGGCCCAGGCGCCCTGGGTGACCGCCCACAGCAGCGCGATCGCGCCGAGGAGCATCCACGAGGGGGTGGCCGCCCGGTTCCGCGCGGGGGCCGGGACGGTGGCCGGTGCGCCGGCGTCGTCCGAGGCGGTGCCGCCGGTGGCGGGTCCGTCGGGGAGCCCTCCCACCAGGGGCCACGCGAGCACGCAGCACAGCGCCATGACGAGGAAGCCGGTACCCTCCCCCACGCCGTGGTCGACCGCGGGCACGGCCATGATCAGCAGGGCGGTCACGGCCACGGTGCCCGCGATGGTGACCGCGGACGCCTTGTCGGCGTCGTCGGTGGCGGCGATCGCGGCCGTGGCCGCGGCGTAGACCGCGCCGAGCCCGGCGCCCAGGACGAGGTTCGCCAGGATCAGGGTCGGTACGTCGCTCGCGGCGGTGGCTCCGGCGAAGCCCGCGCAGGCGACGGTCAGGCCGATGCGGGTCATGCGCACGCGCCCCGGCCGTGCGGCCCGCGCGGCCATGAGCAGCGTGACGACCGCGGTGGCCATGAGCTGCGTCGCGCCGACGAGTCCCGCGCCGGATTCCCCCAGCGAGAACCGGGCGGAGAAGTCGTCGACGAAGACGGGCATCAGGTTCGCCCCGCCGTTGCCCAGGGTCGTTCCGGCGATGAGCGCCACCGCGACGCCGAAGGTCAGGACGGCTGTCCTGGGCGCCGTCACCGGTGTCTCCGCGGGGTGGGGTGGGCCATGGGCGCGGCTGCTCGGCGTGGGGTCGGGTGTGCGAGGGCCATCGGAGTCCTCTCGGGGATCGGTGGTCGGTAGTCGGCAGGAGGTGTGGAAGCGGTGCTTCGGGGCCCGGTGGTCACGGGCGCGTCGGGCGTCCGTGACCACGGGGCGGGGCGGGGTGGGTCGAGGAGGCGGGCCGCCGGTTTCAGCCGGTCCAGACGTCCTCGACGTAGCCGCCGGAGCGGATGAGGCCGTCCAGCCAGTCGGTGGCCCGCGCGTCGTCCGCGCCGGTGTGCTCGCGGTAGACGGCCATGAACGCCTCCCGTACCGCGGGGGCCATTCGGCGGCCGTCGCCGCAGACGAACACCCGCCCGCCCGCCTTCAGGACGTCCCAGACCTCGTCGCTCTCCCGGGCGATGCGGTCCTGGACGTAGCGGGCGCCGTCCTCGGGGGCCTGGGAGAAGACGGGCCGCATGCTGACGGCCCCGGCCGTCCCGGCCGCTTCGAACTCCTCGCGGTGCAGGTAGTCGACCTCCGGGTGGTCGCAGCCGAAGTAGCACAGGAGCGTGCCGGTGGACCCGGTGTGCACGCGGTCGAGGACGGCCCCCCGGAAGGGGGCGAGACCGGTGCCCGCGCTGACCAGGATGACCGGGACCGCGTCGTCCGCGGGCAGCCGGAAGGACTCGCCGCACGGGAGCACCCTGGCCTGGACGGTGTCACCGGCCCGTACGTTCTGGACGTAGTGCGAGGCGATGCCGTGGAAGGTGCCGTCGCCGGCGCGGTGGGGCGCGGCGAGCAGCGACACCATCAGGTCGATCTCGCCGGGGCTGGCCTGCGCGGAGGACGAGATGGAGTAGTGGCGCGGGCGCAGCACCGGGAGGAGTTCCAGGAAGCGCGTGAACGGCAGTTCGCAGGAGCGGTAGCGCTCCAGCAGGTCCAGGACGCTGAGCCCGGTGGCCGTCACCTGCTCGTGGAAGGCGTCGGCGGCAGCCGAGGCCAGCTCGGCCAGGGGGCGGTGCTCGGGCGGGCAGGCGGTGTGCTCGGCGAGGACGGCGACCTGCTCGGGCGTGGCCGGGGTCTGGAGTTCCACGAAGTCGGTGAGCAGCCGGCGCAGGGCCAGCGGCCGGTCGACGGGCAGGGTGTTGCGGGCGCGGCGGCGGGCGCTCAGGCGCACGGTGCGCTCCGGGTCGAGGCCGAAGCGGCTCACGGCCCGCTGGACGAGGGCTTCGGGGTTGCGCGGCAGGACGGCCAGGTGGTCGCCGGTGCGGTAGGTGACGCCCTCGGGCAGCCGCAGCTTCAGGTAGCGCTTGGAGCGGCCCAGCTCGTGCTCCATGTCGACGAGTTCGTACGCGTCGAGCACCTCCATGTGCTGGACGCCGTGCCGGGCGGCGAGTTCGCCGGTGACGGAGGCGGTGGCGTCCTCCAGCTCGTACAGGCCCTGCTCCGCGGAGTCGGGATCGGGTCGCGCGGCCTCGCCGTCGGTGGTGCCGTACCGGTCGAGCAGGGCCGTCCACAGGTCCGCGGTCCAGCGGTCCACGGTGCCTGCGAAGTCCCCGGATGCGTCCGCGGCGCCGCGCTCCAGGAGCGGGGTGGCGCCCGCGGCGGCGAGCCGCTGTTCGATGAGGGTCGGCACGTGCTGGTAGGTGGCGGCCCAGTTGCGGTCGCCGACGCCGAGGACGGCGTACCGAAGGCCGTCGAGGGCGCCCGGCTCCAGGCCTTCCAGCCAGGTGACGAACTCGGCGGCGTCGTCGGTGGGCCGGCCGTTGTAGGAGGCGGCGACGATCACCACGGGCCCGTCGGCGGGGTCGAGCTTGCCGGCGCGGTCGTCGAGAGGGGCGACGGCGGTGGTGAAGCCGTGGTCGTCGCCGTCGGCGGCCAGGTCGCGGGCGAGCCCCGCGCAGGTGCCCAGGTTGGAACCGTGCAGCACGGTGAGCGCGGTCGCGGCGGCGCGGCGGGCCGCGAGCCGGTCCTCGCTCACGGGCGCCGCGCTCGCGGCGGCGGGCAGGCGGCGCTCACCGCTCGTGCGCCGGGCGAGCCGCAAGGTGAACGCGTCGGGCTTGATGGTGAGCGACTGCTTGATCGTGAGCTGGTAGTCGGTGTGGTCGAGCAGGCGGTAGCGGTGGACGAGCAGGCCGAGGAGCAGCGTGGCCTCGTGCAGGGCGAACTGCCTGCCGATGCAGGCGCGTTCGCCGCTGCCGAAGGGCTTGAAGAGGTGGACCGGGCGGGCCGCCTCGCGCTCGGGCGTGAACCGGTCGGGGTCGAACAGCTCGACGTTCTCGCCCCAGGCGGGGTCGCGGTGCAGGGCCGGGGTGAGCACCATCAGGGTCTCGCCCCGGCGCACGGGGTAGGTGCCGCCGATGACGGTGTCCTCGATCGGCTCCACGGCGAAGGCGGGCGCGGTCGGCCAGAGCCGCAGGCTCTCGTTGAGCACTTGGCGGATGTACGTCAGCTTGCCGATGTCGCCGTACGCGGGCGCGGGCGCGTCCGCGTCGCCCCACAGCGCGTCCACTTCCGCCTGGGCGCGGGCCAGGACCTCGGGGTGCTTGGTCAGGTAGTGGAGGGCGAACGACAGGGCCCCGCTGGTGGTCTCGTGCCCGGCGATGAGGAACGTGATCACCTGGTTGCGGATGTTCACGTCGTCCAGGGGCTCACCGGTCCGCGCGTCACGGGTGTGCAGCATCCGTCCCAGGAGGTCGTCGGTGCTGGTGTCCCCGGACGCCCTGCGCTGCCGGATCACCTCGTCGACCAGGTCCGTCATCAGCGCGGCGTCCTTGCGGAACTGGTCGGCCTGCTTCCAGCGGAACACCTCAGTGCCCGGGATCGACTCGCCCTTGACCTGGGTGAAGGCGAGCGCCCTGCTCATCGCGTCCACAAAGGGGTGTGCGTCGTCGCGCCCGAACGACTCGAAGTCGTAGCCGAACCCGCAGAGTCCGATCGTGTCGAAGGTCAGCCGGGTCATGTCCTCGGGCACGTCCACCGGTCCCTCGCCGGCCATCCGGTCCCACTTGACGATCAGCGAACGGGCGACGTCCAGCATCGTCGCGTGGTAGCCGCGCATGGCCCCGAGCGAGAAGGCGGGCATCAGGATGTCGTGCGCCTTCTGCCAGTTGGGCTCGTGGTGGAAGGCCGTGAAGAGGCCGTCCCCGGCGATCTCCCTGATCTCCACCAGGTCCCCGTGCACGTTCTTGCGGAACCGGGTCTCGTCCGCCAGCTCGGCCACCAGGTCAAGGCCGCCGACCATCACGGTCTCGGAGCCGAAGGCACGGATCCGGAACACCGGGCCCAACTCCTTGACCTCCTTCATCAGATGGACGAGGCCGTCGGCCCCGCTCGGGATGTCCAGGGCGTGGCCGATCAGGGGGAGCGCCGGACGCTCCGGGATCGCCTGGGCCGTCGCCGTGGAGGTCGCCTTGGTGGGGGACGCGTGAGTCATGAACGGGCCTTTCGTTGCGCACCGGCAGTCGCTTGAGTCACAAGGTACAGGCGACTTTGTCACCTGACCATGTCGACTGATTGTGTTGCTTGACACGGTCGCTCCGCTGAACTCTTGGAACGCCCCGAGCGTTGAGGCGCGGCGCCCGCCTGCGCGTGCGCGCCCCGGTCGGCGAAGACGGCGCGTAGACAGGCCCCTTCGGGCGCGGGGGCGGCGTCCCGGCCGTCTGGCGTAGCCCGTTCACCACTCCCTTGGGCGGCGGTGGCGCCGCGCCTACGCTGGCCTCCCGGCGCACCGGCACCCGCGCGGTGCACGCCGGGCAAAGGGGGGCGCTATGGGGGTCAGGGGCGCGGTGGCCGCAGCGGTGATCAGCGCGGTCGCCGTGATCGTGGCGGCGGTGATCACGGTGTGGGGGCAGGACGGCGGCTCCCAGCACGGCCCGGGGTCGATCGTCCAGACCAACCGGCACGGCGACAACGTGGTGTGCGTCGGCGAGCACAACGCATGCGGCCCGGGGGCGCCGACGAGCACTCCCGGCATGGACGTGAGCGCGTCGCGAGGGAGTTCGGGAGAATGACGGGAACACCGCGTCGCACCGTTCCCGTGGTGCTGCTGCTCTGTCTGCTCGCCCCTGTCAGCGGCTGCGGCGGCAACAAGGGGCCCTCCCAGGGCCAGAGCAACGAGAGCGGCGACAACCTCGCCTGCAACGGCCAGAACAACCAGTGCGTCAACGGCACCCTCATCGTGTCGCCGCCACCCGCGCCGACGTCTCCACCGCCATCGGCCACACCGTCACCATCGCCGTCGGACAGCCCGTCCCCCTCTCCCAGTCGTACGCGTACGTCGTCCCCGACGCCCCCGGTCGACGACGAGGACACCGACGAGGACGGCGCGGCGGCGCGCCTCGGCCGCGCGCCGCGGGCGGTGCTCCGCGGGCCCGGTCTCGACTCCCTGCGCATCGCCGTGCTCGACGTGGACTCGCCGCAGCCGAGGTGGAGCACCCTGGGCATCGGCGCCCGCCAGCTGCGCGCCGCCGGAGTGGGTGGGGTGATGTTCCGGCTGCCCTCGCCGGTCCCGGCCTCGGTGAGCGTCGACACCACGAAGGCGGCGGGCGACGTGGAGTACGTCTTCTTCGACGGCGCGGGGCTGCGCCTGGGCACACAGACGGCCGCCGGGTGCGCGGTGTTGTGCCCCTCCCTGACGCAGAACCTCGTCACCGTCCCGCAGTACCAGCACCTCTTGGTGACGGACGCCGGGCGCAGCACGGGCTGGCCGCTCGGGCAGCGCTACGGCTACACCGAGCGCTAGTCCAGTCCGCCCGCCGCGCGGACAAGGCGCACGAGGTCCTGGTGGAACACGTCGTAGTGCGCGCCTCGGGGCGGTCCGCCCTCGCGGATCCGTTCGGACGCGTCGACGCCGACGTACCCGGACTCCGGCAGGGCGCCCTCGGTGAGCGCGTCGGCGAGCGTGAGGGTGGGGCAGCCGTCGATGCCCTGCACCCCGTCGTAGCCGAGCGCGCCCCAGGTCCGGCCCGCGCCGGAGAGCAGGGCCCCGTCGCCGATCCTGCGGCACGCGAGGGGAAAGAACAGGCCGAGTTCCAGGTCGTGGTGCGAGTAGCAGCACACGACAGGGCCTGTCACCCGTCGGTGCAGGCCCGCCAGCGCTCCCCCGCCGCTGAGTTGGGGCAGGTGCTCGGCGAAGGCGAAGTGCGAGAGCGCCGCCTGGAACAGGCACAGCGAGGCGACCGACTCGTCCCGGCCGAGACCTCGCACGGCGTACGCGGCCAGGCGCGCGCCCGTGCCGTGGCCCACGAGGTGGATCCGGGTGTCGGGCAGGTCTTCACCGAGGCTCCGCAGGAGCGGGGCGAGCCCGCGCTCGCCGACGAGCCCCGCGTGCCTCCTCATCGCGTACGCCGTGACCTGACACAGCAGTTCGTGGGCGCCGTCCCACACCCGGCCGGGCGTGCGTTCGGCGCGCGGGTCGCGCAGGGGGCGCTCGCTCGGGGCGAGGGACTCGGGCCGGGTCAGGCGTTCGGTGGGGTCGTCGGCGGGACGCGGCCCGGCCGTGCCGGTCTCGGTGAGCGTGCCGTGTTCGGAGACGTCGGGCGCCCCGGAGCCGGTGTGCGCCTCCTCCACCCGCTCGGGGTTGCGCTCCTGCACCCGTTCGGCCTCCTGCCTGGCCGCGTCCAGCGCCTCGGCGAAGCCCTCGCACACCTGGGTGGGGCTGTCGATCAGCATGGCCGGGTCGGTCTGCGGCAGGGCGTCGGCGCCCAGGTCGGTGCCGTAGGCGTGCAGGGGGGTGTCCAGAGGCTGTTCGACCAGGCGGCGCAGGGCGATGCCCACGTCGTCCAGGGCGCCGTTCCGCACGGGGCGTTCGTCGAGGAGTCCGATCAGCTTGGTGAGGGTGGCCTCCCCTTCGGGGAAGACGCGGCGAAGGCCGGTGAGGTCGGACTCGGCGAGGCGCTCCTTGCCCCCCTCGTCACCGCCCTGCGGTGGCGCGAAGCACATGCTGGGCCAGCGCACGCCGACGAGTCCCACGCCCTCGGTGCCCCCGGCTTCCGCGAACAGGGCGCGGCAGCGCGCGTCGACCCGCTGCGTCAGCTCGGGCTCGTGGTGGGCGGTGTGCACGAGCACGACCAGGTGGCGCACACCCGCCTCACGTGCCGCGTCCGCGACCCGGCCGGCCTGCCGCTCGTCCACGGCGTCGCCGTGCGCGTCGAACGCGACGTCCCACCAAGGTGGTTCGCCTGTGGCCCTGCCCTCTGCTTCACGTGTTTCACGCGTGTCCCGCATGCGCCCCCCTGCCGTCTCGCGAGCGATGTGGCGGTGATGCAGTGATGGATCGGGTTCCGCACGCCGACACCGGACGCGTGCACCGGGTTCCGCCACCGTGACACGGCGTCACGTGCCCGGCGAGTGCCCACCTCGGGCCGGGCTACGCACGGCGGTGCCGCACCCGTGCGCCCCGTCGACGCGTGGGAGGAGTTCCGCCAAGGCCGGTTTTCCGCCCGGGCCCGGTGGGCTAGCGTCCTGGTCTCCGCCGACCCTTCGAAGGAGAGCCATGTCCTTTCCCGAGCTTCCCGAGGCCGCACCGGGTGAGGTGCTGTTGGTCTGCACGTGCTACGAGCGCGGCAAGGCCCTGTGGGGCGGACTGCTCCACGAGATCGAGGGACGCCGCATCGAGGAAGGCTGCATCGAGGGACGCCGAATCGAGGGACGTCGCGTCGGGGGACGCCGGGAGGGAGATCTCCTGCTCCTCGGTGGCGGCGAGGTCCGGCTGCGCCCGGTCGAGGGCCGCGCGTGGGACTACCTGCACGGCGGCAACGTCCCCGCGCTCGTCCCGGACGGCGACCCCGCGCCGCTGGTCGTCGTCCTCGCGGACAGCTCCGTGGCGTACGGCGGAGCCGGTCCGTTGCTGGTGGACACGGCGGTGGTGCCCGGGCGCGGCGTCCGGGTGGCGTCGTCCCGCCTCGGTGAGGTCCTGGCCGCGCTGCTGGACGGCACGCTCACCTTCGACGACCTCGTACGCGCCATGGACAGCTCCGGCGTGTACCAGGGGGACAGCGGCCGCCCGGCCTTCCCCACACCGACGTCTCCCGTGCGCGGGCCCTTCCCCTTGCTGCCCGCGACCTCCACCACCTTGCTGGTCCGCACCTGCTTCGACGACGAGGAGGGCTGGCGCGCCCTGCTCGACGAACTGGGCGGGGTCGACGAGGACGGCTGGGTCGGCACGGACCTGGAGGCGGACGAGATCGACGTGGAGAACTTCCCGCTGACGGCCCAGGTCGTGGACGACCGGGCGTTCGGGGACCTCAAGCCGGGGCAGGTCCCGGCGCTGGTCCCGCCCGATCAGCACACCGTCCTGGTCGCGCTCGCCGACCGTGCGACCTTTGCCGATCCTGCCCGGCCCCTGACCGTCGTCGATCTGTACGACACCCCGGGGCAGGCCACGCTCCTCCCGTGCCGCAAGGTCGGATCCATGGCCTGCAACCTGGAGATCAGCAACATGGACTTCCGCGATTTCGTCGCCGTGGAGGGCGTGAAGCCGTGGTGGGACGAGTGAGCGGGCGGGCCTCCGGCCGGGTGGCCCGTCCTGGCAGCCGCGTACTCAGCGCGGACAGGGCCGCGCGGGCGACCGTCCGCGCGAGCGGAAGGTCACGGGGTGCGGAAGCCGCGGAAGGTCACCGGCTTGCGGGTCTCGAAGCCGAGCCGCTCGTAGAGGGCGATGGCGCCGGAGTTCGCCTCGGCCACGTGCAGGAACGGTTGCTCGCCGCGGTCCAGGACGCGTGTGGACAACGCGCTCACAAGGCGGGCGGCGTGGCCCCTGCCGCGGGCCTCGGGGGCCGTGCACACGGCGCTGATCTCGGTCCAGCCCGGGGGCCGCAGCCGCTCGCCCGCCATGGCCACGAGGGAACCTTGCGCGCGGATGCCGAGGTAGGTGCCGAGTTCGATGGTGCGGGTCCAGAACGGCCCCGGCTCGGCCCGCTTGACGAGGTCGAGCATCTCCGCCACGTCGTCCGGCCCCAGCTCCACGATCTCCACGTCGTCCGCGGGACGCGGCTCCTCGGGGCGGCGCCCGCCGGGCCAGACCATCTGCCGCCCTTCCAGGACGAAGACCGGCTCCCAGTCCGACGGCGGGAGCGCCGGGTGGCTGAACATGTCGGCGAAGCCGTCGCGGCCGAGCAACCGCGCCAGGTCCGACCAGTCCTTGGGGCCGGGCCGTATCGGCAGCGCGCAGAAGGTCGTGACCTCCGGCAGGTACGTGGCGGCCTGCCCCACTCTTCGAGCCAGCGGTGCGTGCTGCCCGAGCAGCGACTCGGCGACGGGGTTGTCGAGCACGGTGGTGTCAGTGTTCACGCGCCTGATCCTTGCATCCCGGCACTGCCCCGCGGCACCGAGGCCGACGCCACCGTCGCCCGTGACCTGCCCCGGCGCGAGGAGCGCTGAGCCCGGGCTCAGCGGACAGGGGTGTGGAGGATGCCGTTGATCAGGACCTCCAGGGCCCAGGCGTCCCGGTCGCCGGGTGAGAACAGGGCCTGCCGCAGCGAGGTGATCATCGGGTAGCGGTCGGCGGACAGGGCGGCGTAGCGGCGGTCGGCCGCCGCGATGGTGGTCTCCTCGTCGGAGCCCTTGGTGTCGTAGGCGCTCTGTTCGGCGGCGGCCGCGGCGGTGTGCAGCCAGAGGAGGTCGACGGCCCAGGCGGCGGCTTCGTCGTCGAGTCCGCCGTCCTTGAGCAGGGCGAGCATGCGATCGAGGACGAGCAGGACGTTGTCCCCGGTGGGGATGGCGCCCAGGGCGACGGCGGCCAGGCCCTCGTGACGGCTCATCGCCTCGACGGCCGCGGCGGTCAGGGCCCGCAACTGCTCCCGCCACGTGCCCTCCCAGGTCAGGCGGACCTGTCCGAGGGCCTCGTCCAGCATGGCGGCCATGAGGTCGTCGCGGTTGGCGACGTACACGTAGAGCGAGGCGGGGCCCGTGTCGAGTTCCTTGGCGACACGGCGCATGGTCAGCGCCTCCAGCCCGTCGCGGTCGAGGATCGTCAGGCCGGTGCGCACGATGACGTCACGGCTGAGGGGGGCCTTGGCGGGCCGCGCGCGGCGGCTGACGGGCTGCGAACTCATGGGGAAACCCTAGCTCCCAACGAACACCGTTTGACACGAACGGCGTTCGTTACCTACCTTCGGGACGAACGACGTTCGCGACGAACGTCGTTCGCTCGCGAGGTGCTGGCAGCCCTGGCAGAGCCGCATGCGTCACCGTGCGCCACGTCGGCCGTCGCCGTCACGGGCCCCATCACCATCACCGTCGCTGTTGAGCAGCTCGCCCACGCCCTCGGCACCGCCGTCACCACCGCGTACGGGCCATGACCGCCGGCCCCCGTCGTGACCCACGCCTGGCTGCCGGCTCATGCGCCTTCCGGCCCGCACCGGCACCCCTGGCCCACTGACCGACCAGCAGAAAGAAACCAGCTCCATGTTCCTGATCACCGGAGGCCGCGGCGCGGTCGCCACCCACCTGACCACCCTGCTCCACCGCGACGGGCTGCCCGTCCGCGTCGGCTCCGCGCGGCCCGAGGACCTCACGCCGCCCGGCGGGGTCGGGACGGTCCGCCTCGACCTCACCGACCCGGCCACCTTCCCCGCCGCCCTGGACGGCGTCACCAGCGTCTTCCTCTACGCCACCCCCGACCACGCCACCGACTTCGCCGACCGGGCCCACCGCGCCGGTGTCACCCATGTCGTCCTGCTGTCGTCGGCCGCCGTCCTCGGCCCCGACGCCGCCGCCGACCCGCTCGCCAAGTCCCACCTCGACGTCGAACAAGCCCTGTCGGCCTCGCCGATCACCACTACGATCCTGCGGCCCGGCTCCTTCGCCGCCAACGCCGGCGGCTGGGCCTGGCCCATCAAGGCGGGCAAGCCCGTCAGCCTGCCCTACCCCCACGCCCACACCGACCCCCTCCACGAACACGACATCGCCGAAGCCGCGCACGCCGTCCTGACCGATCCCCGCCACCGCGGCGGCCGGTTCACCCTCTCCGGCCCCGCCTCCCTCACCTTCGCCGAGCAGATCGAACTGCTCGCCGCCGCCATCGGCCGCCCGATCCCGGTCCACCACGCCACCCGCGAGGAGTGGAAGCGGGAGATGGCCGACCACATCCCCGCCGCGTACGCCGACAGCCTGCTGGACTGGTGGGCGTCCCACGACGGCAAGCCCGCGCCCCTCACGGCCACGGTCGAGCACCTCACCGGCCACCCCGCCCGGCCCTTCAGCACCTGGGCCGCCGACCACGCCGCCGCCTTCACCGCCTCCTGACGGACCGCGGCACACCCCCGACCGGCGCGGGCCGGAAACCGGTCCCCACTCCAGGGCCCGGCCCGCGCCGACGGAACCTCCAAGTTCGGAAGCACATATGCCGGCGCAGGCCACGCCGACCAGGGTGTACACGGCCGCACGCCCTATCGCCGCCCCTGGCCCTGCGCGCCCGGCGCCCGGCCCGGCGTCACCATGGACACCCGGAGCAGGCGTCAGGAACACGTACGCGACGGCAAGCCGATGGCCCTGGGAACGCGCCGGGACCCGATCGCCGGGTCCCCCTCCACCTTCCGCCGCCGACGGCGCCCAGTAGGGTGATACCCGCGACGACCAGTAGAAACGGACCACAAGACGTGCATGCTCCAGAGCCCACCGCGCCCATCTACGACCTGCTCATAGCCGAACGGGGTGACGTGGTCGCCATCGCCGCCCGCACCGCGGAGGAGACCCGGCGCGAGGCCGACGCGATGCTGGACTTCGGCTCCCTCACCGGCCGCCGCAACGGCGAAGCGTAGGAAGCGTAGAAGCGTAGGAACAGCCTCCGCGTCGGCCCCCGCTCACAGCCGCCGGTGAGCGTGCAGCAGGTACTCCTCCCGGTGCAGCGGGTTGTGGTCCGTCCGGGCCCGGCTCTGCGGGGGCGTCGCCACGCGGTAGTGGCCGAAGGACGTCTCCAGGACACCCTCGCCACCGGTGAGTTCGGGCAGCTCCCGCTCCAGGCCGTGCACCTGGGCGGCGGGCAGGTGCCCCTCGACGACGAACGCGTCTCCGCGTGCCGTCGGCGTCCCCGGCAGGGCGCGGTGACGGGCCAGGGCGAGCGCCACCGGCGCGTACGCGGCCTGCGGGACCTCGAGGACGAACCGGTGCATCGGCTCGTGCACGACCGTCCCTGCCCGGCGCAGCGCGGACATCAGGACCAGCGGGGTCAGGCCGCGGAACGCGCCCGCCGTGCTCGTGATGCTGCAGAACCCCGAGTGGGTCATCGTGACCACGCAGTCGGGCACCCGCCAGCCGTACAACCCCTGCTCCAGCGTGGCGTGGACGGTCTCCTCCACGGCCCGCACATAGGCAAGGGGCAGCGAACCCAGCTCGACCGCCAGGCGGAAGGCGACACCGCCACCGACCGGCCCCGGCTCCACCCGCAGCCCCACCGTCGCCCGGAAGGGGTTGCCCTCCTCACCGAGGGCCTCGTGGGCCGCGCCCGTACCGGTCACGCGCTCGACGCAGATCGGCGTCGTCCGCCGGAAGTCGACCGTCAGGTTCTGCTCGGCCAGGCTCGCCGCGAGGACCTCCTTCTGCACCTCGCCGTAGAGGGAGACGGACAGCTCCCGCCCGTCCGGGCCCTGCCGCAGTCCGATCAGGGGGTCCTGCTCGGCGAGCCGGGTCAGCGCCACGTGCAGCGCGCCCAGGTCGGCCGGGTCGGTGGGCACCACGACGGTTTCCAGGGAGGGCGGCGCGAACGCGTGACCGTAGGGCCGGCCGGCCGGGGGTTCGCCGATCACGTCCCCGATCCGGACCTCCGCGAGCCCGCGCAGCGTCGCGATCTCCCCGGCGCGCGCCGAGGCCCGGCGTTCCAGCGCGCCCCGGTCGAACACGGCGACATCCGTGATCTTGGCCTTGGTGGCGCCGACGGTGACGCGCCCGCGGACCGTGAGCTGCCCGGAGAAGAGCCGGGCGTACGCGATCTTCTCGCCGCCTTCGCCGCGCTCCACCTTGAACACCCGTCCCGACACGGGCCCCTCGGCGTCGTGGCGCTCGGCGGGCAGCAGCGCCTGGATGCCCTCGATCAGTTCGCGGATGCCCCCGCCGGTGATCGCCGAACCGACGTACGCCGGATGCACCCAGCCCTTCCGGGTCTGCGCCACGAGGGCGGCACGCAGCCGCTCGTACGGGACGGAGGTCTCGTCCGCCACGTAGGCGGCGAGCAGCGCGTCGTCCCGGGCCGTCAGCACGTCGAGGAGCCCGCGTGTGAACGAGCTGTCGCCTTCGGTGAAGGCCGTGACGCGTGCCGCGGGCGTGCCGAGGCCGTCGGTGACCCTCCCCATCGCGAGGATGGGCACACCGAGCCTGCGCTCGGCCTCGCGCAGGACGCGGGTGTCGTCCGCGCCGCGTCGGTCGGTCTTGTTGAGGAACAGCAAGGTCGGGATGCCGAGCCGTTTCAGCGTCCGCATGAGGACGCGCGTCTGCGGCTGGACGCCTTCCACGGCGGAGACGACGAGCACGGCCCCGTCGAGCACGCCGAGGGCCCGCTCCACCTCGGCGATGAAGTCGGGGTGGCCGGGTGTGTCGATGAGGTTCACGGAGACTGCCGAACCGCCGCTGCCGAGCCGGAAGTTGACGACCGCCGCCTTGATGGTGATGCCGCGGCGGCGCTCCAGGTCGAGCGAGTCGGTGTGGGTGCTGCCCGCGTCGACGCTGCCGATGGCGTCGACGACCCCGGCCTCGTACAGGAGCCGCTCGGTCAGGCTCGTCTTGCCGGCGTCAACATGCGCCAGGATCCCCAGGTTCAGCGTGCGGTGCGTAGTGCGCACAGAGCGTCATGTCCTTCAGGTTGATGACTGGTCCTTTCGTCTGGGACATGGACGTTCCGCGCATCGCCGTCTCCTTGATCTCTCGGACTGCTCCGGAGATGGTCGCACCACGGGTTCAGGGCCGTCGACCGAATATTCCGGTGCGGCCCTCCCCCGCGGCCCGCGCTCAGATCGCGATCGACTGCTGGAGCCAGCGGCTGACGCGGTAGGGGATCCACCAGGCGTACGGGCCCACGTCCAGGGCGAGTTGTTCGCCGCGGAAGTCGTCGAGGGCCGCCTGCGGGACGGTGTCCGCGCGGGCGCCGTAGTCGAGAAGGTCGATGGCCGTCGCGTACTCGGGTTCGTCGGCGGTGAAGCGGCGCAGCTCTCCCCAGCGGCGGTCACGGATCTGGATGAAGCCGGGGCCCTTGCGCCACAGGCACTTGCACATGTAGTGGCCGCGTCGCCAGGCGCGCAGGGAGTCCTCGGCGGCGGTGGGGCCGCGCAGGGCCGCGGGCGGCTGGAGGTGGCTGAGCGCCCGCCAGGTCTCCCCCGCGTCCGGGTCGAGCAGCAGCTCCCACTCCACCATGACGGCGCGCGCGGTCAGGTCCCGCACGAGGCTGAGCCGGTGCAGGGCTGTGAAGGGGTCGGTGGCGGCGGTCAGGTCGACGGGAGCGGGCAGGCGCACCCGGCGCGCGCCCAGCTCCCACAGGCGCGCCGCCTCGCCGCGGGCCGGGCCCGGCAGCGGCAGCTCGCCCAGGAACATGCCGGGCAGCGCGCACGCGGCGGGGTCGTAGTCGCGCCAGGCCAGGAGCGTGGGCGAGGTGAGGGTTGCGGTCATCGGGCTCCTCCGCTTCGGCGGTCGGGCGGGTCAGGCCGGCTCGGGGACGGCCGTGGCATCGGCCGCGCCGTCCTCCGCGTGGACGTGCCGCATGAAGTCGAGGCGCAGCAGGTCCTCGTTGACCGCGGCCGGGGCGATGTGGACGTACTGGCCCGCGTCCGCGAAGACGATGCCGAGGCCGAGCCAGGAGTCGAGGAGCCGCCGCAGCAGGTCCTCGTCGACGGTGGCTCCCGAGACGCGCGCGGCGGCCTTGCGGGTGAGGGCCTGGACGGTGTGCGGCTGGTCGAGGAGGCGGAAGACGGCCAGTTCGAGGGGGTCGCTCAGCTCCATGGCGCGCCAGGCGAAGGCCCGCCTGCGGCTGACCAGGACGATGCGGTCGCCGTGGTCGTCGTGGGTGAGGCGGGCGTCCGTGTGGTGCTTCTTCCAGTCGGCGAGGGCCGCGTTGAGGGCGCTCACGGTCTGCTCGCCGACGCCGCGGGCCGGGGCCTCGAAGACGTACGCCATGCCGTACAGCTCTTCTTCGGGCAGGTCGTAGGTGAAGCGGTAGTGCGCCTCGGGGCGCAGTCCGGTGAAGCCGAGTTCGGGCCGCTCGAAGTAGGGGCTGAAGCGTTCGATGGCGATGCGGGCGGAGAGGTCGACCGGCGGGTCGAGGTGTTCCAGGGCGGGGATCTGCGCCACGACCGGGTCGTAGTCCTCGGCGCTCTCGCCGGGGAAGCCGTGCAGGTAGTTCCAGGCGACGGACAGGCCGGTCTCGGCGCCGTCGCGGAGCATCCGGACGTTCTGGCAGCCGCTGACGCCCTTGTCCATCAGGTCGAGGACGCGGCTGTTGAGGCTCTCGATGCCCGGCTGGACGTAGATCAGTCCGGCGTCGGCGAGGGTGCGCAGCTGGCTGCGCTTCATGTTGGCCTTGATCTCGATGTGCAGACGCAGGTCGTAGCCGCTGTCGATGATGCGGGGCAGGACGGACGTGAGGTAGCGCATGTCGAGGATGTTGTCGACGACGTACATGTCGAGCACCCGGTGGCGGCGGGCCAGGTCCATGATCTCTTCGTAGAAGGTGTCCGGGCTCTTGGAGCGGAACTCCATGAACGAGCCGTTGAGCCCGCAGAACGTGCAGTGGTGCTTCTCGCCCCACCAGCAGCCGCGGGCGCCCTCGACGACGAGCTTGGGCTCCACCCAGTTGCGGGCCACCGAGGCGGCGAGGCGCTCGAAGTAGCCGCTGTAGTCGGGCGGCAGTATGGCCGCGGGCGGCAGCGGCCGGGTGGCCATGGGGTTGGCGACGCTCGTGCCCGATGCGTCACGGCGGCACAGGCCCGGCACGTCGTCGACCGGCGCCTTCTCCTTCAGCGCGGTGAGCAGCTGCGGGAAGGCGCCCTCGCCCTCGCCGCGTACGACGTAGTCGACGAAGGGGAAGTTGCGGTGCACGGCGGCGCCCTGCTCGCCGTCGCAGTTGGCGCCGCCCATGACGGTCACGAGGTGCGGGGCGAGTTCCTTGACCCTGCGGGCGGCGGCGAGCGCGGCGGTGTTCTGCTGGAAGGTGGAGGTGAAGCCGACGACGTCGGGCTCCTCGGCCACGATCTGCCGCGCGATCATCTCGACGAACTCGGGGACGATCCGGTGCAGTTCGCGCGTCATCGTCATCCGCGCGGCCTTCAGCTTGCCGGTCATCGTGGCGGTGAACTCCTCGTCCCGCCAGCCCGGGTCGTCGTACAGGGCGGAGGAGAAGACCCAGTCGCCGCAGCCCATGAAGTACGAGGAGAGCGCGTAGTACTCGTAGTCGTCACCGGTGAACTCGGTGCGCTCGGTGATCCAGTCGGTGAAGGCGAGGTTGGCGTGCAGCACCTCGGCTGTGGCCCCGGGGACGCGCTCGTCGACGCTCCGCTTGAGGATTCCCAGGGCGAGGGACGGAAGGTCGATGGGCGACCAGGGCATGTTGACCAGCAGTACGCGCACGGGCGTTCCTCCGATGGTGGGGCCGGCCGGCCCTCGGGGGCTGCGCCCGGGGGCCGGCCGGTTCGGGATCAGTCCTCGACGCTCTCGTCGCCGTCCTCGGCGTTGCGGAACGGGACGGTGACCGTGATGCCGATGCTCGGCTTCCGGTTCGTCTCGTCCTCCGCGAGCGGGTCGTTGTGGATGACGTCCTTCTGCATGGGCTCTCTCCTCTCAGTGATGGGTCGTGCGGTGCGCTGACCCCCTTCCGGGCGGAGGGGGGCGTCTGGGTGGGGTGGTGCCGCGCAGCTCCCGGTCGAGGAAGAGCACCGCGCGGCGCAGCACGGCCACGTGGTCGCCGCCGTCGTAGCCGTCGTGTCCGGAGTCCAGCCACAGGGACTCGTGCCGGGCGCCGATGGCGTGGAGGGCGGCGAGATAGGAACGGACCTGTGCCGCGGGGCACTTGGTGTCGTGGGTGGCGGCGACGACGAGGAGCGGGTCCTGTACGTGCACGGCGTACCGGATCGGGGAGCTGTGCGCGTAGCGCGCGGGCACCTGCTCGGGGGTGCCGCCGAACAGGCGCTCGTCGAGGGCGCGCAGGGCCGGGGTGGCCGAGGCGTGGGCGGCGGCGTAGTCGGCGACCGGCTTCACGGCGACGCCCGCCCGCCACAGGCCGGGCCGGGTGCCGAGGGCGAGCAGGACGAGGTAGCCGCCCCAGGAGGTGCCCCACAGGCCGGTCGCGTCGGGGCGGATCAGGCCGCGCGCGGCGAGGTCGGCCCGCACGGCGGCGAGGTCCTGCACCTGGGTGTGGCCGACTCCTTCGGGGAAGGCGCGCTGCCAGCGGGGGCCGTAGCCGGTGGAGCCGCGGTAGTTGACGCGGGCGACGGCGAAGCCGGAGGCGACCAGGGAGTGCACGGTGCCGTCGTAGGCGTCCCGGTCGTGGTCGGCGGGGCCGCCGTGCACCAGGAAGACGGCCGGGTAGGGCCCTTCCCCGCCCTCGGGGAGGCTGAGCAGGGTGTGCACGGGGCCGTCGGGGCCGGGGGTGCGGATGTCACGCAGGGTGCCGGGGACACGGCCCTCGACGCTGCCGAGCGGCGGCAGCGGCGTGCCGGCGGTGGAGGTCATCCGGGGCGGGTGCGTCGTGTCGGTCCAGAGGGTGTGGAGGTCGCCGCCGGGGTGCGGGGCGGCGTCGAGGAGGGTGCCCGGCGGGGCGGGGACGGCGTCGAGGGTGCGCCGTTCGAGGCCGGCGCGGTACAGCAGGGAACGGCCGTGGCGGTCCTGGCGGATGAGGACGGAGCGGCCGTCCGGGTACCAGCGGGCGGTGATCTGGGTGTCGAAGGAGCACCAGTCGTGCGTCACGGTGCCGGTGGCCGGGGTCCAGGTCTCCAGCAGGTAGCGGTCGTCGCGCTCGCGGACGAGGAGCAGGGTGGCGTCCGGCCCCGCCGGCGCGAAGCCGAGGGCCCACAGCCTGCCGTGCGCGCCGTGCCCGGGCAGGACGGCGGCCTCGGCGCCCTCGGGGGTGAGGACCGTGACGGCGCGGGGTGATCCGGCGGCGCGCGTGAGGACCAGCAGGTCGCCCGCCGGGGTGAGCCCGGCGAGCGCGGCGGGCCCGTCGACGCGCGTCACCTCGCGGCCGGGGCCGCCCCGGGAGCCGATGTGGACGGTGGTGCCGTCGTCGAGGCCGATGCCCACCGCGGCGATGGCGCCGCCGGTCACGGCGAGGCCGCGGGCGGTGCCGTCCGGGACGCCGCCGAGTCCGGGCCGGTCGGGGCCGCCGGTGAAGGGCTGGAACCGCCAGTGGCCGACGCCACGGGCGTCCTCGGCGAACCACCAGACCCGCGCGTCCCGGTCGATGGCGCCGTGCAGGGTGCCGCCGGGCCTGTCGGTGACCTGGCGGGCGCGGCGGGTGGCGGCGTCCCAGGTGAAGACCTCGCAGCGGCCGTCGGCGTCGGCGGTGAACACCATCCGGCGCGGGTCGGCGGCGCACACCTCGGGCAGCGCGGCGCGGTAGACCTGGAAGCGGCTCACGCGGTGACCTCCGTGAGGGCGGCGCGCCGGGTGGTGTGCACGGCGAGCAGGGTGAGCAGGGCGGCGCAGCCGATGGCGGGCGCCGCGGTGTCCACCCGGTCGGCGAACAGGCCCGCGAGGACCGGGGCGAGGGCCGCGGCCCCGCCGGACGCGGTGCCGAGCACGGCGCCGACGCGTGCCTGCACCGCGGGTTCGGCCACGTGCAGCACCCGCGCCTGGAGGACCACGGCGGCCGGGGGGATGACCAGGCAGACCGCGCCGAGCAGCACCCCGTACGCCCACGGCCCCGTGGCGGTGGCGAGTGCCGCGGTGAGCGGGACGAGCAGCCAGGTCACGGCGGTGACGAGCCGGGCGGCGCCGACGCGGACCGCGACCTTCGGCGCGGCGAGCGAACCGGCGAGCCCCGCGCCGCCGGAGACCGCGAGGACCACGCCGAGCGGGAGCGCGCCCGTGCCGGAGCGTTCCAGGGCGAAGACGGTGGCGTAGTAGAGCGCGACGGCGACGCCGTTGACGAGGGCGACCCAGACCAGGACGAGGCGGAGCAGGGGCTGTCGCCGTACCAGGCGCAGGCCCGCCGCGGCCTCGCGGAGCAGGCTGTCGCCGGAGGGCTCCGCCGGGGCCTTCAGGTCGGTGCGCATCCCTCGTACGCAGCCGGCGGCGACGGCGTAGGAGATGGCGTCGGCCAGGAAGGGCAGGGCGCGCGAGAGCTGGTAGGCGGCGCCGCCGAGCGCGGGGCCGAGGATCAGGGCGCCCTGGTCGGCGGCGGCGAGCCGGGCGACCGCGCGGGGCTGCTCGGCGGGCGGGCAGACCAGGGCGACGGTGCCGCGCGAGGCCGCCTCGTGGCAGGCGGTGGCGAACCGCTCGACCAGGACGGCGGCCAGGAGGTGGACGAGGGTGAGGTGTCCGAGCGCGAGGGTCAGGGCGACGGACCCCATGGCGAGCGCGGAGACCGCGGCGGACCAGAACATGATCGTCTTGCGGGCGCCCCGGTCGGCGGGGACCGCGGCGAGCGGGCCGAGCAGGATCCCGGCGGCCAGCGAGAGACCGGCCACGAGGCCGGCCGTCTGCGCGGAGTGGCCGAGCGAGAGGAGCAGCAGCGGGAGGACGACGCCGGAGGCCTGGGTGCCGAGCGCGTCGGCGGCGTTGGCCCACCAGAAGAGGCGGAAGTCCCGGGCCGAGGCGGGCCGGGGCGAGGCGCCCTGACGATCAGGTGTGTCCGCCTGCGGATATGGCTCCACGCAACCCCCTCACAACTGTGAATTGCCTGTGCAGAGATGTGTAGAAAGTGAAACGAGAGCGGGATCGTAGCCAGGCGCCGGAGCGCGCTACAAGGTGCCGGGGCCGCTGACCGAAAAGCGTCCAGGAGGGCCGTACGAGGCGCACACCGGGCGGCACACCAAGGGGAGGGGTGAGTTCCGTCGGATGTCACGGGTCTGGTGATGCCTGAGTGATGTGTGTGACGTGAGGGGCGCCGTAGAGGACGTCATCGCCTGGGGTCGCCGGGGCCCTTGGGGCGCTGATGAGCCGTCAATTGTGCTTGTTCGCTTGACTGTTGGCGGTTCCACTGAGGCAGGATGATGGCCGGATCCCGACCTTCAGGAGAGGGGTGGGTCAGGCCTCGGGCGGCGCGGTCAGGCTCCGCGCGACCTCTTCGTAGGCCGCCAACGTGTCCAGGAAGGCCTCGCGGCCCCAGAGCGCCAGACCGAGGAGCACGATGAAGACGGCGGTCACGTGGACGCCGCCGAGCGTGTCCTCGGCGTGGGCGCTCCAGTACCCCTCCCGGTCGCCGCGGGCCCAGGCGCGGACCGCCTGCGTCACGGTGAACTCGTAGTGGGCGGGCGCGGCGGCGGCCACCTCGTCGGCGAGGCCCACCACCTCGCGGGTCCGCAGCTCCCGGCCCGTCACCTCGACCACGGCGAGGGAGGACCGCAGCAGACCGCCCAGCACGCCGTAGGTCTGCTGCCGCTCGTCCTCGTCCGCCCGGGCCAGGGCCTCGGCCACCGCGTCGGCGTCACGCTCCGCGTAGCCGCGGACCACGCCGAGGGCACGGTCCGCGGCCGTGCCGGGCGTGCCCCGCTCGCCTGTTCCCCGCTGCCCGTCGCTCATGATCCGCACGCTAGTCCAGGGCGGACCTCGGGGACTTCCGTCCGGGGTCGCGGCCGGGCTCGGCCGAAAGCACTAGGACCACTGAGCGCGCGGGCCGGACGCGCCGGCCAGGCGTTCGGGGGTGAGCAGCTCGGCCAGCCGCTCCGCGGGCAGCAGGCCCTTCTCCAAGGTGAGTTCGGCGACACCGCGGCCGGTCCGCAGGGCCTCCTGGGCGATGGCGGTGGCCGCGGTGTAGCCGATGTGCGGGTTGAGGGCGGTGACCAGGCCGATGGAGTTCTCCACGGAGGCGCGCAACGCGTCGGTGTTGGCGGTGATGCCCCCGTCCGGGCCCGCGACGCAGCGCTCGGCGAGGGTCAGGCAGGCCGCCCGCAGGGACGTGATGCTCTTGGACAGGGCGTGCAGGATGACCGGCTCGAAGGCGTTGAGCTGGAGCTGGCCGGCCTCCGCTGCCATCGTGACCGTGAGGTCGTTGCCGATGACCTCGAAGGCGACCTGGTTGACGACCTCGGGGATCACCGGGTTCACCTTGCCCGGCATGATGCTCGAACCGGCCTGGACCGGGGGCAGATTGATCTCGTTGAGCCCCGCGCGCGGCCCCGAGGAGAGCAGACGCAGGTCGTTGCAGGTCTTGGAGAGCTTCACCGCGATCCGCTTGAGGACGCCGGAGAGCTGCACGAACGCGCCGCAGTCCTGGGTGGCCTCGACCAGGTTCACGGAGGTCACCAGGGGCAGTCCGGTGATCTCGCACAGATGGCGGCGGGCCGTCTCCGCGTAGCCGGGCGGGGTGTTGAGGCCGGTGCCGATGGCGGTGGCGCCGAGGTTGATCTCGTGCATCAGCTCGACGGCCTCGGACAGACGGCTCCGGTCCTCCTCCAGCATCACCGCGTACGTGGAGAACTCCTGGCCGAGGGTCATGGGTACGGCGTCCTGGAGCTGGGTGCGCCCCATCTTCAGGACGTCCCGGAACTCCACGGCCTTGGCGGCGAAGGCGTCCTGGAGCACGGCCATGGCCTGGAGCAGCCCGTGCACCGCCGTGATGGTCGCGATGCGCAGGGACGTCGGGTAGGCGTCGTTGGTGGACTGGCTGAGGTTGACGTCCTCGTTGGGGTGGAGGTGCGCGTACTCCCCCTTGGCGTGGCCGAGGAGTTCGAGGGCGCGGTTGGCGACGACCTCGTTGACGTTCATGTTCGTGGAGGTCCCGGCGCCGCCCTGGACGACGTCCACGACGAACTGGTCGTGCAGGTGCCCCGCGCGGATCTCCTCGCAGGCGGCCACGACGGCGCGGGCCTTGGCCGCGGGCAGCAGACCGAGTTCCTCGTTGGCTCGCGCCGCGGCCTGCTTGACGGCGGCGAGCGCGTCGACGAGCTGCGGGTAGACGGAGATCGGCAGGCCCGTGACGGGGAAGTTCTCGGTGGCCCGCAGCGAGTGGATGCCCCAGTACGCGTCCGCGGGTACGTCGCGCTCGCCGAGCAGGTCGTGCTCGCGGCGGGTGCACGGGGGCCCGGCCGGGGTGTTCGTGGTGGCCGCGTCGGTAGGGCGGTCGGATGCGGCTGCGGCGGCCGGCCGGGCGGGGGCGGTCATGGGGTGGGTCCTTTGTGTGCGTGGGGTGGTGCGAGGTGCGGGGCCGCGCGCGTGAAGGTGTGTGGCCTTACGGAAGCGCGGCCCGGGGGGCGGCGGGAGTGCGGTGCGCGGGTCAGGCGGCCGAGGCGGATTCCTGGGCCTGGTCCGGGGCGCCCAGGAGCTGTCGCAGCAGGGCGCCCCTCCGCTGGGGCGCGGCGTCCGCCAGCAGCGTGGCGAGGACGGCGATGCGTGCCTGCCCCGCGCGCAGGGTGCCGGTGAGGACCGCGCCCGCGGCGACGAGGTCGACCGCGCCGCCGCCGGTGTAGATCTCGGCGACCGGGCCGGAGTGCACCCGGGTGGTGACGGCCACCAGGACGCCGCGGTCCACCGCCGCCGCGATGGCCTCGGCGAACCGCGGAGTCGCGTTGCCCGCCCCGGTGGCGACGAGCACGATGCCCCGCGCCCCGGCCGCGACCGCGGCGTCCAGGAGCAGCGGGTCGGCGTCGCAGTGGTGCATCACGATGTCGACCCGGGGCAGCGGCCCCGAGCCCACGGGCACGGGCAGCGGGGCGGGCCGCTCGGGGCGCCTGTCGATGTCCACGCGACCGAAGCCGAGGCGCCCCACGAGCTGCCCGGACGGGTCGGCGAAGGGGTGCGCGTCCAGGGTGCGCGTCTTCACGGTGCCGCGCGCCGCGTGCACCGTGCCGTCGAAGACGACCAGGACCCCCATGTCCCGTACGGTCACGGCGACTTGCAGGGCGTCGTACACATTGCCCGGGCCGTCGCCGTCGGCGGCGCCCAGCGGGCGCTGCGCGCCGGTGAACACCACGGGGCGCGGGTCGTCGTGGTGCAGGTCGACGAAGAAGGCCGACTCCTCCAGGGTGTCGGTGCCGTGCGTGACCACGACCCCGGCCACGCCGGGGTCGGCGAGCACCTCGCGAACCGCGCGCAGGAGGGTGAGCTGCCGGGCGGAGGTCATGCTGGAGCTGTTCACGTTGAACAGGTCGACGACCTCGACCTGGACGCCGTCCGGCACGGCGGACTGGGCCAGGACCTCGCCGCCGGACGCGTCGGCGGCGTATCCGGTGCCCTGCCAGCGGCTGGCTATGGTGCCGCCGGTGCTGATGACGACGACCCGCCGCGGGGCCGTCGGGGATGCCAGCTGCGTCATGGGCGCGGGCCTGCCTCTCCATGAGTGGGGGGCGGCCGGGCGCCGCTCGTCACACCGCGCGGCCGCATTGAACGACGGCCAGAGGTTCACGGACAGTCGCGCCGCAAGAATAGGCGAGTCTCTGCGCAATCGGATTGCGATATCCACCCGGCTACCCGGGATGGCTTGGTGCAGAATTGCGCCATGGACCGGATCGATCTCGATATCTTGCGTGAGCTTCAGAAGGACGGCCGTCTCAGCAACCAGGAGCTGGCCCAGCGCATCGGCCTCAGCGCCTCCCCCTGCCTGCGGCGGGTGCGGCAGCTGGAGCAGGACGGCGTGATCCAGGGCTACCGCGCGGTCGTCGACCCGGAGGCGGTCGGCCGCGGCTTCGAGGTGCTGGTCTCCATCGAGGTCCGCCGGGACCGGGAGACGGTCGAGGCGTTCGAGGCGGCGCTCCAGGACATCCCCGACGTCATCGAGGCGTACCGCCTCTTCGGCAGCCCCGGCTGCCTGCTGCGCATCGCGGTCGCCGACCTGGCCGCGTACGAGCGCCTGTGGATCGAGCGGCTCACGACCCTGGACGGGGTCACCGAGGTCAACTCCCAGATCATCATGAAGCGCATCAAGGAACCCCGCGGCCTCCCTGTGGACCGGGTGCCGAAGCCGTGAGCGGCTGCTTGCGCTCCCGGGATCCGAGGAGCCGGAGTCGACGCGGGGGGGGCGGGCGGCGCCCTCGGCGGCGGCTCGTCCTTCGTCTCCTGCCCGGCCCCCGGGGTCGCTCACTTCCGCAGCCAGTGGCTCACCGTCTCGCGCCACTGCTCGAACAGGGCGCGGTCCCCGATGATCTCGGGCCCTTCGGCGAGGACCGACTCGCGCTGGTAGAGGGCCAGCAGCAGGGCGGCGGCCGGGCCGCGGACCGCGACCGCGGCCTTCTCGTGCGTACGCCGGGTCGTGATGGCGTCGCCGGTGAGGTCGACGAACCACTCCCCCGCGCTCGCGGGCTCGGCGTCGGTGGCGTGGAAGTGGACCGTGCGGCCGGGGCCGAGCAGGGCACGCAGGTGCTCCTCGGACTCGTACACCTGCGGCAGCACGGTGAACTCCATCCACTCCTCCACGCCGATCAGCGCGACGTCCGCGGCCAGGGCGTACGGACCGCCGACGGCGACGGCCGCGTCCGCGCGGTGCAGGACCGTCTCGAACAGCATGCGGTGCGCCCAGAACTCCGAGGTGCCGCCGGGCGCGGGCGTCCACACCGGGGCGTCCGGACCCGCCTCGCGCAGGGTGCCGGCGAGGCGCGCCGCGCCCTCGGCCACCCAGTCCGCGAGGGCGGCGGCGTCGGCGCGGTCGTCCCCGGCGACGTCGTCGACCTGGTCGTGGGGCACCGGTCCGCTCGCCCGGGTGCGGACCACGGCCTCGGCCCAGCGGTGCGCGCCGCCCACGTGCCGCAGGAGGTTGCCGAGGCTCCAGCCGGGACAGGTCCGCACCGGCACCGCGAGGTCGGCGTCCTTGACCTGGGCCCTCAAGTGGTCGGCCTGCGTGCTGATTTCGGATACGTGGCGATCGAAGCTCACCTTGGTCATGGCCTCACGGTAGATCATGCCTCGGGCCTCGGCGCGGGCTTTGAACACGCCACCGCCCGGGGCTCGGACGTCACGAGGCGGTCGCCAGGAACTGCGTGGCCGCCAGCTCGCCGTAGAGCGGGTCCGACGCCACGAGGGCGTCGTGCGTGCCCGTCGCCCGGACCTTGCCCGCGTCCATGACGACGATCTGGTCGGCGAGCGTCACCGTCGACAGGCGGTGCGCGACGACCAGGACCGTCACCTCGCGGGACACCTCGGCGACGACGTCGCGCAGCGCGAGTTCGTTGACCGCGTCGAGCTGCGAGGTGGCCTCGTCCAGGAGCAGCAGCCGGGGCTTGCGCAGCAGGGCGCGGGCGATGGCCACACGCTGGCGCTCGCCGCCGGAGAGCTTGGAGCCGCGGTGGCCGACGACCGTGTCGAGACCGTCGGGCAGGCGCTCGACGAGCGCGTCGAGGCGGGACCTCACCAGGACGTCGCGCAGGTCGGTCTCGGTGGCCTCCGGAGCGGCGAACACGAGGTTCTCGCGCAGGGTGCCCGCGAGCACCGGCGCGTCCTGTTCGACGTAACCGATGGCTGCGCGCAGGTCGGCGAGCGGCCAGTCCCGTACGTCCTTGCCGTCGACGAGGACGCGGCCGCCGGTGGCCTCGTAGAACCGCTCGACGAGTCCGAACACGGTGGTCTTGCCCGCGCCGGAAGGGCCGACGAAGGCGGTCATGCCGGGGCTGGGGACGGTGAAGCTCACGCCGTGGTGGACCAGGGGCAGCTCCGCCTGATAGCGGAAGGTGACGTCCTCGAAGGCGACGGAGGCGGGGGCGCTCTCCGCCCCGGCCGCGCGCGGCGATGGCTCGTCCAGCTCCTCGGTCTCCATGCGCTCGGCCCGCACGATGCGGGCGACCGCGGCGGAGCCCACCTGGTACTGGGTGACCGCGTCGACGAGCCGGCTCACCGGGTCGATCAAGTAGAAGAGCAGCATCAAGAACGCCACCAGGGTGGCCACGGAGATCGCCTCGGAGGCGACGCGCGCGCCACCGACGCCGAGCACCGCGAGGAACGACACCTGGATGGCGAAGCCCATGGAACTCCACGCCACCGCCTGCCACTTGGCGGACTTCACGCCGTACCGCCAGGCCTCGTGCGCGGCCTCCTCCACCGCCGCCATCTCGCGCCGCTCGGCACCGGAGGCCTTCAGGGTGCGGAAGGCGCCGAAGGCGCGCTCCAGGGCGGTCGAGATCATACCGACGGCTTCCTGGGAGCGCTCGGTCGCCTTGGAGATCTGCGGCATGACCAGGGCGGTGGCGCCCCCGATGAGGACGATCACGCCGAGGGTGACCCCGAGCAGCACCGCGTCCATGAAGGCCATCATCACGATGGTCGCGATGACCGTGAGGGCGCCGGAGAACGCCGACACCACCGACTGCGTGGTGACGGCCTGGAGCAGCGTGGTGTCCGAGGTGACGCGGGACATCAGGTCGCCGGGCTGTACACGCTCGATCTCGCTGACCTTCAGGCGCAGCAGACGGCGGATCAGGGAGCGCCGGGAGTCGAGGACGACGGACTGGGCGGTGCGTTCCAGGATGTAGCTGCCGACGGACTCGACGGCGGTGCCGATGACGAGGAGTCCGGTCAGGAGGATCAGGATCGAGGAGATCGACTCGTCGTCGGACAGCCGGTTGACCAGTTCCTCGATGGCCACGGGCTGGGCGAGACCGGTGGCCGCGCCGACGAGGGTGAACAGCGCGCCGAGCGCCACCACGCCGCGGTGCGGCCGGAAGTGCCGGTAGAGCACGCTCCAGGTCTCTCTGGCGGGCAGGCGCTCGGGTCTGCCCGTCTCGCTCTCGGACTGCGGGGGCTCCTTACCGCTGTGTTCAGTCACGTTTTACTCAGCCTTGGTCTGCTCGGTGGGGTCTCTCGACAGGGGGCCGCTCGCCCAAGGCGGGGGCCGTGCCGGTCACACCTGGCAGGACGCAGAGCGGGGGTGGGTTACCTGACGCGCCGCACGGACATTCGACCGTCGATTTCAAGCCAGTCGGCGCAGCGGCAGCCGCAGCTCACCGACCCGCAGCAGCCGGGCGAGCAGCAGATAGCCGAGGACCATCGCGGCCGCGCCGGTGGTGAGCGCGAGCGCGGTCCCCGTGGTGCCCACGGGCGCCGATGACCCGAGCCCCCGTGCGACAGCCCAGGCCAGGGCCCCCGCGGGGGCGGCGGCGAGGCCGAGCTTGCCGTAGGTGCGCAGCAGGCGCTTGCCGTCCATGCGCCCGCCGAGGCGCCTGCGCAGCAGCCGCGCGGTGAGCAGCAGCCCCACGGCGTACGACAGCGTGTACGCGCCCGCCATGCCCACGACCGCCCAGCGCGGCGGGAGGAGGTGGTGGCAGGCGGTGGCCAGGGCGATGTTCACGGCGGCGATCCACACGGCCATCCAGAACGGCGTGCGCGTGTCCTCGAAGGCGTAGAAGCCGCGCAGCAGCAGGTACTGGGCGGAGAACGGGATGAGGCCGAGGCCGAAGGCCTGGAGCATCTGGCCGAGGGGCTGCGCGGAGGCGGCGTCGGCCGTGCCGTGCCCGAACAGCAGGGTCGCGGTCTGCGGGCCGAGGGCGAGGAAGAAGAACCCGGCGGGAACGATGACGACCCCGGTCAGGCGCAGGGCGCGCGACAGCTCGCCGCGCAGGTCGTCGGTGCGGCCCTGCGCCGCCGCCGTGCTCAGCCGCGGGAGCAGCGCCGTGACCAGTGAGACGGTGACGATGGACTGCGGCAGGAGCCAGATGGTCTGCGCGTACGAGTACGCGGTGTAGCCTGCGCCCGCGGTGGGCAGTTGCTGGTCGGCCGCGTTGGCGTAGTTGGTGACGACGGTGAGCGCGACCTGGTTGGCGAGGACGAACAGCAGGGTCCAGCGGGCGGCCCGGGCGCTCTTGCGCAGGCCCGCGCCGCGCCAGTCGAACCGCGGCCGGAAGCGGAAGCCCGCCGCGCGGACGTACGGAACGAGGGCGAGGGCCTGGAGGGCGATGCCGCAGGTCGTGCCGATCCCGAGGAGGCGGACCTGGCTCGCGGTGATGTCCCCGACGCGGTCCGGCGCCGTCATGAGGCTCAGATAGGCGCCGAACATGCCGATCAGGACGATGTTGTTGAGGACCGGCGTCCACATCATCGCGCCGAACTTCTCCCGGGCGTTGAGGACCTGCCCCAGCATGCCGAACATCCCGTAGAAGAAGATCTGCGGCAGCAGGAACCGCGCGAAGACGACGGTGAGTTCGAATGCCTCGTGGGTGCCCGGGGTGTCGCGCATGTACAGGCCGACGATCGCGGGAGCCGCCCAGACCGCGAGGGCCGTGCCCACGGCGAGCACGCACAGTACGAGCGTGACCAGGCGCTGTTCGTAGGCCCTGCCGCCGTCGGACTGCGTCGTCCGTGCGCGGACCAGCTGCGGCACGAGCACGGCGTTGAGCGCGCCGCCGATCAGCAGGGTGTACAGGCCCGTCGGCACCGTGTTCGCCGTGTTGTACGTGCTGGCGAGCAGGCCGGTGCCGAGGGCCGCCGCCTGGAGGACCTGGCGGATGAGGCCCGTCGCGCGGGACACGACGGTGCCCAGGGCCATCAGGAGCGAGGAGCGGGCGAGGCCGCCGCCTTTGCCCGGCCCGGCGGCGCTTTTGCCCGGTCCGGCGGCGCTTTTGCCCGGCCCTGGGGCGTGCTTGCTCGGCCTGGCGCCGCGCTTCGGTGCCGCGTGCCGGCCCCTCCTGCCGCCCCGTCGCCCCACTCGCCCGCTTCGCTGCTGTCGCTCGCCCGGGGGTATACCCGCCGGGATGTCCGTCCCCTCCGTCATCGCGCCAATCTACCCAATGCATGATCATCCAGTGGGACGGGCCGCAGGGTCGACCGGCGGGGCCCGCGCCTACGCCCGGAAGGCCTCGGGGCGCTCCGGGCTCGCCGCCGCCAGGGCCTTCGTGACCTCCGCGGCGCCCGCCCGCAGGCCGTACACCGGGGTGTCGGGCTGCTGGCGCCAGGACTCGTCGATGCCGCCCGCGTCCACGGTGTCGAAGCCGAGGGCGTCGATGAGGTCGCGGACGATCCGCTTCGCCGCCGGGTCGTCCCCGGCCACGGGCAGCGCCATGCGGTCGGGGTCGCCCGCGGGCAGCGGCTTGTCGAGGATGTCCGCCGCGTACGTGCCGTTGAACGCCTTGATGACCAGGTGGCCGATCTGCTGCTCGGTCCAGCGGCTCTCGGTCAGGCCGTTCTCGATGGCCTCGATCTTTCCGTCGCGCTGCGGGTAGTAGTTGCCGGTGTCGATCACGGCGAAGCCGTCGGCCGCCTCGTCGAACAGGCCGGACGGCAGGTCCGGGACGCTCTTGAGCGGGATCGTCACGACGACGGCCTCGGCGCCGCGCGCCGCGTCGGCCGCCGTGACGGGCGTGGCCCCGGTCTCCTCGGCGAGGGCGGTGAGCGTGTGCGGGCCGCGGGATTTCGCCACGGACACGTCGTGGCCGAGCGCGGTCAGGCGGCGGGTGAGGTTCCCGCCGATCTCGCCCGCGCCGATGATGCCGATCTTCATGGGGTCCTCCAGGGCCGGGAGGCGTCGCGACCGGATGCCGTCGACGCGTGTGTGCCTCCAACCCCGGGACCGGGTGGTCTATTTCTCTGTGAACGGGCGATGAACAGGGCTCGGAGCACGCGGCCGCCCGGCGTGGGATATTCCCGCCCACCCATCGGATATCCAATGGCAGCGACTCGTTCTCCTATTGGCCGCCTATGGCTGGGGCGGCCTACCTTCGGGGCATGTCGAAGATTCTTTTCGTGATGACCGGCGCCGCGCACTGGACCCTCGCCGACGGCACACCGCACCCGACAGGCTTCTGGGCCGAGGAGGCGGTGGCTCCCTGGACGGCCCTCAAGGCCGCGGGCCACGAGATCGTGGTGGCCACGCCGGGCGGTGTCGCCCCGCCCGTGGACCCGGCCAGCCTCGCGCCGGAGGTGAACGGCGGCGAGCAGGGCGCCGCCGACACCGCAGCCGCGCTGGCCGCCTTCACCGAGCTGAACTCCCCCGTGCCGCTGGAGGACGTGGACCCGGCCGGCTACGCCGCGGTCTTCTACCCCGGCGGCCACGGGCCCATGGAGGACCTGGCCGGCCACGCGGCCTCCGGCAGGCTGCTCGCCCTCACGCTGGCCTCGGGCAAGCCGCTCGCCACCGTGTGCCACGCCACGGCCGCGCTGCTCGCCGCCACGACGGCCGACGGCGCCAACGCCTTCGCGGGCTACCGCCTCACCGGCTTCACCAACGCCGAGGAGACCCAGGCAGGCCTCGCGGACAAGGCCGCGTGGCTGCTCCAGGACCGCCTCGTCGAGGCGGGCGCCGCCTTCGACGCGGGCGAGCCCTGGGCTCCGCACGTGGTCGTCGACCGCAATCTGATCACCGGTCAGAACCCGGCGTCCTCCGCCGGTGTGGCGGCGGAGCTGCTGAAGCAGCTGGACGTCTGAGGGGCCGCGGCCCGGATGTCCTGTCCGACGTGACGCCTCACCAGCGCGTAAGGCTTCGGCCGGGCACCGGCCAACGGGCTGCCGGTGCCCGGCCGGAGTCTCTCTTCACGCCGCGTTGCACATAGGTTCGGGGTCACAGACCTCGTGTCAGAGACCTTGTGTCAGAGACCTCGTGTCCCCCCTGCCGTGTCGTTCGTACGTTGTGATCCAAATGTCGCGATCCGTACGCTGTGAAAGGACCGCTCCCCATGAGCACCGCAAACACCTCGCGTCCCGCCGCCGCCTCGGGCACGTTCGCCCTCGGCGGTGACCTTCCCGTCCACCGCCTCGGCTACGGCGCCATGCAGCTGACCGGCCCCGGCGCCTGGGGCGAGCCCGAGGACCGGGACGAGGCCGTACGCGTGCTGCGCCGTGCCGTCGAACTGGGCGTGACCTTCATCGACACCGCCGACGCCTACGGCCCGTTCGTCAACGAGGTCCTCATCAAGGAAGCGCTGCACCCGTACGCGGACGACCTGGTCATCGCGACCAAGGCCGGCTTCACCCGCCCGGGCCCGGACGAATGGCAGGCCCTCGGCCGCCCCGAGTACCTGCGCCAGCAGGTCGAGTTGAGCCTGCGGCACCTCGGCGTGGAGCGCGTCGACCTGCTCCAGCTGCACCGCGTCGACGAGCAGGTGCCCCTCGCCGACCAGCTGGGCGCGCTCGTCCAGCTCCAGCAGGAGGGCAAGATCCGGCACATCGGCCTGTCCGAGGTGAGTGTCGAGCAGCTCGCACAGGCCCGCGAGATCGCGGAGATCGCCTCCGTGCAGAACAAGTACAACCTGGCCGACCGCGCCTCCGAGGACGTCCTGGAGTACGCCGAGCGCGAGAACATCGCGTTCATCCCGTGGTACCCGATGGCCACCGGCGAACTGGCGCGCCCGGGCGGTCCGCTCGACGCCGCCGCGAAGGAGCACGGCGCCGCCCCCTCGCAGCTCGCCCTGGCCTGGCTGCTGCGCCGCTCGCCCGTGGTGCTCCCCATCCCGGGCACGTCCCGCGTCGCGCACCTGGAGCAGAACACCGCGGCCGCCGAGATCACCCTCACCGACGCCCAGTTCGAGGCGCTCGCGGCCGCCGTCTGACCCCTGCCGTCACCTGCTCCGGCGCTCACCGGCCGCGGTGGGCGCCGGGCCGCCCGCCCGTCCGGCGCCCCACGCGAGCAGCACCGCCGATGCGGCGACCAGGCCACCGCAGAACATCACCGCGACCACCGACACCCGGTCCACCACGACGCCGCCCGCCAGCGCGCCCAGCGAGAAGGTCGCCTGGAAGGAAGCGGTGAAGAGGACCGAGGCCGCCTCCGGGGCGGCGGGCGCCGCCACGGCGAACCAGGTCTGCGAGCACACCGGCACGGCGCCGTACGCGACCCCCCACACGACGAGCAGCGCGACCGCACCGCCCGCCCACCGCCCGGCGACCGGCAGCGCGAGGGCGGCCAGGGCGATCAGCCCCGCCGCTACGGCGAACGCGGCACGCGGCCTGCGCGCCGCCACCGCGCCGCCGACGAAGTTCCCGAGGACACCGGCCGCGCCGTACGCCAGCAGGAACAGGGTCACGAGCCCCGGGCTCAGCCGCGTCACCTCGCCCAGGAAGGGCGCCACGTACGTGTAGGCGCCGAAGTGCGCGAGGACGACGAGGAACGTCATGAGCAGCGCGAGCCGGGTCCCGGAGCCCCGCAGCAGTCCGCGCAGGACCCGCGGGTGGACGGCGTCGGCGGGCGGCAGCGGAGGCAGCAGCGCACGCGTCGCCGCCCATACGGCCACGGACAGGACGCCCATGGCGGCGAAGGCGGTCCGCCACCCGGCGCCGTCCCCCACGAAGGTGCCGAGGGGCACGCCGAGCACCGACCCCAGGGGCACGGCCGAGAAGATGACCGCCTTCGCCCGCCCCACCGACTCCTGGGGCACGAGGCGCTCGGCAAGGCCGGCCGCGATCGACCAGAAGCCGCCGATGGTGACGCCCACGGCGACGCGGGAGACGAGCACGAGCCAGTAGCCGGGCGCGGCCGCCGCGAGGGCGCTCGCGGCGGCCAGCAGCAGCATGAGGGCGCCCAGCGTCGTGCGCCGGTCGACGCGCGCGGTCGCCATGGTCACGACGGGCGCGGACAGCGCCGCCAGCAGACCGGGCATGGTCATCATGAGGCCGGCCGTGCCGTCCGTGACCCGGAAGTCCCGGCCGATGGCGGGGAGCAGGCCGATGGGCAGGATCTCCACCGTCACGATGGCGAAGAGCCCCGTCGTGACGCAGACGACGGAGAGCCGGCGGACGAGCGGGGGCCGGTCGGCCGGGTCGGGCAGGGCTGGGGCGGCGAGGGTGGAAGGCATGGGTCCGTCCTGGTGAGGGGCTGATCGCGGGCCTCAGTCCAGCAGGGCACCCCGCCCGCGGTCTGGCAGGTACGCGACGCCGTGGTCCACCGCCGAGGCCCTCGCGCCCCGGGCCGGGAGGCCTGGCGCCGGACCCGTGCCGCCAAAAACTCCGCGCCCCCGTCCGGCGACGGCTGCTACCATCCCCACCATGATCACGTCCGAGTGCCGCCGCGCCATGATGCCCCGTCAACGGGGCCGCTGATACCGGACGTTCGCGTTTCCGAGGCCCCGATTCGGGGCCTCGTTCCGTTTCCCAGCGGCTTCGGAGCCCCGCCTCTCCCACTGGAGGTTCCGATGACCGCACCCCGTACGTACATCACGACGACGATCCCGTACGTCAACTCCCGCCCGCACCTGGGCTTCGCCCTCGAACTCGTCCAGGCGGACGTGCTCGCCCGCCACCGGCGCCACCGGGGCGACGAGGTCCGGTTCCTGAGCGGGACGGACGACAACTCCCTGAAGAACGTCCTGGCCGCCGAGGCCGAGGGCGTGCCCGTGCACGAGCTGGTCGACCGCAACGCGGAGGCCTTCGCGGCGCTCCGCGAACCGCTCGCGCTGTCCCTCGACGACTTCATCCGCACCAGCAGCGACCCGCGGCACCGCGTGGGCGTGGAGCGGCTGTGGCGCCGGTGCGCGGCCTCCGGAGATCTGTACCGCAAGCACTACGAGGGCCTGTACTGCGTCGGCTGCGAGCAGTTCTGCACCCCGGCCGAACTCGTCGACGGGCGCTGCGCCGAGCACGGCACCGAGCCGCAGCTCGTCGCGGAGGAGAACTGGTTCTTCCGCCTGTCCCGGTACGCGGACCGGCTGCGCGGGCTGATCTCGTCCGGCGAGCTGCGCGTCGAGCCCGCCGCGCGCCGCAACGAGGTGCTCGCCCTCATCGACGGCGGTCTGCACGACTTCTCCGTCTCCCGCTCGCACACCCGCGCCCGCGGCTGGGGCATCCCCGTCCCGGACGATCCGAGCCAGGTCGTGTACGTGTGGTGGGACGCCCTCGGCAACTACGTCACCAGCCTCGGCCACGGCACCGGCGATCCCGCGTACACCCGCTGGTGGCAGCGGAGCACCCGCCGCGTCCACCTCGTCGGCAAGGGCGTCGTGCGCTTCCACGCCGTCTACTGGCCCGCCATGCTCCTGTCGGCCGGCCTGCCGCTGCCCACGGACGTCCTCGTCCACGACTACCTCACCGTCGACGGCCGCAAGATCAGCAAGTCGAGCGGGACGACCGTCGACCCGGCGGAGCTTGTCGCCGCGTACGGCACGGACGCGGTGCGCTGGTGGCTGCTGCGGGACGTACCCCGGGTCGGGGACGCCGACTTCACCCGGGAGCGGCTCGTCGCGCGGGCGGACGCCGACTTCGCCGGCGGGCTCGGGAACCTCGTCAACCGGGTCGTGACGATGGCCCACCGCTTCCGTGACGGCCGCGTCCGTCGTACGCGGTCCGCCGCGGCGGGCACCGAGCGCCTCGACGCGGCCTGCCGCCGGGTGCAGGGCGAGGTCGACGCGGCTCTGGCGGACTTCGACTTCCGGCGGGCGACGGCCGCGGTGTGGCGGATCGTGGAGGAGGCCAACCGCTGCGTCGACGCGACGCGCCCCTGGGAGCTGGCCAAGGCCGAGCGCGCGGGGGACGGGCAGGCGGGCGCCCGCCTCGACACGGTCCTGGCCGCGCTGCTGCACGCCTGCCGCACGCTCTGCGGGCAGCTCGCCCCTTTCGTGCCGGAGTCGGCGGCCCGCGTCGCGGCCCAGCTGGCCGAGACCGACGGCCGGATCCCGGCGCCACGGCCCTTGTTCGCACGGCTCGACGGCCCGGAGACTGAGAGCGGGCGCGTGACGCTCTCGCTGCCCACCTCGGTGCCCACGGGGTGCCGGGAGTTTCACGATCCCCGTTAGCCACGTGACTTTCGAGCACAGGATCGACTTACGTTCTTACAGCCCGTGACCAGCGAAACCCACCCGCGCGGCTCCGATAGCATGATCCGACTCAGGAACGACCCGTGCCCGCTCCCGACCTCACACCCGTGCCGTCCGGCACACCGAGCGACCCGTTTAGTCAGCGTCTAACAAATCGGCCAAACAATTGATATCCATAGTATCGCGGTTGTTTTCGCGAATTAACTCCAGAATTTCGTTCACCACGTGGCGCCGACCACGGGTGATCCTGTGGGTCACCGCGGGTGTGGTGACCCTCGGATTCCTCGTCGTGCTGGAGATCGCCGCGCGCCGCTACGGCGTGCCGGGGCCGATCGGCAACCAGGTGCGAGAGGTGGTGTTCCCGCCTGCTTCGGGGCCGCTGCTGTATGCCGGCATGGCCTTGATGATGGTGGTGCTCACCTGGCGGGAGAGGTTCATCGCGCTGGGCGTCGCGGTCGCCATCGACATCCCCTTCTTCGTGGTGCGGTGGGCGCTCGGCGAAAAGCTGACTTTCGGCAACGGCGCGTTGTGGGTGGTCCTCGGCTGTGCGGTCATCGCGCTCACGCGCCGCACCGGCCACGAGCGGACGCTGCTCCTGAAAGGCGTCGGTCTCGGTCTGCTGCTCGTGGCCGGCCGCAAGACCGGTGACGCCTGGCTGCTCATCACGTCGAAGACCCGCCCGACGGTGCTCGACCAGTACCTGGCGACGGCCGACCACGCGCTCGGCAACCCGTCGTGGGTGGTGGGCCGCGTGATCAGGGCCACCGGCCCGCTGGGCGAGCACTTCCTGGACTTCGTCTACGTCCAGCTCGCGGTGGCCGCGGTGGTCGTCGCCGCCTACCAGCTGCGGAACGTGGCCTCCGAGCGCCGCTTCCCGCGCCATCACCTGGTGCGCACGTTCCTCGTGATCGGGCTGCTCGGGCCGAGCATCTACATGATCTTCCCCGTGGTCGGGCCGATCTTCGCCTACGGCACCGGCGCCTTCGGCACCGGTGGCGGGCACTGGGCGGTGGCCGACATCTGGCCGGACACGCTGCCGGGCACCACGCCGGGCCCCATGACGTACGACGAGATCACCCCGCGCAACTGCATGCCGAGCCTGCACACGGCGTGGGCCACGATCATCTTCATCCACTCCCGCAAGGCCCCGCGGGCGCTGCGCTACGCGGGCACGTTCTGGCTCGTCGCCACGCTCGCCGCGACGCTGGGCTTCGGTTACCACTACGGCGTGGACCTCATCGCCGGTGTCGTGTTCGCGCTCACGGTCGAGGTGGCCGTGCGTTCCTTCGGGCTCGGCTGGGACCGATCGGCGGTCCAGCTGGTCGCCCACGGCACGGTGGTCTTCGCCGCGCTCCTGGTGTCCTACCGCTATCTGGCCGTGGAAATGGCCACGTACCCGTGGGTGTTCGGGCCGCTCCTCCTTCTCGCGATGTCCTCCGTGATCTACGGCTACATACGCACCACGCGGCGCTCGGATCCGAAGCCCGCCCGGTCGCTCCAGCCGGAACCCCAGCCCGAACTGGTGTAGTTCCCGGCCGCGGCACCTGGCCGTGGCCGTCCTCCGCCCAGCTCACCCGCGCCTGGCCGTGCGCGGGTGGGCTCGGCCCCCGGCTCCTCCGCCGCCCCCGCCCCCTGAAGCCCGCGCGGCTCGCGACTCCGTCGCGCGGCCGTAGCCCGCGTGGCAGGATAGGTGGGCTTTTCGTCATTGCTGACATCGCCGGGCCGCTGAAGAATTTCCGGCATGACGCGACAGAGCACTCAGGCAGTGGCGGAGACGAAAAGGGACGCGGGTGGTGACACCGCGTGGGGAGATTTTGGAATTCCGGAAAGCCCGCTGGCGCGGGAGACTCTGCGCTACACACGGGCCATCGAGACACCGGTGATGTTCCACCACAGCATCCGGACTTATCTGTACGGCCGCTTTTCCGGCGAGCAGCGCGGCACGATTCCCGGGCGTGACTACGACGACGAACTGCTCTTCCTCGGGTGCATGCTGCATGACGTCGGCCTCACCGAGGAGGGCAACGGCGCCCAGCGGTTCGAGGTCGACGGCGCGGACCTGGCCGCCGAGTTCCTCACCGCGCAGGGAGTGCCGACGGAACGGGTGGAGGTCGTGTGGGACGCGATCGCCCTGCACACGTCCGAGGGCATCGCCTCGCGCAAGCGGCCCGAGATCGCGCTGGTGAGCGCCGGGGCCCGGCTGGACATCGCGGGCAGCGCCACGGATCTGCCGCCCGGCTACGCGGACCGTGTGCACGCCGCGCTCCCCCGCCTGCACACCGCCGCCGTGCTCCGCGACGTGATCGTCAGCCAGGCCCTCGCCGAGCCGCGCAAGGCGCCGCTGTTCAGCCTGCCCGGCGAGCTGCTGCGGCAGCGGAAGGGTACTCCGCACCCGGAGTGGGAGCAGCTCACGCAGGCGCCGGGCTGGAACGACTTCGCGGGCTACGCGGGCTAGGCCCGGGCGGGGCCACCCGGTCCGGGCAGCGCGCGCTCCTCGCCCTTCGCCCGTCGGTGGCTCGCCACGCGCTCCCGGGTGGCGCAGCGGCGCGAGCAGTAGCGCCGCGCCGCACCGCCGCCGACCGCGAGATACACGTTCGCGCAGCGCGGCGACGCGCACAGACCGCCCGGAGGGCGCTGGCGGTCCCACACCAGCACGGTCAGGGCCATGCACGATGACGCCAGGAGCCACTCCGCCCAGGGCGCCTCGTCGTCGCTGTCCAGATGCGGGTGCCAGGGCGCGCCGCCGCCGTGCGCGCTCAGGCGGACCGGACCGCAGCTCTCGGCGAGGATCCTGTTCAGACGGTGCGCGGCGGCGTCGACGTCGGGCGCGGCGAACACGTCGCGCAGGGACACGGCGGCGGCGCGCATCGCCTCGACGTCCCCGGCGGTCAGACCGAGCGGACCGTCCTCGCCGTACTCGCTCAGCACCGCCTCGACCGCCGCCACCTCCGGTGCCGTGCCGGCGAGGACGTTGACGAGCGCGGCGGTGCGCTGCGCGGTGCGGAGCACGGAGTGCCGGGTCGACCAGTCGTCGTGCGAGCCGCCGTCGGTGTCGCCCCTGGAGTCTCTCGAAGTGTCCACGTCGGCAGTGTAACGCTCTTTCCATGTATTTACGTTACTGCGTAACGTCCTGATGATGATCAGACGTTACAGACTGTCGTGCTACTTGGCGGGCGCCGCGGCGGCCCGTACCGGTGACGAGATGTCGGGGCCCGCCCTGCTGCTCGTGGGGCTCGCCGTCACCGGGTCCGCGTCCGCCGCGTCCGCGCTGCTGGCCGGGATCACGCTGTCGGCGGCCGTGGGCGGCCCCGTCATCGGCGCCATGCTCGACCGGGCGGCACGTCCGGGGCGGCTGCTGGCGGGCGCCCTTGCCGGGTACGCGGCGACGCTGCTGCTCGTCCTGGTGGGCCTGGGGCGGATCCCCTTGCCGGTGGTGGTCGCCACCGCCGTGCTCGGCGGGCTGCTCGGGCCCGCGCTCGCCGGTGGCTGGACCGCTCAACTGCCGCGCGTGGCCACCCCGGAAGGCCTGCCGCGCGCCACCGCGCTCGACGCGCTCACCTACAATGTCGCCGGCCTGGCGGGCCCGGTCCTCGCGGGGCTCGTCGCCCTGCTCGCGGGCGCCCCGGCGGGCGTCGTGGTGTCCCTCGCGCTGATCCTGCTGGCGCTGCCCGCGGCCTGGGCCCTGCCCGGGCGCCCCACGGCGTCCGCTGACGGCCCTGCGGCGGCCTCCCGGCGCGGCCCCGTGGCCTCGATCGCGGCCGATCTGGTCGCCGGGTTCGTCGCCATCGGCAGCACCCGGCCGCTGGCCCGCGCGACGCTGACGTCCGTGGTGTCGTACGTGGGGGTCGGCGTGCTCGTCACCTCCACTCCGCTGCTCGGCGCGGCGGCGCTCGGCTCGTCCCACTCAGGTACGGTCCTGCTGACCGTCCTCGCCGCGGCGTCCCTCGCCGCGAACGCCGTCCTCGCCAAGCGGCCGCGGCTGCTGCGGCCCGACGCCCTCGTGCTGACGAGCACCCTCGTCCTGGCCGTCGCGTTCGCCCTCGCCGCGACGGCCGCGCCGGTGCCGCTCGTCGTCGCGATGATCCTCGCCGGGGCGGCCACAGGCCCTCAGCTCACCGCGCTGTTCGCGGTCCGGCACCGCGAGGCGCCGGAGCGGCTGCGCGGCCAGATCTTCACCACGGGCGCCAGCCTGAAGATCACCGGATACGCGGTCGGCGCGGGCCTCGGCGGGCCGCTCGCCACCTGGTCCCTGCCCGGCGCCCTGCTCGTGGCCGCGGGCTGCGAACTCCTCGCGGCGGCGGGCTATGTGGCCTGCACCGCGCCCTCCCGGCGCGTCGGCCGCCTCCACGCCCGAGGATGAGCCGGAGCGCGCACGGCGACCGGCGCGGGCACGCGCCCCGTGGCACGTCACCCGGACGCGCACCCGTCATGCCCCGGCAAGCCGCGCGTGTCGTCGTAACGTCCGCATCGCCCTTCACCGCTGATCCCCTCGGAAAGGCCCCCGATGTCTCCCAGACCGGCGAGCGACGCCGTGGTGCTCCAGGACTACGACCAGCACGGCCGGGTGTGGGCACTGGCCCCGGCCACGGGGCTGCTCACCCCCGCGTCCGGGCGCTGCCACGGCTTCCTGCACCTCGACGCCGGACCGGACGGCGCGGGCGAACTCCGCGTCGCCGCCGCCCTGTACGCCGAGGAGCGGGGCACGGGCGTCCTGTGGCTCCAGTACGGGCCCCGCCGGTGGGACTGCGCCACGGTGGCCGTACAGCAGGCGTGCGAGGCGGACGGGCACCGCCTGTTCACGGTCTTCGGGCCGCGCGGCCCTGAGCTGGAACTTCGCTACCCGGCACCGGATCCGGGCCCCGCCGGCCCCGCGGACGACTGGATCGACACGGTCGCTGACGACTTCTTCCTCTGGGCCGCCGAGCGCCTCACCGGCGACACCGAGGGCGCACGGCGCGCACTGCTGGAGCACTTCGCGACGGGCTTCCTGCCCGCGTGACTCGACATGCCCTAGTAAGCCCCCGACGCGATGGATCCATGAGCGAGCCGGAGTCATTACACGTACTAGAGGGTGCCACGCGAAGCGGCACCGACGTACAGCGACCCGGAGGTGTGCCATGTGTGCTCATCAGCCGCCGTGCCCGTCCGCGCAGGGATCCGACCGGGACGCCGCGCTGGTCGTCAGCGCCCACCCCGAACAGGGCTGGAGCCTGCTGTGCAACGGCACGATCGTCTTCGACGACACCGGTGAACTCCTGCCCGACGGACGCGTGGTGCCACCGCTGCGCCCGCTCTCACCGCGGCCTCCGACGCTGGCCATAGCGGCCTGAGCGACACACGCCCACGGGCCGCCGTCGTCGTCCGGCGGCCCGCGGGCCGCCGTTCACGGCAGGATCGCTCCGAGCAGTGCCCGCGCGCACAGGTCCCGCACCTGGTCGCGGCCCAGCTCCCCGCTGTCCAGCGTGTCGAGCCACTCCAGGCACACGGCGACCATGAAGGCCAGCCACCCGCGCACGGCGAGGCGCACGGCGGGCAGGTCCTCACCCAGGTGCGCGGTCCCGGGATCGGCGGCGATGGCCTCCAGGATCTGCCGCTCCTGGGCGGCGAGGCCCGCGCGGTAGGCCTCGCGCGCCACCGGATCCCCGGCGGCTTCCGCGCTGTGGAAGGCGCGGAAGCCCTGGGCGTGACTCTCGACGTAGCCGAGGAACGCGTCCAGACCGGCGCTGATCTGCTGCCGGAAGGGCAGGCCCGGCTCGGCCGCCGTCAGGCGCAGCATGCGGGCGCTCTCCCGCTGGACGACGGCGGCGAAGAAGTCCCGCTTGGTCGGGAAGTAGTGGTAGAGCAGGCCGCGCGAGACGCCCGCGATCTCGGCGACCTGCTCGATCCAGACCTCGTCGTAGTGGTTCCGCGCGAAGAGACGGGCGCCCACCGTGAGCAGCTGTTCCCTGCGCTCCTGCGTGCTGAGTCTGCGGCGGATGCGCTCCTGGGCGTTCGCGGCCATGCGAGCACCTTACTTGACGTCGGTTCAACAGCGGGCGGAGACTGGCCCCGCCTATTGAATCCACGTACAAGAAGGCCGAACTCGGCTTGTCGGCAAGGGAGATGGTGGCCGTGGCGCAGACGACGCGGCAGTCGGGCGGTGCCACCGGGCTGCCCAAGGGGTTTCGTGGCGCGGAGCTGGGCTGGCCGCAGCTGCACCGGATACCGCGTCCGCCGCGCCGCGTGCCGCTGCTCGGGGACGTGCTCGGCGTCGATCCGCGCACGCCGCTCCAGGACTCGATGCGGATCGGGGCCGACCTCGGGCCGATCTTCCGGCGCAAGGTCTTCGGCAAGGAGATCGTGTTCGTGTGGGGCGCCCGGCTCGCGGGCGAGCTGGCCGACGAGTCGCGGTTCGCCAAGCACGTGGGACTCGGCGTTGCCAATCTGCGCCCGGTGGCGGGGGACGGCCTGTTCACGGCGTACAACCACGAGCCCAACTGGCAGCTCGCGCACGACATCCTCGCGCCGGGCTTCAGCCGGGACGCCATGGCGGGCTACCACCCCCTGATGCTCGACGTCGCCGAGCAGCTGACGGCCCGCTGGGACGCCGAAGCGGCGGCGGGCCGGGCCGTCGACGTGCCCGGTGACATGACCAAGCTGACGCTTGAGACGATCGCCCGCACGGGATTCGGGCACGACTTCGGCTCCTTCGAGCGCGCCCGGCCACACCCGTTCGTGACGGCCATGGTCGGCACGCTCTCGTACGCCCAGCGCCGCAACGTCGTGCCGCCCGCGCTCGCGCCCGTGCTGCTGCGCGGGGCCGAGCAGCGCAACGCCGCCCATATGGCGTACTTGAACCGGACCGTGGACGAGGTGGTGGCGGCCCGGCGTGCGGCGGACCCCTCGGGCGCCCGCGGTGACCTCCTGGACCGGATGCTGGAGGTCGCGCACCCGGAGACCGGCGAGCGCCTCTCGGCCGAGAACATCCGGCGGCAGGTCATCACGTTCCTGGTGGCCGGGCACGAGACGACGTCCGGCGCCCTGTCGTTCGCGCTGCACTATCTGGCGCGGCACCCCGAAGTGCTCGCCCGCGCGCGGGACGAGGTGGACCAGGTGTGGGGTGACGCGCGGTCACCGGCGTACGAACAGGTGGCGAAGTTGCGGTACGTGCGCCGTGTGCTCGACGAGTCGCTGCGGCTGTGGCCGACGGCGCCCGCCTTCTCGCGGGAGGCTCGCGAGGACACCGTGCTCGGCGGCGTGCATCCGATGCGCCGCGGCGCCTGGGCGGTGGTCCTGGCCGTGCTGCTGCACCGGGACCCGGGGGTGTGGGGCGAGCGGCCGGAGGAGTTCGACCCGGAGCGGTTCGCGCCCGCGGCCGTGCGGGGGCGGCCCGCGCACGCCTTCAAGCCGTTCGGCACGGGCGCGCGGGCCTGCATCGGCCGTCAGTTCGCGCTGCACGAGGCGACGCTGGTGCTCGCGCTGCTGCTGCGCCGCTACGACCTGCTGCCCGAGCCCGGCTACCGGCTGCGGGTCACCGAGCGCCTCACGCTGATGCCCCGGGGCCTGCGGCTGCGGCTCACCCGCAGGAGCGTTCCCGGGGTGACGGACGGGCACGCGCGGGGCGCTTGAGGGGCAATTGTCAGACCCGTGCGCAAGAGTGGAGGTTGCACCTTCACTCATTGGACCCGCGGGCTAAGGAGCCAAGCGACATGACCGGCACGACGTATCCCGAACTGGCCGCCGCCCAGGCCTGCTTGCGGCTGCTGCACACCGCGCGGGCCGCGCTCTCCGACCCCGTCACTCCGCAGACCGCGGCCCTGCTCGCCGTGCCGATCGCGGACGCCGACGACGCCCTGCGCAGGGCGGGCCTCGCGGGCAACGAGGCGGCGCTGCTCCACCGCATCTACGACCTCACGCCCCTGCCCGCCCCCGCGCGCGAGGGGAGCGTGCGGTGACCGGCGGAGAGGACACGGCGCGGAGCAACGCGGCGTACGGCAAGAAGCCCTTCAAGCGCTCCAAGAGCCACTTCGCCGACCGCGTCACGAAGGACGGGCGGGACGGCTGGCCGGTCGAGGCGGGGCGCTACCGCCTGGTGATCAGCCGCGCCTGCCCCTGGGCGAGCCGCGCGGCCGTCTCCCGGCGTCTGCTCGGCCTGGAGGGCGCGCTGTCCCTGGCGGTCGTCGACCCCCTCCAGGACGACCGGAGCTGGCGCTTCACCCTCGACCCCGACGGCCGCGACCCGGTCCTCGGCATCCGCTATCTCAGTGAGGCGTACGACGCGCGGGAGACCGGCTATCCGGGCGGCGTGAGCGTCCCCGCCCTGGTGGACGTGGAGAGCGGCAAGCTGGTGACGAACGACTACCAGCAGCTGACGCTCGACCTCGCCACACAGTGGCGGGACCTGCACCGTGCCGGTGCGCCCGACCTGTATCCGCAGCCGCTGCGGGACGAGATCGACGACGTCATGGACGGCATCTACCGCGACGTGAACAACGGCGTGTACCGCGCGGGATTCGCCTCGTCCCAGAGCGAGTACGAGGCCGCGTGCCGAGACGTCTTCCACCGCCTTGAGGAGACATCCCGACGGCTCGCGCACCGCCGCTATCTGGTCGGCGACAGCATCACCGAAGCCGACATCCGCCTCTTCACGACCCTGGTGCGCTTCGACGCCGTGTACCACGGCCACTTCAAGTGCAACCGCTGGAAGCTGTCCGAGGACCCGGTGCTCTGGGCCTACGCCCGCGATCTCTACCAGACGCCGGGCTTCGGCGACACCGTCGACTTCGACCACATCAAGCGGCACTACTACCAGGTGCACACCGGCATCAACCCGACGGGCATCGTGCCCCTCGGGCCCGACCTCGACGGATGGCTGACACCGCATCACCGCGAGCAGCTCGGCGGACGCCCGTTCGGCGACGGGACGGCGCCGGGGCCGGTGCCGGAGGGCGAGGAGGTGCCGGTGACGGGGCAGCCGTGAGGACGGCCATTGACGGGGCAGCCGTGAGGGCGGCCATCAGCACGGGGCCGCCGGGGGACGGCTCTCCCCTCAGGCGCACCCGACGCGTTCGACAGCCTTGAGGACGTGTCCCGCTCCGTCCTCCGTCGCCATCACGCGGGCGACGGCCTGCGCGGCGGCCGTGTGCGCGCCCTCGCGGACAGCCCGGGTGAGGGCGTCGGCGAGGCGTTCCGCGGTGAGCTTCTTGAAGGGGACGGGGCCGGGCGCGGCGCCCAGCGCGGTCATCCGGGCCGCCCAGAAGGCCTGATCGGCGGCGACGGGCACCGGCACGGCGGGCACCCCGGCCCGCAGCTCCGCCGCCGTGGTGCCCGCGCCCGCGTGGTGGACCACGGCCGCCATGCGCGGGAAGAGCAGGGCGTGCGGCACCTCACCGACCGTCAGGATTCCCTCGCCCGTGGCCCGGAGACCGGCCCGCCCGGTTTGCAGCACACCGCGAAGGCCGGCTCGGCGCAGGGCCGCGACGGCCAGTTCGCCCAGGCGCTCGCCCTGGCCCGCCGCCATGCTGCCGAAGCCGATGAACACGGGCGGTGCGCCGTCGTCCAGGAACTCCTCGACGGCGGCGGGCAGCCGGGCGCCGGGGGCGAGGTGCGGCCACCAGTTCCCCACGACGTCGAGCCCGGCGCGCCAGTCGGCCGGGCGCGGCACGACGGCCGGTGAGAAGCCGTGCAGCACCCGCCAGTGCCCCGCTTCCTGCCGGGCGCGGACAGCGGCGGGCGTGGCGGCGGGCAGGTCGAGCCGGGCCCGCAGGTCCCGGATCGCGTCGGCGTAGACGCGGTCGACCATGCGCAGCGCGAGGCGGCCCGCCGCGCGGTTGCCCACGGCGCCGAGGGAGCGCCCGCCGCTCACCACGGGCGCGAAGTCCCGGGTCGGATGGGCGGGCTGGAGGTAGGCACCGACGGCCGGCACGCCCCTGGCCTCCGCGAGCTGCCAGCCGAGCGGCGCCGTGGTGGCGGACAGGACGAGCAGGTCGGCGCCTTCCGCGGCATCGGCGACTCCGGCGCCCAGCTGTCGTACGAACGCGCGGGCGGTCCGGATCAAATCCTTGCGGCGCGCGGCGGGCCCACTCGCTCCCGGGTCGGCGGGAAGGACGCGGAACCCCAGGCCGGAGGCGCGCACCAGGCGTTCGAAGACGGCGGGGGCGGCGAGCGTGACGTCATGGCCCGCCGCGGCCAAGTGGGCGCCGAGGCCCGTGTACGGGGCGATGTCGCCGTACGAACCGGCCGCGGTGATGAGAATCTTCATCGGCATCCTTCGGCTGACGGTATGTCACTCTCACCCTCAGGTTTAGGGTGATGGTTCTCCTGGACGTGTGCGGCGGCGTTCGCGCGGACGGCCTCCCACAGGTACCGCGCGAGGCCCGGCCGCTGTTGCCCGGGGGGCACGAGCAGGGCGAAGGCCCGTGGGTCGGTCGCGAAGTCGTCGGCGACGCGCAGGTGCATGTCGGGCGGGCAGTCCGTGAACCAGCGGGTGATGTGCTGCCGGTGCCGCTCGGCGAGCGCCCTGGCCGTGGGCCCGTCGGCGGGCTCGTCGGCGTCGAAGGCCGCGAGGACGTCGGCGCGCCAGGCCGCCGCCTCGCCCATGAGCCGGGCCCAGTCCTCCTTGGAGTGCTCGGCGGCGCGCGCCATGGCCTGCCGGTGCCCGGCGCTGTCCTGCCACTTCAGCTCCGCCTCCGTGGCGTAGCTGAGGTCGAAGCCGATCTCGCCGAACACCTCGAACCGCTCGCGCGGGCCGAGCCGCACGCCGGTCTGCTGCACCTCCATGGCCCGTTCGGCGACCGCCACGAGCCGCTCCAGTTTGCCGATCTGCTCCCGCAGCGCCTTGTGCCGGGCCCGCAGCTGGTCGAGCGCGTCGGCGTGGGGGTCCGCCAGGATCTCCGCGATCTCGTCGAGCGCGAAGCCCAGCTCCCGGTAGAACAGGACCTGCTGGAGGCGGGCGAGGTCGGTGTCGCTGTAGAGGCGGTAGCCGCCCGGGCTGCGCTCGCTCGGCGTGAGCAGCCCGGCCCGGTCGTAGTGGTGCAGGGTGCGGACCGTGACCCCGGCGAAGCCGGCGACCTGCCCGACGGTGTAACTCATGGCGCTTGCCCTTTCGTCGGCGTCCAGCGTGCGGCCTGACGTGACGTGAGGGTCAACCGGGGCGCCGCGGCGCCGCCACTGCCGGCCTCCGCCCACCGGGGCACCGCCGGTCGCCGGGCCACTGGGCCACCGACGGCCGCCGTGCCACCGCCGGTCGCCGGTCGCCGGGGTTCAGCGCCGCAGCAGCGAGGCGGGCGTGCGCCCGGCGAGCGCCCGCGCGGTGCGGGTGAGGTGCGCCTGGTCCGCGAAGCCCGCGCCGACGGCCGCGTCCGCGAGGGCGCTCCGGTCGGTGAGCAGCGTGTCCACGGCCGTACGCAGCCGCTGCCAGCGCCGCATCACCGCGAGCGGAATCCCCACCTCCGTACGGACGAGGGCGCGCAGCCGCCCCGGGGAGAGTCCGACCTCGGCGGCCACGCCGTCGAGCCGCTCCGCCCGGGCGCTCGCCCGCACGGCGTGCACCACGCGTGGGTCGACCGGGGCGGGCCCCCGGTGACGACGGCGAGTTCGCGCCCGAGGGCCGGCGCGCCCTCGCGCCACGCGTCGAGCAGTCGCGCCACCTCCCGCTCGTCGAGCCACGTCGGCCCGGCCGGGTCCGCCCGTACGCACCAGGGGTCGACGAACACGGCGACGAAACCCGCGGTGGTGGCGCAGGCGTGCGGATGCTGCGGCGGCACCAGGACGCCCGCGCCGGCACCGGCGTCCACACGGACGCCGCCGCGCAGCGGCAGGACGACCTTCCACACCGGATGGCGGTGGCGCGAGACCTCGTACGCGGAGGGCTCGGCGAAGAGGCTGAGGCCGTGCGCCTCGGTGAAGCACGGACCCGGCGGACCGCCCCGGTCACGCGTCACAGCGGTCGCTCCGCTTCCCGCGAGCGACCGACCCCGCCGTCGCGTTCCGCCGCCCCCGCCAGCCGTTCTGTTCAATACGCGGGCCCGCGCCCGTTCCGATCATCGGCACATGACCACCTTGGCCGCCCTGGCCCTCGCCCTGTTCCTGTCCGTGACCACCGTCGCGCACTTCGCCTTCCCCGCCTACTTCCGCTCCCTCGTCCCCGACTGGCTCCCGCGCCCGGCCGCCATCGTCACAGTCAGCGCGCCGGCGGAACTGGCCCTCGCCGTCCTGCTCGCCGTGCCGTGTACGCGCGCGGTGGGCGGCTGGTCGGCCGCCGTGCTCTTGACGGCGTTCCAGACGACGCATCTCGACGCCCTCCGCCACCTCCGTACGCGGCCCGGGATCCTGTACACCGGGTGGGGTGTTGCGGCGCGCGTGACGGTGAACGCGGCCTACATCGCGTGGGCGGTGGCCGTCGCGACGACGGCGTGAGACGGCCGAGGTCCACCCCGCGGATCGGCCGTCGACCGCGAGACCACTTTTGTTAATGGAACCCATTTTCATGTACGGTCCGAGTGTCCGCCCACCCCACGCCCAGGAGGTTCCCCATGGCCGTCCCCAAGCGGAAGATGTCCCGCAGCAACACGCGTCACCGCCGCGCCCAGTGGAAGGCCACCACGGCCCAGCTGGTGCCGGTCACGGTCGACGGCGTCACGCGTCTCGTGCCGCAGCGCCTGGTCAAGGCGTACGAACGCGGCCTCGCCCCCGGGGAGCACTGACCCGGCGGACCCGCTCCCCCGGCGCTGCGGGATCATGCCGGAATGACTGAACATCTGTCCGGACCGGCGACGGCCGTACGGCTCGCGGAGTACACCCCCGCCGACCAGAAGCAGATCCTCGGCGACGGCCCCGACCCGTTCGGCGTCGCGGACACCGGCCTCACCTGGCTGCCCAAGGAGGAGCACTTCGGCGTCCGCCTCGACGGCCGCCTCGTGGCCCACACCGGCCTGTTGCGGGTGCCGATGGCGATCGGCGCCACCACGACCGAGGTCGTGGGCATCGGCGGGGTGGCCGTCGCGCCCGACGTGCGCGGGCGCGGCCTCGCCCGGGTCGCCGTGGCCGCCGCCCTGGACCACGCCCGGACGATGGGGCCGCGCCTCGGGCTCCTCTTCTGCCGTCCGCCGCTCGTCGCCCTGTACGAGCGTCTCGGCTGGCGGGCGCTCGACCGTGACGTGTACGTCGAGCAGGCCGACGGGCCCGTGGTGATGCCGCTGCGCACCATGTGGACGCCGCTCCGGGAGGGGGCGGACTGGCCTGCGGGAGAGGTCCGGCTCCTGTCGTTCCCCATGTGACCGCGGAGGCGGACCGGCTCCTGGCGTTCCTCTCGTGTCCGTGGCGCCCCCTCAGATCACCAGCCGCAGCATCCGCCGGCACGCCTCGGCCTCGTCCAGGCCTCGTGCCAGCGGATGCCTCCGTCCCCGTTCGTACGTGCCGACCTCCCACGCCCCGTGCCCGTCGCCGCGCAGGTACACGAAGTCCGGGGGCGGGGGGCCGGTTCGTGGACGCCCTCGATCCAGTAGTAGCCGTCGGCCACGCCCGACGCGCGCAGCGCGGACCGCAGTTGGTGGACGTCCACGGTGCGTACGCTCCCGCCGTCAGGCCTTGGCGGGCTTCAAGTAGCCGTGGTCGAGGAGCCACTTCACGTTCAGGCGCTGCCCCTCGCCCGGGTCGAGGAAGGCGGGGTCGAGCTTGATCTGCTCCCCGCCGCCGGGCTGCTCGAACCAGGGCGCTATGCCGCCCTGCCAGACGTCGAACGGCTTGGCCACCTCGTACACCCGGTAGTCGCAGGCGTACGCCCCTTCGCGGGTGGTGAGGTTCTGCGGCGGCAGGGAGCGCTCGGCGTAGGAGTCGCCCGCGGGCGCGAGGAATGAGCCGTACTCCGAGCCGAAGCGGTCCAGGCGCTCACCGGCCTCCAGGGTCTCGCGGTCCTTGTCGACCTGGCCGTTGACGGTCTCGAAGCCGTCGTTCGGCGGGTACTTCCAGCCGCCGGTGGTGGCCGGGCCCTCCCAGTACTTCTTCAGGAACACGGACGGTGCGAGCTTCCCGGAGCGCTTCCAGCCCTTCAGGAGCGGGCCGACCGGCCGCTGCCCCTTCTTGGGCAGCCACGCGGGGCCGAGGCGCGCGTCGTCCCGGTAGGCGCCGGTGCACGGTTCGTGCGGCGCGCCGGCCGCCGTCGGCGGCTTCGGCGCCGGGGCCGCGGTCGCGGCGGGGGCGGCCGCCACGGCCGTCGCGAACGCGGCCGTCACTCCCATCGCGGCCAGGGTCGTACGGATCCGGATCACACGGCTGTGCTCCACTCAGTGGCTCCTCGTCTGCGCTCATGCCTGTTCCCGCACGGCGGCGCGGGAACAAAGGTTCACCCGTACAGACGGTCGATCAGGGGTGCCGAAGGGCTGACTGACCGATATGACATGCCTGGTGACGCCTCTTCGGCCAGAACACATCGGGGCCTGGTCCGGGCCGCGTACGAGCGCGCGCCGAGCAGCAGCGCCCAGCCGAGCCCGCCGAAGGCGAGGCCGCCGAACGCCACCATCCACGTGAGCCCGGAGGCGGTGGTGAACACGCCCCGCGGCTCCGGGCGCGGCAGGGCACCGGCCCCCATGAGCGCGGCGCCGAGCGTCAGGAGCGTTCCGTAGCAGGCGAGTCCCGTGCCGGTGAGCCAGGCCGGGACCAGCGGCAGCAGCCGCGGCACGCGGCGCCCGGACAGGGGCCGCGCCCAGCGCGGGAAGACCTGCCCCCAGCGGTGCAGCAGCCCCCAGGAGCAGGAAGATGCCGAGCAGCGCCGCCAGGACCGTGACGTCGATCCCCACGCCGGCGAGGGCCCGGGACGCGCCGGAGGACTCCGTCTCGACCTCCTTCCGCCAGGCCTCCGCTCGCACGCCGATCGCGTCACCGCCGCACAGCCAGACGGTCTTCACCCCGGCCCACGGCAGCAGGCCGCCCAGCAGGAGGTACGCCGTCGCCCTGGTCCGGCGCGGCGCGGGCGACGGCTCCGGATAGGCCAGGGGCCCGTCGGCCAGGCCCGGGTGCGCCCGGCCGCAGCGGGGGCAACGGCCCTTGACGCGGCGGCGGTAGGCCACGGCGGCCATGGCGAGCAGGACCGTGCTCCCCGTGGTCAGGACAAGCTGCGCCAGGCCGGTGGCGCTGTCCACGCCCGAGCCGGAGGCCAGCGTCACGAAGGTCGGCGGCACCCCCGGCACGGTCCAGCCGTGCGCGGGGATCAGCACGCCGAACGCCACCCCGACCGCGATCCGGCCCCGCCCGGTGAGCCTCCGCGTCGAGGCCAGGCTCACGCCCGCGGCGAGAAGGCCCGCGACGGCCATGCCGAGCAGCACGGCGGGCGGGTAGAAGCGCTCCCCCGCCAGCGGTACGCCGGTGCCGGAGGCCGCCCAGACCGCTTCCACGGCGGCGCTCAGGACCGCCCACGCGGCGGCGGCACGCGGCGCCCAGGCGGGCCAGCACCGCCACCACGGCGCCCTGGTGGCAGCGCCGTGCGGGCGCGAACGCGCGGGCGACGCCGGGGAGTCGGGAAGGTCGGTCGGGAGCGTCACGGTGTCCTCCGGGTCGGCGGGCGGCACGCGACCAGGGCGGCCGCGCTCCCGAGCCTCCCCGGAGCGGGGGACCCGGCACATCGCTCCCCCGGAGCACCCGCCTCCGCCGCGCGGCGGAGAACGGGGCAGCCCCGGGGCGCATCCGACGGCGCGTCACGGGCGGTGGCCGGGTGCGGCCCCGCGCCCCGGCCACCGCCCGCGTGGATGGCCCAGTCTTCCCCCCGCGCGAGACGATGGGACATTTCTGAGAGCGCGCAGGATATTCAACGGATCGTTCGATCTTCCTAGGGTTGAGCACATCAACACGCCGGGCAGGGCTGCGGATCACCACCGCGGACCGGGCCCCCAGTCGGTAGGAGATTGAGTCATGCGCGCAGTCGTCCAGCAGTCCTTCGGCGGTCCCGAGGTCCTGGAGACCGTCGAGACAGAGCGGCCCGCGCCGCTCGCCGGTGAGGTCCTCGTCCGTGTGCGCGCCAGCGGCGTGAACCCGGTCGACCTGGCGGTCCGGGCGGGTGCCTACCCGCTGCTCGGCGAGCCGCCCTACGGCGTGGGCTGGGACATCTCCGGCGTCGTCGAGGAGGCGGCTCCCGGTGCCCGGTTCAAGCCCGGTGACGAGGTGTTCGGCATGCCGTTCTTCCCGCGTGCGGCCACCGCGTACGCGGACTACGTCGCCGTGCCGTCGCGGCAGGTGGCCCGCAAGCCCGCCGCCGTCGACCACGTGCACGCGGCCTCGCTACCGCTCGCCGGCCTCACCGCGTGGCAGGGCCTGGTCGACGCGGCGCGGCTCAGCGAGGGCCAGCGCGTGCTCGTCCACCGTGCCGCGGGCGGCGTCGGGCACTTCGCCGTGCAGATCGCGAAGGCGCGGGGCGCGCACGTGACCGCCCTGGCCAGCGGCCCCAAGCACGAGTTCGTGCGCGGCCTGGGCGCCGACGAGGTCATCGACTACCGCACCACCGACTACACCGAGGTGGTCGAGGACCTCGACGTGGTCTTCGACTCCACGTCCGACGGCGCCCGTTCGCTGTCGGTCCTGCGCCCCGGCGGCACCCTGGTGAGCATCATGGAGCACGGGAACCAGGAGCTGGCCGCGGCCGTCGAGGCGGCGGGCCGCCGCTTCGCGGGCGTCTCCGTGGAGCCGGACTACGCCTCCCTGGAGGCGATCGCCCGGCTCGTGGACGCCGGACGGATACGCCCGCACGTCTCGGCGACGTTCGACCTCACCGACGCCGCGAAGGCGCACGAGCTGGTCGCGTCCGGTCGCACCCAGGGCAAGGTGGTGTTGACCGTCTCTTGATCGACGGGCCGTATCGTGGCGGCCCGATCGTGTACGACGACGAAGGGGCGGGGCGTTGGACATCCTGACCGAGGCGCTGAGCTCGATGCGGACCGGGCAACCCACATCCGTGCGCACCGAGGGGCGCGCGCCCTGGGGCCTGCGTCTGCCCTCCGTCGCGGGCGCCGGGTTCCACGTGGTGCTGCGCGGCACCTGCTGGCTGATCCCCGTAGGCGCGCCCCACCCGCGGCCCCTCGCCCTCGGCCCCGGAGACGTGGTCTTCCTGCGGGACGGCACCGCGCACGTGCTCGCGGACCACCCGTCGACCCCGGCCGAGGAGGAGCGGGCCGAGCAGTTCAGTCCGGGCTCACCCATCGGCACGGTCACGCTGGGCGGCGACGGTCCGCGCACGAGTCTGCTGTGCGGCAACTACCACTTGGACCAGGGGCGGCCGCATCCGCTGGTGAGCCAGCTGCCCGAGGTCGTCCACCTGTCCACGGGGCACGGCCGCCACCCCGAGCTGAGCGCCGCCGTCCAGCTCCTCGGCACCGAGCTGGAGCACCCGCGCATCGGCTCGGCCGGGATCGTCCCCGCCCTGATCGACTCGCTCCTGCTCTACATCCTGCGGGCCTGGCTCGAGGAGCAGCCGCCCGCGGCCGCCAAGGGCTGGGCCGCCGCGCTCAGCGATTCCGCGGTCGCCCCGGCCCTGGACGCGATCCACACGGACCCGGCCACGCAGTGGACCGTCGAGTCCCTCGCCGACCGCGCGGGCCTGTCCCGCGCGGCCTTCGCCCGCCGCTTCGCGACGCTGGTCGGCGAGCCGCCGATGGCGTACGTGACGCGCTGGCGCATGACGACCGCCGCCCAGCTCCTGCGGGAGTCCGAGGCCCCGCTGACCACGGTCGCCGCTCGCACGGGCTACGGCTCCGAATACGCCTTCGCCAAGGCGTTCAAGCGCGAGTACGGCCAGGCCCCGGGCGGCTACCGCCGCCGCTCGCGCGCGGCCGTCTGAGCCCCTGCCGCGGGGCCTGTCCGCCGGCGGTTCCGGCCGGGCGGGCCCCTCGTAAAAGGGGGCAAAGGGGCCGCACTTCACCCCCTTGTCCGCGTTGCACATGATGCAACCCATGTTGCGGCTATTGCCTGTTCAACCGAGCAGGGTCCAAGGTGTCTGCCACATCGCCACTTCCGTCACTCCTGACACACGAGGTGCAGCATGGACAGACGCCGGTTCATCGCTACGACACTCGCCGCGGCCGCCGCCACGGCCGTCACCACCACGTCCGCCGGGGCCGCGCCCCTGCCAGGCCGCGGGCGGCCCCTCTTCCTCGGCACCTACACCTCCGAGCCGGGCGGCGGCACCGGCATCGGCATCGCCACGTACGACGAGACGACGGGCCGCGTCACCGGCGCGGGGACGCTGACCGGAGTCCTCGACCCGTCCTACCTGACGGCGCATCCCTCGGGGCGGACCCTCTACTGCGTCAACGAGCGGTCGCCGGGCGGCGTGACCGCCGTCGCCCTCTCCCTCGACGGCGCCCACCGGGTCCTCGGCACGCGCGGCACGGGAGGCGACGGGCCCTGTCACCTGTCGGTGCACCCGAGCGGCCGCTGGCTCCTGAGCGCCAACTACACCTCCGGCAGCGTGGCCGTGCACCCCATCGACGAGTCGGGGGCGCTCGGTGAGCGCACCGACCTCGTCACGCACTCCGAGCCGGCGCCCGGGCCTGGGCAGCAGGGCCCGCGCGCCCACCAGATCGTGACGTCCCCGGACGGCCGCCACGTCCTGGCCGTGGACCTCGGGACCGACACCGTGTACACGTACCGCCTCGACTCGGGAGCGGGCAGGCTGCGCCCGGTCACACGGGTCACGCTGCGCGCGGGCTCGGGGCCGCGCCACCTCGCCTTCCACCCGTCGGGGTGCTTCGCCTACGTCGCCAACGAGCTGGACAACACGGTCGTGCCCTGCGCCTACGACCCCGCGAGCGGGCGCCTGACGCCCGGTGAGCCGCAGCCCACGGGCACCCCGCCCGGCGTCACGAACTATCCCGCGCAGCCCCTGGTGACCCGCGACGGCCGCTTCGCGTACGTCGCCAACCGGGGGCACAACTCGCTTGCGCGGTACGCCGTCGAGCGGGACGGGGCCCAGCTCCGACTCCTGGGCACGGTGCCCGCGGGCGGCGACTTCCCCCGGCACCTCGCCTTCTCGCCCGCGCAGCGGCTGCTGTTCGTCAGCAATCAGCGGTCCGGCTCGGTGAGCGTCTTCCGCGTCGACGAGGGCACGGGGGAACTCATCCTGACCGGCGAGCCGTTCGCGTCGCCCATGGCGGTGTGCGCGCTGCCCTTGTAGGGGGGCGCTGGCCCTTGTCCGGGGCGAGCGGGCCGCGCCCGCGGCCCCGGCATAGGGTGGCCTGATCCGGGCCCTGGCCGCCCGGCGCGACGACCGGGAATCAAGGGGAGGTTCTCCATGGTGGGGAAGGCAGCGGCGGAGCAGGTGCGGGTCGCGGTGATCGGCACCGGTGGGATCGGCGGGTACTTCGGCGGGCGGCTCGCCGCCGCCGGGCACGACGTGCGCTTCGTCGCGCGGGGTGCCCATCTGGAGGCCCTGCGGCGCGACGGTCTGCGCGTGGACAGCGCGGCCGGTGACTTCGCCGTGGCGCCGGTGCACGCGACCGACGACACCGGGGACATCGGCGAGGTCGACTACGTCCTGCTGTGCGTCAAGACCTGGCAACTGCCGTCCGCCGTCGCCGCGCTGAAGCCGCTCGTCGGCGCCGGCACGGCCGTCGTGACGTTCCAGAACGGCGTGGAGGCCCCCGAGCAGGTGGCCCAGGAGGTCGGCCGCGGCGCGGTCCTGCCCGGCACCGCGAAGATCATCGCGCACCTCGAAGGGCCGGGGCGCGTGCGCCATGTGGGCGGGCCCGCGGCGCTGGCGTTCGCGGAGTGGGACAACAGCGCGTCCGAGCGCGTTTCGCGCCTGGTGTCCGCGCTCACCGGCGCGTCCGTGGCCGCCGCCGTGCCGGACGACATCTGGGCGGAGCTGTGGGCCAAGTTCCTGTTCGTGGTGCCCTTCGGCGGCCTCGGCACGGTGACGGACGCGTCGTTCGGAGTGCTGCGCTCCCGGCCCGGGACACGGCGGCTGCTCGTCGAGGGCATGACCGAGATCCAGCACCTGGCGGCGGCCCACGGCGTGCCACTGCCGGAGGACATCGTGACCAGGACGCTGGACTTCATCGACCAGCAGCCCGCCGCGGGCACCTCGTCGCTCCAGCGCGACATCCTGTCCGGCCGCCCCTCCGAACTGGACGCCTGGAACGGCTCGGTCGTCCGGCTCGGCGAGCGCACCGGGACGCCGACGCCGGTCAACCGCTATCTGTACGAGGTGGCGAGCGTCCTCGCGGCGCGCTCTGCGGGGTCCTGACCTCCTCCCCCGCCGGCGTCCGCCGCCGGCCGCCGCACGGGCGGTCGACGGCGGGCGCCCTTCCTCAGGGCGCGCCTCAGGGCGCGATGAAGCTCACGTCGTCGGCGCTCGGCACGATCTCGACCTCGTCGCCGAGGGCCCACTCGGCGACGCGCGACACGGTCGCCGCCGGTACGACGTCGCTGATGCCCTCGGCCGCGGGGATGTCGTACGTCCCATGGGCGTCGTGCGGCATGACCACGCGGAAGTCCAGGTCAAGGGCGGTACGAGCGGTGGCGCTCACACACATCTCCGACATGACGCCGCAGATGGCGAGGGAGGTGACGCCTTCTTCGCGCAGCAGTTCCTCCAGCTCGGTCTCCTCGAAGCCGTCGTCGAACTCCTTGCGGATGACGACCTCGCCACGATCGGCGTCCACTGGCAGGTGGAGCCGCCAGCCGGGCGTGCCCGGCTCGTCGGTGGCGCCTTCGGGGCCGTCGTTCTGAAGCTGGACGACGAGGGTGTCGGCCGCACGGGCCTTGGCGATGAGCTGTTCCGTGCGCTGGAGCACACGCTCGACGTCGGGGACGGCATCGTCGCCGGAGACGAAGGCGGACTGCATGTCGACGACGATCAGGGCCTGAACCGGTTCGACCGGATCGTTGGGCAAAGACTTACTCTGCGCGCTCATGGTGCCCATCATGCCTGGATCGCCCCCGTGACCGGTAACCGCCCCTTCGATGAACGGCGCCCCATCTCCCCCACGGGGAACAGCGGTTCGGCGCGAGGACGACCTCAGGACTCCGGCGGCGCCGGGCGCAGCGCGGGGCGGCGCAGCAGACGCGCCTTCGTGAGCAGGGCGTGCATCCGCTCGGTGACCTGCCCCAGGTCCTCGACGGGGGCATGGAAGGGCAGACGTACGTCGGCCTGGCTGCTGACGCGTTCGAGGCGCAGCGTGAGGCCGTGCCGGTCGATGGCGAGCGGTTTGACGTTCACGACGCCGTGCAGGCTCTCCGCGGCGATGAGCCGGGTGAGCTGCTCGACGGCGTCGGGGTGGGAGTCGGCGAGGTGCGTGAGCAGCCGGGACTCGGCGTGGGCGAGCGGGTCGGGGTCGGTGAGCGCGAACTCTTCGAGGTCGATGCCGACGCGGCCGTGGGTGTCGTGCAGCACGACGGTGGTCGGCCGGAAGAGGAGTTCGTCGCGGGTGGCCGTGAGCGAGCCCGAGAGCCACAGGCGGCTGCGCACCCGGTCGCGCACCGGCACCGGCGAGACGTCCGCGAACTCCACGAGGGTGGACGGCTCGCCGCGCGGCGCGCAGATGAGGGCGGCCGAGAGGGCGCTGTCCTCCGGCGGGTCGAGGCGTACGGCACCCCGCTCGGTGACGCTGTGGGCGCCGAGGAGTTCGTCCCTGCCGATCTCCGTGGTCACCGCGCAGGACCAGGCAGTGGCGAGCACGGAGCGGGCGCGCGCCGCTGCCGCGGGCATGGTCGTGCTGATGTGTCGGACACCCATCCTCAACCTCCATTAGGTAAGCCTTGCCTAACTTATCGGAGATCGGGGAGTGCGGCCAGCACGCGTGACCTGCGGCGCGTCACCCATCCCTGATCGGCAGGGTGTCGTAACGATTGGCAGGGTGTCGTGTCGGTCGGTGTCAGACCCGGCGGTGCATCCCGATCGACGCGGGCGCCGTGTCACGGAAGCCGAACTTCTCGTACAGGTAGCGCGCGCCGCCGTCCGCGATGAGGGAGACGTACGCCCCCCTCGGCGCCCGGCGCTCCAGTTCGTCGACGAGCGCGTCCATGATCTGCCTGCCCAGGCCCCGCCCCTGATGCTCGGGCAGGACGGCCATGTCGACGATCTGGAAGACGCAGCCGCCGTCGCCGACGACGCGGCCCATGCCGACGGGCTCGCCCCCGGCGCGGACGGTGACCGCGTGCCAGGTGTGGGGCAGCCCGGCCGCGGCCTGCTCGACCGTCCGGGGACTCAGGCCGGACGCGGCGCGAAGGTGGAGGTAGGTCTCGACGGAGGGCGTCTCCGCATGCATTTCGTAAGGGGCAGTATTGCTGTTCACCTGCTACAGGCTAGCAGCGTGGAAAAGGCCACCGGCGGAACATGTCCGCAGGTGGCCTCCGCGAGAGCGCCGCTTCGGTCAGTGGCCGCGCGCGATCCACTCCTCCACGTGGCCGGACTCCGAGCCGATGGTGGTGGTGTCGCCGTGGCCGGTGCGCACCACCGTGCTCGGCGGCAGCGTCAGCAGGCGCTCACGGATCGACTCGACGATCGTCGGGAAGTCGCTGAAGGACCGGCCGGTGGCGCCGGGGCCTCCCGCGAACAGCGTGTCGCCGGTGAACACGGTGCCGAGTCCGGGCGCGTACAGACTGACGGCGCCCCGGCAGTGGCCCGGGGTGTGCAGGACCGTCAGGGTCGTGCCGGCGACGCTCAGCACCTGGCCGTCGGACAGCTCGCCGTCCGGTGCCCGGTCCGGGTGGGTCAGCTTCCACAGCTCCAGGTCGTCCGGGTGCAGCAGCACGGGCGCGCCGGTGCGCTCGGCGAGCGCGGGCGCGGCGTCGACGTGGTCGTCGTGGGCGTGGGTGCACACGATGGCGACGACGCGCCGGGCGCCCACGGCCGCGGCGATGGCGTCGGCGTCGTGCGCGGCGTCGATGACCAGGACCTCGCGGTCGTCACCGACGATCCAGACGTTGTTGTCGACGTCCCACGTGCCGCCGTCGAGGGAGAACGTGCCGGAGGTGACGAGGTGTTCGACGCGGACGGGGCCCGCGGTCGCGGGGGCCATCAGAAGACCACCACCGAGCGCAGCACGTCGCCGTGGTGCATCCGCTCGAAGGCCTTCTCCACCTCGTCGAGCGCGATCGTCTCGGTCACGAACGCGTCGAGGTCGAGCCGCCCCTGCCGGTAGAGGTCGATGAGCATGGGGAAGTCCCGCGACGGCAGGCAGTCGCCGTACCAGCTCGACTTGAGCGCGCCGCCGCGCCCGAAGACGTCGAGCAGCGGCAGGTCGATGCGCATGTCCGGGGTCGGCACGCCCACCAGGACGACCGTGCCCGCGAGGTCACGGGCGTAGAAGGCCTGCTCGTACGTCTCCGGGCGGCCGACGGCGTCGATGACGACGTCGGCGCCGAAGCCACCGGTCAGCTCCCGGACGGCCTCGACCGGGTCGGTCGAGCGGGAGTTGACGGTGTGGGTCGCTCCGAGGCCGCGCGCGGTCTCCAGCTTCCTGTCGTCGATGTCGACGGCGATGATCTTCGCGGCTCCGGCGAGCCGGGCCCCCACGACGGACGCGTTGCCGACGCCGCCGCAGCCGATGACGGCCACCGAGTCGCCGCGGGTCACCCCGCCGGTGTTGATGGCCGCGCCGAGCCCGGCCATCACTCCGCAGCCGAGCAGGCCCGCGGCGGCCGGGGACGCGGCCGGGTCGACCTTGGTGCACTGCCCGGCCGCGACGAGGGTCTTCTCCGCGAAGGCGCCGATGCCGAGCGCGGGCGCCAGCTCGGTGCCGTCGGCGAGGGTCATCTTCTGCCGCGCGTTGTGCGTGTTGAAGCAGTACTGGGAGCGGCCCCGCCGACAGGCGCGGCACTGGCCGCACACGGCACGCCAGTTGAGGATCACGAAGTCGCCCGGCGCGACCTCGCTGACGCCCTCCCCCACCGACTCCACGACGCCCGCCGCCTCATGGCCGAGCAGGAACGGGAAGTCGTCGTTGATCCCGCCTTCGCGATAGTGCAGGTCGGTGTGGCAGACCCCGCACGCCTGGACCTTCACCACAGCTTCCCCAGGCCCCGGATCCGGCACGGTGATCGTCTCGATCCGTACCGGCTCGCCCTTCGCGCGTGCGATCACGCCCCGCACTTGCTGCGCCATGACTGGTCGCCCTTCTGTCGCTGCGTACGTCCTTCCGGCGCAATCGCCCCACCAGAGGACGAACGCGTCGGTAGAAAGGAGCCTACGGCCCTCGCGCCTAGGGTGTGCCTGTGCGTGTACTCGCTGCTCAGACGCTGCTGCCCGTCAATGTGACGCTGGGTGTCGTCCTGCTGGTCCTGCTTCTGGCGGCGGCCTCGGCGGCGGCGGTGTTCCGGCTCTCGCCCGAAGGGTCGCGGGGCCGGGCCCGGGAGATCGCCGTGGCCGGTGCGCGGGCGACGGCCCAACTGGCCGTCGTCTCCTCGCTCATCGGCTGGGTGATCCACCACACGGCCGCCCTGTTCGCGTTTCTGCTGCTCATGTTCGCCGTGGCCACGCGTACGGCGGGGCGCCGCATCACGCCGAACGGCACCTGGTGGTGGGCGGCGGTGCCCCTCGCGACACCCGTCGTGCCGGTCGTCGCGGTCCTCACGTCGAGCGGTCTCGTGCCGGTACGGGGCATCGCCATGATCCCGGTGACGGGCATCCTCATCGGTGGCGCGCTCACGGCCACGGTGCTCGCCGGGCGCCGTGCCCTTGACGAACTTCACACGCGCTTCGGCGAGTTCGAGGCGGGCCTCGCCCTCGGTCTGCTTCCGCACGACGCCCGTCTCGAAGTCAGCCGCCCGGCCGCGTCGGACGCCTTGCTGCCCGGGCTCGACCAGACCCGTACCGTCGGCCTCGTCACGCTGCCCGGGGCGTTCGTCGGCATGCTGCTCGGCGGCGCTTCGCCGGTGCAGGCGGGCGCGGTGCAGCTGTTCGTCCTCATCGCCCTGATGGCCGTGCAGGCCGTCGCCGTGGCCGCCACCGTCGAGCTGGTCGCCCGTGGCAGGCTGCACCGCGACGAGCCGCCGGAGCCCGCCCGGCCCGGCTCCGCGTCCGGCGCGGCCGGAGCGTAGGCTCCCGAGCATGTCTGTCTACGACGCAGTAGAGATCGAGAGCCTCCAGGGCGGCCCCGCCGACCTGCCCCAGTACCTGGGCAAGGCCGTCCTGATCGTCAACGTCGCCTCCAAGTGCGGCCTCACCCCGCAGTACGCGGGCCTTGAGCGCCTCCAGGAGACGTACGCCGCCCGGGGCTTCACCGTCCTCGGCGTGCCCTGCAACCAGTTCATGGGCCAGGAGCCCGGCACGTCCGAGGAGATCGCCGAGTTCTGCTCGGCGACGTACGGCGTGACGTTCCCCCTGACGGAGAAGGTGGACGTCAACGGCGCCGGGCGGCACCCGCTGTACCAGCACCTGGTCACGGCGGCGGACGCCGAGGGCCACACCGGCGACATCCGCTGGAACTTCGAGAAGTTCCTGATCGCCCCCGACGGCACGGTCGCCGCCCGCTTCTCCCCGCAGACCGAGCCCGAGTCGGCCGAGGTCGTGGCGGCCGTCGAGGCGGCCCTGCCCGCCTGACCGCCGGGCCGCCACGGCCGGTGGACGCGGCCGCCGGGAGGCGGGCTTCCACCGGCCGTGGCGCGAAGGCCGCGGCACGCGGTCACTGTCCGACCCGCCCGTCCACGCACTCGCGCAACAGGTCGGCGTGCCCGCAGTGGCGGGCGTACTCCTCCACGCGGTGCACCAGCAGCTCCCGTATCGAGATGTTGTCCTTGCCCACGCGCGTGCCCAGGTCCGGATACCGGGCCAGCGCGGCGTCGGTCTCTGCCTGCTCGCGCTCCAGGTCCGCGTACGCCGCGTCGACCACGGCCTGCTCGGCCACGGCTCCGTCGAAGTCCCCGTCACGCCTGCCGTACAGCTTCGGCAGCGGGTCGTCGTCGCCGAGCCAGCCGCGCCAGTCCCGCTCCACCTCGGCGAGGTGGCGCACGAGGCCGAGCAGCGACATCGTCGACGGCGGCACCGACCGGCGGGCCAGCTGCTCCGGGTCCAGGCCCTCGCACTTCATCCGCAGCGTGTGACGGTAGTTCGTCAGGAAGTCCTGCAACGTCGCCAGCTCGCCGTCCGGCGCGCTCCCTTCGCTGTTACGGGGGTCTTTGTCCGGGTCCGCCCACATGTCGGGGTAGACGGTCGCCTGGGTCCAGCGGGTGGGTTGATCATTCATGGCCCCATCGTCGTCCGCGCGGGCCCGGTCTCGCCAGGGAGTTATGCCGGGCTGCCGCACGCAGGCGCGGGAGGCGCGGGAGAGGACGCCGTCGCCGCACGGGGCCGGAGCGCCGCCGCTCAGAGCCCGGCGCGGGCCTCGCCGATCGCCTGGTCGAGGATCGTCAGGCCCAGGGACAGCTCGTCCTCGGTGGCCGTCAGCGGCGGCGCCATCCGCAGGACTCCCCCCATGCCGGGCAGCTGGACGATGTTCATGTGCAGGCCCAGTTCGAGGCAGCGCCGGGTGACGCGCGCGCCCAGCTCGCCGGAACTGCGCTTGCTCTCCCGGTCGACGACGAGTTCGAGCCCGGCCAGCAGGCCACGGCCCCGGATGTCGCCGACGACCTCGTGCCGTTCGCCGATGTCCACAAGGCCCCGGCGCAGGAAGGCGCCGAGGGTCCGCGCCCGCTCGTCGAGCCCGTCGCGGACCAGGACGTCGAGGACGGTGTTGCCGACGGCGGCCACCAGCGGGTCGGCGACGTGCGTGGTGAAGAACAGGTACCCGCGTTCGTACGCCTCCTGCTCGATCTCGGCACTGGTGACCACGGCCGCGAGGGGCAACCCCGCGCCGAGCGTCTTGGACAGCGTGAGGATGTCGGGTACGACGCCGTCGCGCTCGAACGCGTACCAGGTCCCGGTGCGGCACAGGCCGGTCTGGGCCTCGTCGAGGATCAGGAGCATGCCGCGTTCGCGGCACTTGTCGCGCAGGGCCGCGAAGTAGCCGGGCGGCGGCTCGATGATGCCGCCCGAGCTGAGGACGGGTTCGACGAGGCACGCCGCGAGGCTGCCGGTCGACTGGGCGTCGATCAGGTCGAAGGCGAAGTCCAGCTGGCGGCGCCAGTCGAGGGTGCCGTCGGGCGTGGTGAAGTCGGGCCGGTACGCGTTCGGCACGGGGATGGCGAAGTTGCCGGGCGCGCCCGGGCCGTAGCCCTTGCGTCCCGCGCTGTACGTGGCGGACGCGGCGGCCTGCGTCATGCCGTGCCAGGACCGCGCGAAGGAGACGATCTCGTGCTTGCCGGTGACGAGCTTGGCCATCCGCACGGCGGCCTCGTTCGACTCGGCGCCGGTCGTCAGGAGCAGCGCCTTCTCCAGCGGCGCGGGCAGGGTCTCGGCGAGGCGCCGCGCGAGGTCGACGACCGGGCGGCTGAGCATGCCGCTGAAGAGGTGGTCGAGCGTCGCGATCCCCTCCTGGACGGTCGCGACGATCTCCGGGTGCGAGTGCCCGAGGATCGCGCTCATCTGGCCGGAGGTGAAGTCGAGGATCTTCCGGCCGTCCGCGGTGAACACGAAGCTGCCCGCGGCCCGGTCGATGATCTCGGGCGTGAACGCGCCGCCGTACCGCACGAGATGACGCTCGGCATCGGCCCAGAAGGCCGCCGGCGTCGGCGGGGTGGAGCGCGACGGGGCGCAGGACGGGGGGACGGAGCGCGGCGGGGTGGTCGAAACAGCCATGCGGCCGACGGTAGGTCGCCCCCGAGCGACACGTCCATCTCACAATTCCGGCTTTCCTGTTCGGCAGAACCGCACAACAATGGAGGGGTGATGAACCCCTGGAGACTGCGGCTGCTCACTCAACTGGACACGCTGGGCACCGTCCGGGCGGTCGCCCAGGCCGCCAATCTGAGCCCGTCGAGCGTGTCGCAGCAGCTCGCCGTGCTTGAGACGGAGACACGTACCCGGCTGATCGAGCGCACGGGCCGCCGGGTGCGCCTGACCTCGGCCGGCCTGATCCTGGCGCGGCGGGCCCGGGCGATCCTCGACCACATGGACAGCGTCGAGGCCGAGCTGCGCGGGTTCGGCGAGGAACCGGCCGGGCTCGTGCGCCTCGGGGCGTTCCAGAGCGCGATCCACACCCTGGCCGTACCGGCGGTGACGCGGCTCGCGCGGGAGCATCCGCACCTCGATGTCGAGGTGCTCCAGCTGGAGCCGCACGAGAGCATGCCCGCGCTGCGGGGCGGCGACGCGGACGTCATCATCACGACCACGGACTTCGACGAGCTGCCGCTGGGCCCCGATCTCGACCTCGTACCGCTGGCCACGGACTCGATCCTGCTGGTGGTGCCGCCCGGGCATCCGGCGGCCGGGCGGGGCGCCGTGGACCTGGCGGCCCTCGCGGACGAGGCGTGGGCGTTCGACATGCCGCAGTCGTACATGGCGAACCTCGCGCTGCGGCTGTGCCGCCAGGCGCGGTTCGAGCCGCGGGTGGTGTGCCGGTTCAGCAACTACCTGATGGCCCTCCAGCACGTCGAGGCGGGTCTGTCGATCGCGCTGCTGCCCGGCCTGGCCGTGGACGGCCGCTACGCCGTCGCCACCAGCGAACTCGCGACTCCCGTTTCGCGCACCATCACGGCGGCGGTCCGCCGCGGCGCGCCCCCGCGCGCGGCGGTCCGCGCCGTCCTGGACACCCTGCGCGGGCCCGGCCTGGCGCTGCCCTCCGGCACCCGACCGCATCGGGCACAGGATGTCGGGTCGGGCGGGACGGACCCTTCCTAACGTGAGTGATCGAAAGGGAAGGAGATCCGGGTGCTGGAGCGGCTGAACGAGGCCATGGAGCACATCGAGGCGCATCTCGACGCGCCGATCGAGGTGAGCGAGCTGGCGCGCGTCGCCATGACGTCGGAGTACCACTTCCGGCGGCTGTTCTCGGCGCTGGCGGGCATCCCGTTGTCGGAGTACATCCGTCTGCGGCGGATGTCGACGGCGGGCGCCGAGGTGCTCGCGGGTGAGCGCACGCTGCTCGACATCGCGGTGCGCTACGGATACGGCTCGGGCGAGGCCTTCGCGCGCGCGTTCCGCGCCGTCCACGGTGTGGGGCCGAGCGAGGCCCGCCGCACCAAGGCGGCGCTGCGCTCCCAGCCCCGGATGTCCTTCCGACTCGTCGTCGAAGGGAGCAGCAGCATGCGATACCGGATCGTGGACAAGGACGCGTTCCGCGTGGTGGGCAGGAAGGCCCGCGTCCCGCTCGTCCACGAAGGGGCCAACCCCGCTATCGCCGCGTTCATCCGCGGCATCGGCCCCGAGACGCTGCGGCGCGTCAGCGCGCTGTCCGACCAGGAGCCGGCGGGGATCGTCGGGGTCAGCGACCAGCTCGACCCCAGCCGTGCCGAGGGGACCGAACTGGACTACTACCACGGGGTCGTGACGAGCGCGGAGCCGCCGGAGGACCTGGACGTCCTCGCGGTGCCCGCGGGAGCGTGGGCCGTCTTCGAGAACTCCGGCCCGTTCCCGCAGGCGCTCCAGCACCTGTGGCGGGACGTGTTCACGCAGTGGTTCCCGTCGAACCCGTACCGGAGCAGGCCCGGGCCGGAAATCCTGCGGGTGGACGTCTCCGAGGACCAGGCGCACGCGGACGCGAAGCTCTGGATTCCCGTGGAGCGGGCCGCCGGCTGAGCGGACGGCACCGCGTGAGGGCGTGGCCAGGGCCCCGGCCACGCCCTCACGCGTGATCACATCGGAGGCCGGTTCCCGGGCGGGCCCGCGCGCCGGATCACGGCCGGTAGACGCACGCCGCCAGCGGGGCGCTCAGCCTCCAGCCGAGGACCTCGTACAGGGCGCGGCCCTCGTCGGTCGCGCCCAGGACGCCCAGGCACGCGCCGCGCGCCAGTGCCTCGTCGGCGAGGAGGCGCATCACGTGGCTGCCGAGGCCTCGGCGGCGGTGTGCCTCGTCCGTGATGACGCGGTCCACGACGGTGGCCTCGCCGAGGACGGCCATCTGCCCCTGGGCGGCCGGTGCGCCCGCCTCGTCGTGGACGCGCACGAAGGTCACCCCGTCACGCGTCTCCACCGACGCGGTGCAGCCGTCCGGTGCGGCCGGGTGCGTGGCCCGGAGGTCCACGGACATCAAGTAGCCGCACTCCTCCTTGTCGACCACCCAGCCCGCGGGCAGCCAGGGCTCGACCTCTTCCGCCTCCCCGGGCACCTTGAGCCAGGTGTCCGGCACGCTCACCGAGGCCGCCGCCGCGCGCACGGCGGACTCGGCGGCGTGCGGCAGCACATGGCGCCCCACTTGACCGGCGACGCCCACGTGGAGGTAGGTCCCCCACGGCAGCTCCACCGGCGGCGGCGTCCGCCGCGACACGGCCCAGCCCGCCGCCCAGGTCCTGACAAGTTCCGGAACCACGCTGTCCTCCCGAAGTCGTCGCGCCCAGGCCCCGCGGATGCGTCACCCACGAGGCTCGTACGATAAATAGTACACAGGAGCAGAATATCGCTCACTGGCGCTCACCCCGTCGGAGTCCCGAAGTCCCTTGCGGCATCGGCCGGTTCGCCGGCGGGCCTAGGCCGTGCGCCGCTTGAACAGCACCCCCGAGACCGCCACCGAGGCGGCGAGGATGCCCGTGCACCAGGCGAGCGCCACCCACGCCGTGGAGCCCACCGGCTGCCCGAGCAGCAGGCCGCGTACCGCCTCGATGACCTGGGTGACGGGCTGGTGCGCGGCGAACCCCTGGAGCCAGGACGGCATGCTGTCGGTCCGTACGAACGCGCTGCTCGGGTAGGGCAGGAAACTCACGAGGAAGGTGAAGCCTCCTGCCGCCTCGGTGGACCTGACGAGCAGGCCGACCGCCGCGGACACCCATGAGAGCGCGGCGATGTAGACGACCAGGAGACCGATCGCGGCGAGCCAGGCGCCGGGCCCGGCCGACGGGCGGAAGCCGATCGCGAACGCCAGCGCGAGGACGAGCGCGGTGGCGAGCAGATTGCGGGCGGTGGAGGCGAGGACGTGGCCCGCGAGGATGGGGGTGCCGCCGATGTCGAGGGAGCGGAACCGGTCGATGACGCCGTTCTTGAGGTCCTCGGTGACGGCCACGGCGGTCCCGGCCGAACCGAAGCCCGCGCACAGCAGCAGGACGCCGGGCACGACGTAGGTGACGTACTCCGTGCCGGTGTCGATGGCCCCGCCGAAGAAGTACACGAAGATCAGGAGCATCATCACCGGGAGTGCCAGGGCCGTCAGCAGGGCGTCGGTGTTGCGGCGGCTGAGCCGGACGCACCGGCCGGTCATGATGAGGACGTCAGACACGGGTGGCCTCCTGGGGAGAGGGCGCGGCGGGACGCGCGGGCTTCGTGAGCGTCAGGAAGACGTCGTCGAGGGTGGCCGTGCGCAGCGAGAACCGCTCGATGTCCGTGCCGGCCGGGTCCAACGCGTCGAGCAGCGCCCGGACGTGAGGCGCGCCGCCGTCGGTGGCGAAGCCCAGGGTGCGGGTGGCGGGATCGCTGTGCACCGCCTGCGGCAGGAGCCGCAGGTAGGCGGACGGGTCGGCGAGGACGACGTCGAGGCGGTGGCCCGCGACGCGCCGCTTCAGCTCGTCGGGGGTTCCCTCGGCGGCCAGTTCGCCGCCGTGCAGGACGGCGACGCGGTCGGCCAGTTGATCGGCCTCTTCGAGGTACTGCGTGGTGAGGAAGACCGTCGTGCCGCGCTCCGCCAGGGCGCGCACCGCGCTCCACAACTGCTGGCGGCTGCGCGGGTCGAGCCCCGTCGTCGGCTCGTCCAGGAAGATCACCTCGGGTGCGCCGACGAGGGAGGCCGCCAGGTCGAGCCGCCGCCGCATGCCTCCGGAGTACGTCCTGACGACACGGTCGGAGGCGTCGACGAGGTCGAAGCGGTCGAGCAGTTCGGCCGCACGCGCGCGTGCCTCGGCACGGGAGGCCCGGGCGCCGTCCCGCGCGCGGGCGAGCCGGGCCATCATCCGCAGGTTCTCCGCGCCGGTCTGCCTCTCGTCCACCGCCGTGAACTGGCCGGTGAGGCTGATGGCCCGGCGGACGAGGGCCTGCTCCGCGCGCACGTCGTGTCCGGCGACCCTCGCGGTGCCCGCGTCGGCGGTGGTGAGCGTGGCCAGGATGCGCACGACGGTGGTCTTGCCCGCCCCGTTCGGGCCGAGCAGGGCGTACACGGTGCCGCGCCGGACCCTGAGGTCGAGACCGCGCAGGACCTGGACCTCTCCGTACGCCTTGCGGAGACCCACGGCCTCGATGGCGGGTGCGTCAGACATGACCTCGCCCTCCCGGTCTTCTACTGCGTAACCCTTACGCATTACTACGTAAGGGTTACGCAGAACTAGGATGTGCGTCAAGCCGGAGGCCCGAGGAGCGTCTCGGGGCGCACAGAGGGAGGCGACGCGGATGGCGGCGACGGACGAGGAGACCGGCCTGCCCGCGAGCCTCGCCACGGCCTGGGGGCTGCGGGCCCGCCCCTCGAAAGGGCCCAAGCCGGGGCTCAGCCTGGACCGCATCGTGGACGCGGCGGTGGGCATCGCCGCCGCCGAGGGCATCGGCGCCGTGTCCATGGGCCGCGTGGCCAAGCAGCTCGGCGTCGCCCCGATGTCGCTCTACCGGTACGTCGGCGCCAAGGACGAGCTGTACGTCCTGATGCAGGAGGCGGTCACGCCCCCGCCGCCCGACGCGGCACCCTCAGCCGCGGGGTGGCGCGCCGGCATGACCCGGTGGGCGTGGGCGCAGCGCGAGATCTTCCACGCGAACCTGTGGCTCCTGCGCATCCCCATCTCCGGCCCGCCCGCGAGCCCCCGCTCCGTGGCGTGGATGGAGTACGGCCTCGCGACCCTCGACGGCACGGGCCTCGACGAGGGCACGAAGCTCGGCGTGCTCATGCTGGTCGGCGGCTATGTGCGCAACGAGGCGACGCTGATGTCCGACCTGGACGCCGCCTTCACGGCGGGCGGCCACACCCCCGACGAGGTCATGAGCCGCTACCGGCGCACCCTCGCCGCCCTCACCGACGCCCGGCGCCACCCGGCCGTCACGCGCGTCCTCGCCTCCGACGCCCTGCACACGGCCGACGCCCCGGACGCGGAGTTCGAGTTCGGCCTGAACGTCGTCCTGGACGGCGTGGAGGCCCTCGTCGACCGACAGGGCCGGGCCTAGCACCGGGCCGGGGGCGGGGCCAGGGAGCAGCGCGGCCGGGCCTGACACCGGGCCGGTGGGGGGCCGAGGAACAGCACCGCCGGGACCGCACCGCCCGGAGCGCACCGACGGACCCCGGCAGCGCCCTCGCTCACGCACTGGCGCGGTCGACCCGCGCCCCAGCGAGCCGGCCCACGCCCAACGCCGCGCCCCTCCCCCGTACTTGACCGTACGCGGTCTTGTCCTGGCAGCAGGATCCCTTAAGGATGCGCATGACAAAACCGAAGCACCTTCGGTCACACAGCCATCAGAGGGGACCCCCACATGAACAAGCCTCTCGTCGGTGCCGTCTTCACCGCGCTGCTCCTCGGCGCGACGGCACTGCCCGCCGCCGCCGTCAGCAACGAGGCGCCGACGGCCGACAAGCAGGTCGTACGGACACAGCCCGCCGCCAAGGCCAAGGTCAACACCAAGGCCGTGACCTTCGCGGGCACCGTGGCGCTCAGCAACTGCTCCGGCTCTGTCGTCCGCGTGCCCAGCTCGCAGCCCACCGACCGCGCGCTCGTCCTGTCCAACGGCCACTGCCTGGAGACCGGCTTCCCCGGCCCGGGGCAGGTCATCGTCGACCGCCCGTCGACCCGCAGCTTCACCCTCCTCAACGCCGGCGGTGGCAACGCCGGCACCGTGCGCGCCGGCAAAATCGCGTACGGCACCATGACGGACACCGACGTGTCGCTGTACGAACTCACCAGCACCTACCGCGACATAGAGACGCGCTACGGCATCAAGGCCCTCGACATCGACGCCGCGCACCCGCAGGCCGGCCGCGCCATCACCGTCGCGTCCGGCTACTGGAAGCGGATGTACAAGTGCAACGTGGACGGCTTCGCGTACCGCCTCAAGGAAGGCCGCTGGACCTGGAAGGACTCCCTCCGCTACACCCAGCCGTGCCAGGTCATCGGCGGCACCTCCGGCTCTCCGGTGATCGACGACCAGACCGGCAAGGTCGTGGCCGTCAACAACACCATCAATGAGAGCGGCCAGCGCTGCACCGACAACAACCCCTGCGAGGTCGACCAGAACGGCAACGTCACCGTCCGCCCGAACATCGGCTACGCCCAGCAGACGTACATCGTCGTCCCCTGCGTCGGCACCGGCAACAAGATCGACCTGAACCGGCCGGGCTGCACCCTGCCCAAGCCCGCGGCGGAGAAGCACCGCACGCCCGCGGCAAGCCGCTAACCGAGGACCGGGGGTCCGGGCGCACCGGGGCCCGGGCCCGCCGTGTCCGCGAGTGTCAGTACAGGCTGGAGAAGAGCACCACGACCATCTGCGCGGGCTCGTCGCCGTCGTTGCGGAAGGTGTGCGGATGGCCCGCCGCCCACTGGATGCAGTCCCCGGCGCGCAGTTCGTGATCGACGCCGTTGTAGCGGGCGACGAGGGTGCCACGGGTGACCATCACCAAGTCGGTGCCCTCGTGCTGGAGGTCCTCGGCCAGGCCGCTGTGCGGTGCGAAGTCCCCCGTGACCACCTGGTAGCCCAGCTCGGGGGCGCGCAGCACGCGATAGACGACTCCCGGGGCGCGGCGCAGGGTCTCCTGCTCCTCCCTCGGGTACACCGAGGGCGTGGCGCGGCCCCGGGAGAAGCCGAGGAACGAACCGACGTCGTGCCCGAACACCTTGGCGAGGCGCCCGAGCCGCTCCAGGGCGATGTCGGTCTCGCCGCGCTCAAGGGATGCGAGGAAGGACACGGAGAGGCCGCACTCCGCGGCCACCTGACGCAGCGACATGCCCCGCTGCGTGCGCAGCCGGTGCAGTACCGCGCCGGGGGGCGGGAAGCCGAGTTCCGGGTCCCTGGGGGACGTGCGGGGCGAGGGGTCCGGATCAGCCATGACCGCATCCTAGAACCGCCGGTCACGTCCCGCGCCTTCGCCCCCGGAGCCCGGGCGCCCCCGCCCCGGGAGGCTCAGCCCTCCTCGCCGGGCGACGTCCCGCAGCTGGGGCCGCCGGGGCCGTCGAACTGCACCGAGCTGAAGAAGTTCTGGTAGGCGGGGAAGAAGTTGCCCTTGCCGGTCGGGCCGGAGGAGGTCACGGCCGTGCAGCCGGCGTAGCCCGCGTCGGACCAGAGGTAGATGGTCGACGGCGTCCGGTTCCAGTCCGACTTGGCGCGGTCGTTCATGCCGAGCGCCGCGAGGTCCGGGGTGTTCCCCCTGAGCTGGATCATGTCGCCGGTCCCGTCGAGACCCGAGAACATGCAGTAGTAGCCGGCAGGGCACCGGTCGTACCCGTCGGCCGCGTGGGCCGTGGAGACCGGGGCCGCCGTGACAGCCGTGGCGGCCACCGCGACGAACAGCGCGGAGAGCCTCTTCCTCATCGTCTTCACCTTGCGCATGCCGATCCTTCGCTCGGGGGCCCGTGAGTCCGCGGGCCGCGGCCAACGGAACGGTGGCACGCGGGCCGTGGTCCCCCCAGGTTTGGTGATCCGCTCGGTGTGTCGCGATCCCCCACACGTGGGGCGTACGGGAGTTGGCACGGCTCCAGGGCGCGCCGGGGGGCGGGCGCCCCGGCTCAGGCGCGCCGCCGGTGGGTGCCGGGCGTGTAGCCGAACGAGCGCCGGAAGACGTCGATGAACGCGCTCGTCGACGACCAGCCGCAGCGGTGCGCGACGGCGGTGACGGGGGTGTCGTCGCCGAGCATCCGCAAGGCGTGGTAGAGCCGCGACTGGGTGCGCCACTGCGGGAAGGTCATGCCCAGCTCGGAACGGAAGAGGCGGCTGAGGGTGCGCTCGCCGACCCCGGTCGCGGCGCCGAGGTCGGCGAGGGTGCGGGGGTCGGCGGGGTTGTCGTGGACCAGCGCGCAGACCGCCGCCAGGCGCGGATCCGTGGGTGTGGGCAGGCGCACCGGCTGCTGCGGGGAGGCGCGCAGCTGGTCGCGCAGGACCGCGCGCAGCCGGCGGCGCTCCGCGCTGTCGTCCTTGGGCCCGCGGGCGTACTCGATGATCAGCTCGCGCAGCAGCGGGCTCACGGCGAGGACGGTCGGCTCGTCCAGGCCCAGTGGATTGTCGTCGGCGGGCAGGCCGACGAAGTACATCTCCAGGTGGCCGTACGCCCGGTGGGAGTGGACGGTGCCCGCGGGCACCCAGAGGGCACGGGTGCCGGGCGCGTACCACGTACCGGCGTCCGTGGTGACCGCGACGACCCCGGAGCCCGCGTAGGCGATCTGGTGGTCGTCGTGCCGGTGCGCGTCGATGCGGTCCCCCGGGGCGAGGACCCGGACGTGGGTCGGGGCCACGGGGGTGTAACGGACGGCCTCCCGTTCCGGCAGGGGTGCGGCTCTCCGCATGGGCTCGGCGACCTCTCCGTACGGCGTGCGCCACGCCGGCGGATACGTGCGTCCCGCTGGCTGATAATCGATAAACCTTGGCATTTTATCGGAAGCCCGACGGCGGGCGAGGGCGCGACGATCGGTGCGTGTCCAAGCCCTCTCCTCGCAACAGGCCCCTGACCCTGATGTCCCTCGGTCACACCTGTGTGGACGTCTACCAGGGAGCCGTGGCCGCCCTGGTCCCGTACTTCGTGTCCGAGCGCGCGTATACCTACGCCGCCGCCTCCGGCGTCGTCCTGGCCGCTTCGCTCCTTTCGTCGGTGGTGCAGCCGCTGTTCGGGGCGCTCACCGACCGGTGGGCGCTGCCGTGGCTGCTGCCGGTCAGCTCGGTGGTCGGCGGCGCCGGTGTGGCGCTCAGCGGCGTCTTCGACTCGTACGCGCTGACGCTGACGGTGGTCGCCGTGTCCGGCATCGGTGTCGCCGCCTACCACCCGGAGGCCGCGCGGGTGGCGCGCGTCGCCAGCCGCGGCAGCCACACGGCGATGGGCTGGTTCTCGCTGGGCGGCAACATCGGCTTCGCCACCGCTCCGCTGCTCGTCGCGGCCGTCGTCGCCACCGGCGGCCTGCGGGCGTCGCCGCTCCTCGTCGTGCCCGCCCTCGCCGGAGCGGCCCTGTGCGCGGCGGCGCTGCGCGAGGTCAGGGCGCCGCTCGCGGCCACGGCGGCGGCCCGCGCCGCCCAGGGTTCCGGCGCCGACGACTGGGCCTCCTTCCTCCGCCTGTCCGGCGCCATCGTGTGCCGCTCGATCGTGTTCATCGGGCTCAGCGCGTTCATCGGGCTGTACGTGCGCGAGCGCGTCGGCGGCGGTGAAGTCGCGGGCACGGCCGGTCTGTTCGTGCTGTACATCGGCGGCGCCGTCGGCACAGTCGCCGGTGGCCGGCTCGCCACCCGCTACAGCCGCGTCGCCGTCGTGCGGTGGTCCTACGCCTTGAGCGTGCTCGCCGTCGCCGGTGTCGTGCTGGTCCCCGGACCGCCGCTCTACGTGTTCGTGGCGCTCACCTCGGCGGGCCTGTACGTGCCCTTCTCCTTGCACGTCACCCTGGGACAGGACTACCTGCCGAGCCGTGTCGGTACCGCGAGCGGGGTCACCCTCGGCCTGACCGTCAGCGTCGGCGGCGTCGCCAGCCCTCTCATCGGCGCCCTCGCCGACACCACCTCGCTGCGCACCGCCCTGGCGCCCCTCATCGCGCTGCCCGCCATCGGCTGGCTCCTGCTGCGGCCGCTGCGCGAGCCCGCCCAGCCCGAGACCCCCGCCCCGGCGCCGGCCGACGAGCCGCCTTGTTACGATCACCCGGCGGGCGCGGCCTCCACGGCCGCCCGCGACTGCCGTTCCGACGAGGGGGGTTGATGAATATGGCCTGCCAGGCCCTTCATCGGCATGCCCAAGTCCGGGCCGCGCGAGGACAGTGAGCGGCCCGGTCGTCCGAACGACCAGGAGTCCCACGTGTCTTTCTCTCCCTTTTCCGCCTCACCTTCTCCTTCCGCTCCCTCCGCTTCTGCCTCCGCGCCCGTCTCTTCCTGTTCGCCGGTGGGGGCAGACCTGGTCACTGACCGGCTCGTGCTGCGCGGGTGGTCGTCCGCCGAGCTGGCCGCCGTCGTGGACGGCACCCGGCTCGCGGACTGGGCGGAGGACTTCCCCGCCGAGGGGGACGGCGTCATCGCCGGGTTCCTCACCGAGCACCCCGAGGGCCTGCACCCGTACGGCCACCGGCTGATCGTCGAGCACGACAGCGGGCTCGTCGTCGGCTCGATCGGCCTGTTCTGGCCGCCGTCCGAGGGCGTCCTGGAGGTCGGCTACGGCGTCGTGCCGTCCCGCAGGGGCCGCGGCTACGCGCCGGAAGCCACCCGCGCCGTCGTGGAGTTCGCCCTGAGCCACCCCGAAGTCCACACCGTGCACGCGACGGTGGAACTGTCCAACCCGGCCTCGGTCCGCGTCCTGGAGAAGGCCGGGCTGCGGCGCTGTGACGAGGACGCGACCACCGCCCGCTACCGGGCCGCGGTCGGCGACTGACCCGCGCCCGTGTGCCGGAGCCGGCCGGCTCCGGCACACGGGCCGATGACCCCGGCGGTGTGAGGGCCGGGGCCCTCCTCCCCACCCACGACGTATTTGGCGATATTCCGTCAGATCCAGGCTTTCCTCCAGCTGCCACCATGGCCCCTATGGGAAACCCCGGGGAACTGGCAGAGGAAGTCGATCCGCCGGCGGCGGCGCACGACGGGTCCGGGGCGGGCGCCCGGTCGGCACCGCCCGTCACGGTGGGCGTCGAGGAGGAGTACCTGCTGGTCGATCCGGTCACCCGGGAGCTGAGCCCCCACGCCGACAAGGTCGTGGCCGACGCCGCCGGTGAACTCAAGGACCGGGTCTCCACGGAGATCACGCGCTACCAGGTCGAGGGCCGCACCGACCCCCACACCGAGCTGGCCGGGCTGGCCGCCCAGATCCGCTCCACCCGCGACGGCATCGCACGGGCCGCGGCCCGGCAAGGCCTGCGGGTGATCTCCAGCGGCACCCCGGTCCTCGGGCACCCCGTGCCGCCCGCCTTCACCAGCACGCCGCGCTACGCGAAGAGCCTCGCGCAGTTCCGTGCCCTCGACTACGAGCAGAGCACCTGCGCCTGCCACATCCACGTCGGGGTGCCCGACCTGCCCACCGCGCTGCGGGTGAGCAACCACCTGCGGCCGTGGCTCCCCGTGCTCGTGGCCCTGACGGCCAACTCCCCGTACTGGTACGGCGAGGACACCGGGTACGCGAGCTGGCGCACCTTGGTCTGGGGGCGCTGGCCGGTGGCGGGGCCGCCGCCGTACTTCGAGTCCCCGAGCCACTTCGAGGACCTCGTGGACGACCTCATCGCCACCGACACCCTCCTGGACCGCGGCGGTCTGTACTGGGACATCCGGCCCTCGCACCACGTGCCCACGGTGGAGGTCCGCGTCGCGGACGCGGCGACCACCCTGAACGACGTCGTCCTGCTGGCCGGTGTGGTCCGCGCGCTGGTGTGCGGGGCGCTGCGGGCCGTCGAGGCCGGAGTGCCGCCGCTGCGCCCGCCGCCGGAGATGCTGCGGGCCGCGTGCTGGCGGGCCGCGCGCGACGGGCTCGGCGGAGCGGGCATCGACCTGTCCACCAGGCGCCTCGTGCCCGCGGCCACCCAGGCCGCACACCTCCTGAGCCGGGCCCGGCCCGCGCTGGAACGCCACGGTGACCTCCCCCTCGTGCGCGCCGCCTGGTCCCGCCGCCAGGCCGAGGGCAGCGGCGCCGATCGCCAGCGGGCCGCGTACCGGCGGCGCGGGAGCCCCGTGGACGTCATCGACCACCTCGTCTCCAGCCTCGTCACCTGAGCCCTCCCCTCCGGCGCCCGCCCCGCTCCGACTTCGGTCGCCACGACGTCGACTTCCGGCCGCGGCGCCGCCGGGCGGCGCCCGCTTGCCCGTACGCCGGGAGAGCGGCGGCTCCCTGACGGCCGATCTGCTGAGCGACGCGGCGTGCGGCGCGATCGCCCTTGCCGTCCTCTCGCGGGCCGTTCGCACCGCCCGACTGGCGGATCCCGAGCGCCTGGTGACCCCGGCCGGGCCAAGCCGATCTGCGGGGCGGGGAGCCCGCTCCTACGGTGGCTGAATGACCATCAGTTTTCTGCCGTCCGCCCTGCGCCGCTCTCTTTTCCGCACGTCGGCCCTCACCACCGGGGCGTTGGTCTGCCTCTCCGGCACCGCAGCGTGTGCCGAGCCCACTCCGCCCGGGCGGCAGCCCGCGTACACCTCGACGCTGCTCGACCGGGCCGGCACGCAGGTGCGGCCGGGCTCGGCGGCCCCGCCGCTGCCGGGCGGGGTCTCGGCGCTGTCCTGGGTGGTGGCCGACGCGCGCAACGGCGACGTGCTCGCCGCCCGCGACGCGCACCGCCGCCTGCCGCCCGCCTCCACGCTCAAGTCACTGTTCGCCCTTGCGGCCCTGCCCCGGCTGCACCCGGACACCCGGCACACGGTCACCGAGGCCGAACTGGCCCGCGTGGGCGGCGGCAGCAGCCTGGTGGGGGTCTCGGCGGGGCGCAGCTACCGCGTGGCCGACCTGTGGCGCGGTGTGTTCCTCAGCTCCGGCAACGACGCCGTGCACGTGCTCACCGCGATGAACGGCGGGATGGACCGCACCGTCAGGCAGATGCGCGCCAAGGCCCGCGCGCTCGGCGCCCGCGACACCCACGTGGTCTCGCCCGACGGCTACGACGCGGCCGGGCAGGTCTCCTCGGCGTACGACCTGGCGGTGTTCGGCAGGGCGGGCCTCGCCGACCCGCAGTTCGCCCGCTACTGCTCGACGGAAGTGGCCTCCTTCCCCGCGGGCGGCTGGTCGTACCCGATCCAGAACACCAACCGGCTGCTCACCGGCGCGGGCGGCGTGGCCCGCTACCCCGGCCTGATCGGCGTCAAGAACGGCTATACCAGCCAAGCCGGGAACACTCTCATCGCCGCCGCCCACCGGGGCGCCCACACGCTCGTGGTGACGGTGATGAACCCGCGGAACGGCGGCTACGCCGTGTACGAGGAGGCCCGGCGGCTGCTCGACTGGGGTTTCGCGGCGTCGGGCCGGGTGCGGCCGGTCGGCTCGCTGCTGCCCGCGAAGCCCCGTACCGCGCCGGACCGGGCGCGGAACGCCGCCGTGGCGTCGGCCGCGTTCGCGCCCGCGACGGAGTCCGACGACGGCTCCGCCTGGCCCGCTCTCGTGCTGGTCGGGGCGGGCGCCGCGGTGCTCCTGGCCGGATGCGTGGTGATCGTGCGGCGGCGTGCGGTTACGGTGGCCCGACGGCCGGGCGCGGGAAGGGAGTTCGTGGAGTGACCGAACCGCTGGGAGTGGCCGAACCGCTGGGCGTGGCCGTCCTGGGCGCGGGCCACATGGGCGCCGACCATGTGCGCCGGCTCGCGCGGACGGCCGGGGCGCGCGTGGTGGCCGTGGCGGATCCCGACACGGGGCGGGCCGAGCGGGCCGCGGCCGGGCTCGACGGCGTACGCGTGCACGCCGACGCCCTGGACGCGCTCCATCAGCCCGGGGTACGGGCCGCGGTGGTGGCGTCCCCGGACGCCCGGCACGAGGAGGCGCTGCTCGCCGCCGTCGCGCGGGGCCTGCCCGTGCTGTGCGAGAAGCCCCTCGCAGCCGACCCCCGGGCGGCGCTGCGGGTCGTCGAGGCGGAGGCCCGGGCCGGGCGCGCCCTCATCCAGGTGGGGTTCATGCGCCGCTACGACGCCGCGTACCAGCGGCTCAAGGCGCTCCTGGACGCCGGTGACCTGGGCAGGCCGCTGATGCTGCACTGCCGGCACCGCAATGTGTCCTCTCCCCCGCACTTCACGTCCGCGATGCTCCTCAGCAGTACGGTGTCCCACGAGATCGACGCGACGCGCTGGCTGCTCGGCCAGGAGATCACGGCGGTGACCGTCGCCCGGCCCCGGCCGTCGTCCGGTGCGCCCGCCGGGCTGCTCGACCCCCAGCTGGTGCTCCTGGAGACGGACGGCGGCGCGCTCGTCGACGTGGAGGCCTTCGTCAACTGCGGCTTCGGCTACGAGGTGACGTGCGAGGCGGTGTGCGAGCGGGGCACGGCCCGCGTCGGAGACGAGCACGCGATGGCCGTACGCTCCCGGGGCGCCGCGCGCCAGGAGATCGCGCAGGACTACCTGACGCGTTTCGCCGACGCCTACGACCGCGAGGTCGAGGCGTGGGTGCGAGCGGCGCGCGAGGGGCGGATCAGCGGACCCGGCGCCTGGGACGGGTACGCGGCGGCGGCCGTCGCCGACGCGGGGGCGCGGGCGCTGCGCTCCGGGCGTCGGATCGCCGTGGACCTCGCCGAGCGGCCCTGACCGGCCGCCCGCGCACCGCCACCGGAGGCCGAAGCCGTCAGCCGCGCCCCGGCCGCCAGTAGCCGAGCGCGTGGACACGACTCTTGGGCAGCGCAAGTTCCTTGCGTACGTACGCCGTCAGGGCGCGGGTGGTCGTCGTGTCGCAGGTGATCCACGCGTAAACGTCGGGCGCGCCGTCGACGGCCGCCGCGAGACCCGCCTTGGCCTGCTCCACCAGGGCGGCGCCGGAGGCCTGTCGTTCGATCCAGTGCACCTCGTGGAGCGCCGGGTCGACACCCAGGGGCAGCTCGCGGTCCGAGGCGTGCTGCGTCTCGAACCAGATCGTCGCGGGGATGCCCGGCATCGCCTCCAAGAGGGAGTTCACCGCGGGCAGCGAGGCCGCGTCGCCCATGACGAGCAGCCGCGACGGCTCCGGCTGCGGCAGCTCGAAGCCGGTGCCCTGCACGGTCGCCTCGATGGTGTCGCCGGGCCCCGCCTTGCGCGCCCACTCGCTCGCGCAGCCGTCGTGCAGCGCGAACTCCAGGCTGAACGTGCCAGCCTCGGGGTCGGGGCCGACGACGGTGTAGGCGCGCTGGTGCGGTTTGCCCGCGTTGTCGAACCACAGCCGTGCCCACATCGTGGGGTGCACACCGGTCTGCGCGAGCATGCCGCCGTCGGTGACGTGAATGCGGCGGTAGTGGTCCGTCACGTCCTCGGCACCGGTCACCGTGAACCGGAAGTCCTTGCCTCGGAACAACTTGAGGACGACGCCTTCCCAGCCGTGGCCCACCCCGGTCTCCTCCCCTGCGATCCTGAAACGCCCGTTGAGATCCTGAAACGCCCGTTTCACGTGGAACAACGGGCGCACGTGATCGAGTTAGGCTAGCCTAACCTATTTTTAGGGGTCGGGTCCCGCCCCCAGGGGCCGGATTCCGCCTGCGCGGGGGCTGGGCTCCGTCGCCTCAGACGCCGCCGAGGAGTTCCGTCAGGCTCTGATCCAGATCGAGCCCCACCTCCTCGCCGTCAGCGCCCACGACGGCGTACGTGCGCATCAGGAAGCGCCGCAGCGCTGCCCGGTCGAACTGTACGAGCGCGAGGCCGTGCGGGGCATGGAACTCCAGGACGGTGCGCGCGCGGCCGCACGGCCAGACGTGCACGTCCCCCGCGCCCGCCGGGGCGCTCAGACCCTCCTCGAGCAGGCGGCGGGCGAAGACCCATGTCACCTCGGCGCCATCCAGGGACACCTTGGGCGGGAAGGTGACCTGCACCGCGAGCGGATCACTCGCCTGATAGCGCAGCGTCACGGGGATCGGACGCTCACGGCCCTCGGGAGTGATCAAGCGAGCACGGGCGGACTGCTCGAGCGTGACGGCCATGGTCGGGCTCCACTTCTGCCGGTTCCTTACCCCTACGACCCGGTAACGGGTGCCCGCATTACGGGAGTGCATGAAGAGTTCACTGTGACCTGTGTCACCTCTCCCTGATATGTCCGACATTTCTCACCTAGTCTTTCGAACTCACCCACCACCCCCGCAGTGGGACAGGAGTGTCCTGTCATGTCCGACGTCCCCGCCGACGTCCCCCCGGGCGTTCCCACCGGAGTTCCTTCCGAGACCGCCGCTGCCGCGTCCGGGGCCGTGACGGCCGCGTACGCGCGCGTCTACGAAGCCGAGCACCCGCGTCTCGTGGCGTACGCGCGCTCGCTGACCGGCAACGCCTGGGTCGCCGACGACCTGGTCGCGGAGGCGCACTTCCGCGTCTGGCGGCGCCTGGCCGCGGGGCACGAGATCGAGAACGTGGCGGCGTACCTGATGACGACCGTGCGGCACCTCGCGGTGTCGGTGGGGCAGGCCGCCGCGAAGGAGACCCCGCACGACCCGCAGGCCTCGTGGGTGCCCGAGGCCGTCGACGTCACCACCGTCGCCGACGGGGAGGGCGACCCGGCGGCCCGCGTGTCCTCCGTCGACCTCCTGACGCGGGTCCTGGGTCAGTTGCCCGAGCGCTGGGTGACGGCGCTGTGGCTCGCCGAGGCGGAGGGCCAGCCTCTCGACGCGATCGGCCGCAGCATCGGCGCGGGCCGCGGCGCCACGGCGGTGCTGCTGCACCGGGCTCGCGAGGGCATGCGCCAGGCCTTCCTGCGCGCGCACCCGGGGGTGCCCGAGAACCCGGCCTGCGAGACCCACTGGGACCGCATGCCCGCGCACATACGCGGCGAGGCCTCGCCCCGGCAGTCCGAGACGCTGGCCGCCCACCTCGGCGGCTGCACCGACTGCCGGGCGCGCCTCGCCCTGCTGACCCGTGCCAACCACCGGCTGCCCGCCCTCGTCGGGCCCGCCCTGCTCCTGTTCGTCCTCGGCGGCACGGGCAAGTTCCTGGTGCCGCTCGCGGCGGGAGCCGGCGCGGGGGCCGTAGCCGCCTCCGGCGGGAGCGCGCCCGGTTCCGGGGGGCTGCTGCACGGCCTGCGTCACGCCCTGACCGCGGGCGGGAAGCTTCCCGTGGCCGTGGTCGGGGCCGTCGGCACCACGGTGGCCGGAGCCGCCGTCGCGGCGAGCCTCGTCCTGAGCGGCACGGGGCACTCGACGGCCCCCGCCCGCGCCACGACGGCGGAGAGCGGCGCGGCCTCCCGCCCGGTGGACGCGCCGGGGAAGGCCTCGGAGCCGGAGAAGGCCTCGGACGTCGCCGCGCCCGAGCCCCGGCCGGGCGCGGTGGCGGAGCCGGAGGCGCCGGGAGGCGCGGCGCAGGAGCGCACCGGGCCCGGGCCCGAGGCGCCGGAGGCTTCGCAGACGCGGCCTGAGCAGCCCCTTGGGCAGCCCGCGGAGCGAGCTTCGGACCAGCCTGCTGAGCAGCCCCAGGTTCCGGCGCCGGCCCCGGCCGCGCGGCCCGAGCGGCCTGAGCAGGCTCCGCCCGTGCCGCAGGTCCCGCCCGTGACTCCCGTGGTGCCTGTGGCGCCCGAGGCCCCCTTGCCGTCGGTCCCGCCCGTCCCGCAGCCGGATCCCCCGCGCCCTCCGGAGCCGACGCCCACGCCCCCGCCCTCACCCACACCGAGCCCAGCTCCGACCGAGCCGCCCGCGCCATCCCCCACGCCCTCACCCACGCCGAGCCCGACGCCACCCCCGGAGCCCACGCCGACCCCGACGCCCACGCCCACTCCCTCGCCCACCGTGCCTCCGGAGCCCACCCCCACGCCGACGCCGGTCGAGCCCACCCTGCCGCCCGAGCCGACGCCGACCCCCACCCCCGTCGACCCGCCACCCACCACGGGCCCCGTCTGCGACCACTGGGCCGGCCCCGTCTTCATCTGCCACCGCCCCTGAGCGAGCCGCCCGACGAACGGCCTGCGCCTTCCGGCGGCGTGAGGCCCCGCGTGCGTACAGGCAGGTACTCGACGGAAGGGAACAGACCAGGTAGGAGTACGAGGCGTGTCCTCACCCCATGCGTCCAACGCCGCCGACCGCGTCTCCGCGCGCGAGGCCATCGCCGCCGTCACCGCCGACTTCACCGAACTCCAAGAACCGCCGAGGGCCGCGCGGCCCGACGGCCCGCTCGGCTGGTCCGGGTACGACGACGCGCGCGCCTCGGCGTACGAGCGCACCGGCGAGACGGAGTCCGTCGTGTGCGGCACGGCGGTCGTCGAGGGTGTGCGTGCCGTCCTGGTCTCCTTCGAGTTCCGCTATCTGGGCGGCTCGCTCGGCGAGCGGACCGGCGACCGCCTGGAGGCGGCGTACGCGACAGCCCGCGCGCACCGGCTTCCGCTCGTCTCGCTCATCGCGACCGGCGGCAGCCGGATGCAGGAGGGCATGCGGGCCCTGACCCAACTCCAGCGCGTGGCGGCCCAGTCGGCGCTCAACCGCGCGGCGGGCCTTCCGCAGCTCGCGGTGCTGTGCGACCCGACCACCGGGGGCGGCTGGGCGACCCTCGGCGCGGGGGCCGACGTCGTGCTCGCGCTGCCGGGCGCGCAGGTGGGCTTCGCGGGCTCGCGGGTCAGGCCGCCGGACGCCGACCCGGCGGCGTACACCGCCGAGGGGCAGCTGGCTGCGGGCACCGTCGACGCCGTCGTACCGCACGACCAGCTGCGCGGACGCCTCGGGCACTGGCTGCGGCTGCTCACCTCGCCCGCGCGGGGACCCGTCGCACCGCCGCGGGCGCTCGGGGACGCGCGGCCGTCCGGCACCGGCTGGGAGGCCGTGCTCCGGGCCCGCGCGCCCGAACGCCCCCGCGCGGACGCCTACCTCGACGCGTACTTCTCCTCCCGGGAGGAGGTCAGCGGGGACCGGTGCGGCGGCACGGACGCGGGCCTGCGCTGCGGGTTCGGCCTCCGGGACGGCCGGGCGGTCGCGTACGTCGCCCAGTGCGGGACCCCGACACTGCCCGCCGGGTACCGCACCGCGGCCCGGCTCATCCGACTGGCCGACCGGCTCGCCGTGCCCGTCCTCACCTTGATCGACACGCCAGGGGCCGCGAACGACGCCGCCGCGGAGCGCGCCGGGGCGGGCGCCGCCATCGCGGACGTCTTCGCGGCGGTGGCCGCCGCGCGCACCCCGGTCACCAGCCTGGTCATCGGCGAGGGCGGCTCCGGCGGCGCGCTCGCCCTCGCCGCGCCCGGCCGCACCTGGGCGGCGCCGGACAGCTACTTCTCGGTGATCGCCCCCGAGGCGGCGGCCGCCATCCTCAAGCGCCCGCGCGCGGACGCACCCGGCCTCGCGGACGAACTGCGCCTTCGCCCCCAGGACTTGGTCGACCTGGGCGTGGTGCGCGGCATCGTCGCGCGCTGACCGCGGGCCGCCCGGCCGGGGCGCGGCGCCGTGCGGCCCGCCGTGCGGGATCGGGCCCCGCGTTGCAGGATGGCCGCATGTTGTTCGCCCGGGTAGCGGAGGTCTCCAAGGAGGTGGCGGCGACGGCGGCGCGGTCACGGAAGGTCGCGCTGCTGTCCGACCTCTTCCGGACCGCCGAGCCCGCCGACGTGCCCCTGGTCATTCCCTATCTGGCGGGACGACTGCCCCAGGGGCGGATCGGCGTGGGCTGGAACGCGCTCAAGGACCCCGTCGCCCCGGCGGCCGAGCCGTCGCTCGCGGTGGCGGACGTGGACGCGGCGCTCACCGCCCTGGCCGCGGTCGCGGGCGCGGGGGCGCAGGCGGAACGGCGACGGCTCGTCCAGGAGTTGCTGGGCGCGGCCACGGCGGACGAGCAGAAGCTGCTGTTCGGGCTGCTGACCGGGGAGGTGCGCCAGGGCGCGCTCGACGCGGTGGCCGTGGAGGGGCTCGCGCGGGCCACCGGGGCCCCGGCGCCCGAGGTGCGGCGGGCCGTGATGCTGGCGGGTGACCTGACACCGGTGGCCCGCGTGGTGCTCGAAGGCGGGGTGGACGCCCTCGCGGACTTCCGGCTGACCGTCGGCCGCCCCGTCCAGCCGATGCTCGCGCACAGCGCGCCGACCGTCGGCGAGGGAATCGACAAGCTCGGGCCGTGCGCGGTCGAGGAGAAGCTGGACGGCATCCGCGTCCAGGTGCACCGCGACGGCGACGACGTACGCGTCTACACGCGCACCTTGGACGACATCACCGACCGCCTGCCCGAACTGGCGCCTCTCGCGGTCGAGCTGGCGGGCTCCCGGTTCATTCTCGACGGCGAGATCATCGCGCTCGACGCGGCCGGGCGTCCGCGGGCCTTCCAGGAGATCGCCGGGCGCGTCGGCTCCCGTCTCGACGTGGCCGCCGCGGCGGCCGAGCTGCCCCTGTCCCCTGTTTTCTTCGACGCGCTGTCCGTCGACGGCCAGGACCTGCTCGAACTGCCGCTGCGCGAACGGCACGCGGTGCTCGCGCGGCTCGTGCCCGAGCCGATGCGGGTACGCCGCGTGACCGTCGAGGACCCGGCCGACGAGAAGGCCCGCCGCGCCGCCGACGACTTCTTCGCCGCGACCCTCGCGCGCGGCCACGAGGGCGTCGTCCTCAAGGGTCTCGACGCCCCCTACAGCGCGGGCCGCCGCGGCGCCTCGTGGCTGAAGGTCAAGCCCGTGCACACCCTTGACCTGGTGGTCCTGGCCGCCGAGTGGGGCCACGGGCGGCGCACCGGCAAGCTCTCCAACCTCCATCTGGGCGCCCGGCGCCCGGACGGCACGTTCGCCATGCTCGGCAAGACCTTCAAGGGCATGACGGACGCGATGCTCGCCTGGCAGACCGAGCGCCTGCGCGAACTGGCTCTCAGCGACGACGGTTTCGTCGTGACCGTCCGCCCCGAGCTGGTCGTGGAGATCGCCTACGACGGACTGCAGAAGTCCTCGCGCTATCCGGCGGGCGTCACGCTGCGGTTCGCCCGGGTCGTCCGGTACCGCGAGGACAAGGGGCCGGCGGACGCCGACACCGTGGCCACGGTCCTGGAGCAGCACCAGGGCTGAGCCCGCGGCGCGGCTCACTCCGGGCCGGGCGCCTCTTCGCGCGCGGCGCCCGCGGCGCGCCGACGCGGGCGGCCGTGGTCGAGCCAGGCCTGCTCCCACTGGCGGGTCATGGCCGGGTAGACGATGAGGTACCGGAAGGGGAGGATGCCGGCCATGTAGAGCCGCCCGAACAGGCCGTTGGGTTTGACCAGCGCCGCCATGCGCAGTTCGTAGGCTCCGCTCCCGGTCCGCATCCAGCCCAGGTGCATGATGGCGTGGACCGTCCTGTTGCCCAGCTCGCGGGCCGCTTCGTCGTCGAGTTGGTAGACCTCGGAGAACGGGTCGGTGCAGGGGACTGCGTCGTCCGCGGTCCGGGCGAGGTCGGGCGGGAGGCCGTCGCGCAGCGAGGCGACCCGGCCGCCCAGACCGGCCCGGGGACCGTCCCAGCCGAGCAGGGCACCGAGCTTCCAGCGCAGCGCGAACAGGAACCGGACCGCGGCCGGGTCCTTCCGGATGTCGTAGGCCGTCTTCAGCGCCTCGATCATGACGGGGAAGTCGTCGGGCCCGGCGTCGGGCGCGCGGAACGACCACACGTCCTCGATCCGGAAGCCCTGGGTGAATTCGTGGATCCGCCACGGCTGTGCGGTGTGGGCGGCTTTCGGGATGCGCATCGGTCATTCCTTCCGAGCCGGAGTGCCCTGTCGGTGGGGCCGGGGCCCGGTGACCACGCCCTGAAGGGCGCGCCGCCACCGCGGCCTCACCAGAGAAAACGGAACCGCTAGTTCTGGAACTCCTGGTTTCGTTACTCCTGGTTCCGTATGATGCTCCCATGTCTGCTCGAAAGCAAGCGCGCAACCAGGGGGGCCGCCCCCGGGACGGCCGCGTCGACGACGCCATCGCCTCGGCCGTCGGCGAGTTGCTGACCGAGGTCGGCTACGCGCGGCTCACGGTGGCGGAGGTGGCCGCGCGAGCCGGTGTCGGCAAGGCGGCGATCTACCGGCGCCACGCCACCAAACAAGAGATGATCTTCGACGTCCTCCTGCCGGACCAGTTCCTGGCCGTGGCCCCCGACCACGGATCGCTCCGCGCCGACCTGGCCGCCGTGCTCGCCGAGGTCGCGGACGCCATGACCGCCCCGCCGCCGGGGACGGTCCCCGGGCTCCTCGCCGACCTCCACGCCGACGCCGACCTGCGCGACCGCTTCGACGAGAAGTACGTGGGGGACCAGCGCCGGACCCTCACGGAGATCCTGGACCGCGCGACCGCGCGCGGCGAACTCACCACCCGCCCCGACCCGGCCGCCCTCAACGCCCTCCTCGTCGGCCCGGTCTTCGCCTGGCTGTTCCTGTTGTCCGAGCCCTCCGACCAACTCCCCACCCTGACCGACGCACTCCTGGACGCGGCACTCGCCCTCGTCGGCGCGGCCCTCCCGGTTCGACCGGTGCCCTGAGCACGGCGTCCTCGTCCGGAGGGCGCCTGCCCCCGGGCCGTGATGTCCGGTGCTCCCTCGTGCAGGTGCGGCGCTCGGCCGGGGCGCCGCTGAGGTGAGCGGCGAGGTGAAGGGCCGCTCCGAAAGAATTTCCGGTCCTGGGGCTGCTGTTGCGCGCGTTCGGCGCTGTACCGTCTCGCACGAGCGTCGGTGGTGTGGAATGGAGCGGCGTATGCCCAGCCCCCTGGCCCGAGTTGACGTCTCCGCGGCGTGTGCGCTCGGGTGCTCACGTACGTCCCGGGTGTACGCCCTCGTCCCCTCCCACACGCACCTGCCGCCGGTCGGTCGGCGGTCGGTGCGGGGCCTTGCTGATCACGCCACCCTTCCTTCCCTTTACTCGGTTCCTGGCGGAGCCGAGCCCCCACAGAACGAAGGGACAGACGACCATGCTGCACCCCATACGCCTGGGTCTCGCGGGTACCGCCACGGCGGTCCTCCTGACCGCGGTGCCCGCGGCGAACGCCGTGGCAGCGCCGGATCCCACCACCGCGAAGAGCGACGCCGCAGTGGTGACACTCCGGTACGACGACAGCCGGGCCGGTGGCTGGGAGGCCGCGATCGCGGCCGGAGTCGCCTCGTGGAACGGCAACGTTGACAACGTCAAGCTGGTCAAGGCCACGCCCGGCACCCGGGCCGAGATCCAGATCGTGGCCACCAGCGGCTGGCCGCAGGCCACCCTGGGCCCGGTCCGCCCCGGCGGCCGCGGCGTCGTCCAACTCGGCCAGCAGGCGGTCACGCAAGGCCACGACAAGACCCGCATCACCGCCCACGAGATCGGCCACAACCTCGGCCTGCCCGACACCAAGCCCGGCCCGTGCTCCCAGCTGATGTCGGGCTCCAGCGCCGGCACGAGCTGCAAGAACGCGGTGCCCGACGCCGCCGAACAAGCACGGGTCGAAGCCGCGTACCGCAACGGCGCCGCAGCGCACACGCCCACCGACGGCCGCGTACTGGTCGACGCGCGGTAGCCCCAAGCGCAGCCCCAGGCACGACGATGCCCGACCGTGCGCCGCACGGTCGGGCATCAGGCCGGCGGCGTCACCGAGGCCGTCGGCCGGGGGGCCATCACCCCCGGGGGATGTGTCCGTCCCTCATGCCGCCTCCCGCGTCCGGCGCACCGTCGTCGTCGCGACCAGGGCTCCGACGGCCATCAGCGCCGTACCGCCCACCCCCAAGGGGTGCCGTTCGGGGGCCAGGCGCCGCATCTGAGCCCGGCTCAGCACGTCGGACGTGTCCTTCGAGTCGTACGTCACCTCGATCGGGCGCCCCTCGACCGCCCGGGGCAGCGGGGGCGCCTCGGCCAGGTCGGCCGTGACCGGAGGGCCGCCCTCAGGCTTGCGGAACCGGACGGTGACGCGGCTGGTGCGGCCGTCGCCGTCGGTCGTCACCGCCACCGTCTCCGCATCGACGGCCACACCCTGCTTGTACATCCGCGTCACCAACGTGTGCCCGGGATACGCGAAGAACGTGAGCACGAGGACCCCGGTCAGGAAGAGCAGCGCCGCCCAGCACAGCCGCCTGCGCCGCCAGGGGGCCGTCCGGTGCCGAGCCGGTGTGGTCGTCGTCATGTGACCAGCGTGACCGGCCCGTGTGCTGGAGCCATGACGTCCGCGTACGGGCTGTGCCACGGAGGGCCCCGACGGTCGCCGGAGCGGGCGGAACTAGTCTTCAGGTCATGAGCGCTCTTGAGTCGATCCACGACGTACCCGTTCTGACCTGCGCCGCCGAGGGCGAGACCATCCGTGGCGAAGGGGACGTCCTGGATCTCGTCGGCAATGCCTCCTATCAGGGGGCCCAGTGGGTGGTCATCCCGGCCGCACGGCTCGGCGAGGAGTTCTTCCAGCTGCGCACGCGGGTCGCGGGCGATATCGTCCAGAAGTTCGTGAACTACCGCGTGGGCCTCGCGGTGGTCGGCGACATCTCCCGCCACACCGAGGCCAGTTCGGCACTGCGGGACTTCGTGCGGGAGAGCAACCGCGGGCGCCAAACGTGGTTCCTGGCGGACACGGAGGAGCTGCGGGAGCGGCTGAAGGGATAACCGCCGCACCGGGCCCCGCCGCACCGACGGCCCGCGACCCCCGCGTCACGACAGGCCGAGGACCCGCAGCGCAAGCCCGATCGCCGGCTTCGGGCCGAACGACGTGGACTTGCGGGGCAGCAGCACCCCGGCCCGCGCCAACTCCCGTACCCGCTCCTCCCGGAGCGCGGGCAGCAGCACGGCGCTGCCCCGGCCCGGCGCCGCCACCGCCGCGACCGCCCTGGCCGCGTCGTGCTGGTGGCGTACGGCGCCGGGCAGCTCCGGCACCGACCAGGCGGCGTCGATCAGCAGATGGTCACTGACGGCCGAGGGAAGCCCGGCCCACTGCGGCGGCCGCCCCGCGAGGGCATCACGCAGGGCCTCGGGGTCAGGGTCGCTGACGGCCCAGGCCCGGCCCCCGCCGACGAGGACCACCTCGTCCGGCGCGGGCCCCCGCGGCCCCTGCGGCAGTGGCCGGACGCGGGCGACCTCCGCGGCCGCGGTCGCCGCCTTCTCCGGGTCGAGGCCGGGGAGCACCCGGTGGATCGCGGAGAGCCGCGGCGGATACGCGACCGTGTCGACGAACAGGGCCAGGCTGCTGGCCCAGGGGCTGCTCCGCTCCGCGCCCAGGCGCAGGCAGGCGGCGTGCCGGTGGTGGCCGTCCGCGATGAGGGCCTGATCGGTTTCCACGCCCGCGCTCAGCAGGGCCGTTTCGGCTTCGTCGTGGCACGCCCACACCAGGTGGGTGGTGTCGCCGACGCGGGCGACGGCCGTCGGCGTGCGGCGCGTGATGTGGTGCGTGATCCGCGTGCCCGTCGACCTCGTACCGCGGTACGTCAGGAGCAGCGGCTCCAGTTGGGCGCGCAGCCCCGCCATGTGGGCCGCGCGCTGGCGTACGACGTGGGCGGACACGCCCTCGTGCGGCAGCAGGGGCCGTGCCGGGCCCCGCGGATGCGGAAGCGGCAGTTCGCCGATCACGCCGCGCTGCAGGATCCGGGCGCCGCGCTGCTGCTGGTAGACGTACAGGGCGGGGCGCTCGTCGCGTTTCAGCACGCCGCGCCGCAGCCAGCGCCGCAACTGGCCTGCCGCGGCCTGCGGGTCGGAGGCGTAGAGGAGACGGGCGATGTGGTGCGGGCGTACGCGCTGGGAACGCGCGTGGGCCGGGTCGAGGTCGTCGTGGGGCGGGGCCACGAGTCCGGACAGGTCACCGGCGCGGTCCTCGTCGTAGCGCACGGCCCGGAAGGGGCGCAGGCGCGGCGGAGTCGGGTCGGGCGCGGTCGGGTCGTAGGTGGACATGGGGCACTCCTGTGGGATGGCGCGGCCTGCCGGGGGCAGACGTCAGACGGCGTCTGCCCCCTTCTGCCACGGGTCAGTGGGTCAGGCCGCGGCGGGCCGGGGCGCGGGCGGCGCCAATCGGCCAGTGCGGTGCAGGCCGTACAGGGCGCTCGCGCAGCCGAGGCCGAGCGCGAGCAGCGCGGCCCAGGGCAGCGCGGGAAGCCCCGCCTCACGTGCCGCGTCCAGGGCGGCGCCGGTGAGGAGGTTCCCGAGCGTGATGCCGATCCCGCAGACGGTGTTGTAGAGGCCGTAGTGGGTGGCGACGAGGCGATCCCCGGAGAGGCGGACGATGGTGTCCATCTCGAACGGGTAGGCGATCATCGTGCCGAGGGCCAGGAGCAGCGCGGCGAGCGCGGGCGGCACGGCGGCCAGGGCCCACAGCGCGACCCCGGAGCCGGGCACGGGCACCGCGGTGGCCAGGAGCAGCGGCACGAAGGCGACGCCCATCACGGACAGGCCCCTGACGAGGGCTTCGCCGGGTTCGTAGCGGGCCTTGCACCAGGCCGTGACCCTGGTCTGGCCGACGATGGTGCTCAGCCCGCTGACGGCGAAGAGCGCCGCCACGGCCACGGTGCCGAACTGCCCGTCCCCGCCGAGCCTGCGCACGTCCAGGGGCAGCGCCAGATAGACCTGGAAGGACAGGACGTACGAACCGATCATGGCGGTGGAGAACAGCAGGAACGGCCGGTTGCTGAGGATGCCCCGCCACTGGGTGAGCACGCGCTCCCCCGCCCCCTGGGCGCGCTGCCCGCCGCGGACGGGCAGCGCGCGGATCTGCACCACCGAGAGCAGGGCGAAGATCGCGGCCGCCACCAGACAGGTGACGCGGAAGTCGACGCCGGTGAGGACCATGCCGACCAGCGGGCCCAGCAGGATCCCGGCCTGATAGAAGACGTTGAACAGCGCGAACGCCTCGACTCTGCGCTCCCCCGCGTCGACCGCGAGGTAGGCGCGCACCGCCGGGTTGAACAGCGCGCCCGCGAGGCCGGTGGCGGCCGACGCGGCGAGCAGCGCGGGCAGCGAGTCGACGAGGCCGAGCGTCGCGAAGCCCGCGGTCCGCAGCACACAGCCCGCGACGATCAGGGGCTTGTAGCCGAACCGGTCGGCGAGCGTGCCGCCGACCAGGAACATGCCCTGCTGGCTGAAGTTGCGTACGCCGAGGACGAGTCCGACGAGCCAGCCCGCGAGGCCCAGCGTGCCGGAGAGGTGGGCGGCGAGGTAGGGCATCAGCATGTAGAAGCCGAGGTTGATGGTGAACTGATTCACCATCAGGAGCTGGACGCTGCGTTCGTAGGACCGCAGGTGGACGAGGGTGGCTTTCACCGGCCCGCCTCCGGCTCCGCGGTCAGGGTCAGCGGGTCGACGACCTCGGCGCACCGGGTCCAGCGGTGCACCTCCTTCTCGTCGGGGCGGCCGATGACCTCGGGTTCGGCGGGGGGCGGGCTGGCGAGCAGGCCGTGCCGCGCGCAGTAGTCGTCGTCGTACACGGTGCCGAGGTAGCGCTGCGGTCCGTCCGGGAAGATCGCGGCGATGCGGGTGTCGGCGGGCAGGGTGCGGGCGAGCCAGCCCGCGACGAGCGCGACGGCGCCGACGCTCCAGCCGCCGGTGGCGTAGTGGGAGGCGGCGAGGCGCCGGCAGGTCCACACGGCCTCGTGCGGGGCGACCCAGTGGACCTCGCGGAAGGTGTCGTAGGCGACGTTGCGGGGGTAGATGCTGGAGCCGAGGCCGCGCATGAGGCGGGTGCGGGCGGGCTGGCCGAAGATGGTCGAGCCGATGGTGTCGACGCCGACGATGTCGATGTCCGGGTACAGCTGGCGCAGGACGCGGCCGACGCCCGCGGAGTGGCCGCCGGTGCCGACGCTGCACACGAGGACGTCGATGTGGCCGAGCTGGGCGGCCAGTTCGAGGCCGAGCGGGGTGTAGGCGCTGGTGTTGTCGGGGTTGTTGTACTGGTCGGGGCACCACGAGCCGGGGTGGGCGCGCAGCAGTTCGCTGACGCGGTCGCGGCGGGCCTGTTGCCAGCCGCCGGCGGGGTGCGGCTCCGCGACGATGTCGACGCCCGCTCCGTAGGCGGTGAGCAGGCGCGTCATGGACGGTTCGAGGCCGGGGTCGGTGACGAGGGTGACGGGGTGGCCGTGGACCATACCGGCCAGGGCCAGGCCGAGGCCGAGGGTGCCGCTGGTGGACTCGATGATCCGGCCGCCGGGGCGCAGTTCGCCCCGGGCGCGGGCGCGCTCCACCATGTGCAGTCCGGGCCGGTCCTTGATGCCTCCCGGGTTGAAGCCTTCCAGCTTGGCCCAGAAGCCGTGCCCGGCGGGTGCCAAAGGCTCGGAGACGCGCAGCAACGGCGTGTCCCCCACGAGGGCCGAGAGGGCGGAACGGTCGGATGTCCTGGCGGTGTTCATGAGTGACTGCATCTCTTTCGCTCTCGCTCGACGAATGCGCGGTGCGTGTCCCTCTCGCGTCGCGGCCTCGCGGTGGACGGGCGTCCGTGCGTGCGGGGCCGCGGGCGCGGCAGCCGGGGTGCGGCTGCGGGCGAGCGGTCTAGATGCGCCACCGGGCCGTGCGGACGAGGGCTGTCCTGCCCGTACGTGTTCTTCGGCGCCGCTGCGGTCTGCGGGGCCCTGGCCCGCCGAGGACGGGAAGGGCCGCGGCGGCCATGAGGGTGCCTGCTCCGGTGGGTGGCTGGTCCACCGGGGCGGCGGGGGTGCGCAGGGGTCCGTCCGGGGCGCACTCTTCGGAGCCGTGGTGCTGGTGGGGGCTGTGGGGCGCGGCGTCCTGGGTGGGGGGAGCGGCGAGGGGGGCCGCGGCGGGCGGGCGCGCGGGGCCGCGGTTCTCGTCGAGCGGTCCGTGCACGAGGGCGCACAGCGCCATGACGGTGAGCAGACTGCCGCGCACGAGCGCGGTGGCCCTTCGCCGCCACTGTGGGCGCACCCGCCGGGGGCGGGCGGGCAGGCGGGTGGGTACGGACACGGGTCCTCCGGTCGCACGTCTCCTGGACGGCGGCGGCCGTTCAGGAGCGGGCGACGGATGTGAGTGGGGGGTGGGGGGAAGCGAGCGGCCACCGGCGACGGCCGCTCCCGCCGTCATGGACGGGAGGGCAGGGGGGCCGGTGTCGCGGGCTAAACCTGGTGGACCACGGATGTCTTGACGGCCACGGACGGCGTGACCGTGTACTCGGCCGCGCCGGAGCCCCGCACGGCGGACGGGTGCCCGGGGGCGTCCGGCTGCCCGACGGAGGCCGCAAGGCAGGGCGGTGCGAGGGCCGGTCCCTGGGCGGGCTGTCCGGAGGCGCACTGCTCGTCCGGATGCGCGGGGCCGTGGTCCTGGTGGCGTACGTCAGCGGTGCCGAGGGCGGACGGCTCCGCCTTGCCGGCGGGCGGGACCTCGGCCGTGCTCGGCACGGACACGGCACTGGTGACCAGGTGCGCGCCCGCGTTGTCGGGGCTCGCCCCGTGCGTGAGGGCCACGGCGAACAGCAGCACGGCGAGCGCCAGGAGCCGCAGCAGCGGACCTGTCCCTGGACCGGGACGCGCCGCGGCACGGGCCCGCGCCATGCGCCGGGGTGACCAAACCGTAACCACGCCGTGATCCTAGCCAGCCCCGGGCGTCACTCCTTCAACTCCCCCGAAACAGCGTCATCGCGCCAGGCAAATGACCGAATCCACTACACAGCCGTGGTCGGCCAGGTCAGCGCAGGTCCAGCCGCATGAGGACCCGGGGGTGCCCCGCCAGCACGGAGGTGGTGTCGGCGGCGTGCGTGAACCCTGCCCGCTCGAAGTTCTTGCGGATCCCGGCGTACGCCATGGTGAGGTCGACCCGGGCGTCTCCGCTGTCGAGCGGGTACGCCTCGATCGCCGGCGCGCCCCGGTCGCGGGCGAACTCGACCGCGCCGGCGATCAGGGCATGCGAGATGCCCTGTTTGCGGTGGCCGGGGCGCACGCGGACGCACCACAGCGACCACACCGGCAGGTCGTCGACGTGCGGGATCTTCCGGCTGCGGGCGAACGAGGTGGCCGCGCGCGGCGCCACTGCGGCCCAGCCGACCGGCTCGTCACCGTCGTAGGCGACCACTCCGGGCGGCGGGTCGGCGCGGCACAGCTCGGCGACGTACTCGCCCCGGGCGGGGCCGCGCAGCTCGTTGTTGAGCTTGGAGGGGATGCGGTAGCTGAGGCACCAGCAGACGTTCGCCCCCGGCGACTTCGGGCCGAGCAGCGTGCGGACGTCCTCGAAGGCCGACGCCGGGCGCACCTTGATGACCATGGGCCCACGATGTCATGCCACCGGCAGACGGGCACGATACGGGCGAACTGCAAGCCGGAACGGGCAGTTGTCCGCCGCGCGCCGGTCCCCCCGCCCGGCTGAACACCGGGGGCGAGGGCTCTCTCCCGGTCACAAGCGGGCAGAGAAAGGCTCCGCGCGGGCACGGGCGGCCTCTCGCGGAGCCGGTAGAAAGGCCTACGGCTGTCAGTTTCGAGTGGTTGCGGACAGCACAGCCGCGCTGTCGCGCCCGCGCGCCGCCACCCCGCTCGCGCGGCTCGGGTCGCTCACAGGTGCTGGGGCCCAGGCCGTGGGTACGGATGACGTCGGCGGCGGACACGGCGTGCAGGGCGGTGACCGGGCAAGGCCCGGTCACCGCCGTACGCCCGGCGGCACCACCCCGCGCGCGCTTCGAACGTTCCCCGCCCTGTCGGCGTCATAGCGGTATCCGTCGTCGAAAGGGCCGACATGACCGCCGCACACCCTCGTCTTCCCGTCCGCTTCCTGGCTTCCGCCGTCCTGGTCGTGGGGGTGCTGGGCACGACCGCCGCCTGTGGGGACGAGCCCTCCCGATACGTGACGAAGGCGCGGCCCGCGCCCGACCCGTCGACGGGCGGCACCGGCTGGAAGGAGCCTTCCTTCTACGCGTACACGCTCAGGTCGGGTGAGGGGGAGCGGTCCCTCATCGGGACCTTCCGCGTCACGGTGCGCGACGGGAAGGTGCGCGAGGCGGTCGGCCTCGACGACAGCGGGCGTCGCGTCGTCAAGGACCTGCCCGGCCAAGTACCCACTATCGGTGAGCTGTTGAAGGAGGCAGAACAGGCCAGGCGCGAGAAGGCGCACACGGCCGAGGTCGAGTACGCGGCCGACGGACACCCGAAGCGGATCACCCTGGACTGGGAGAAGGCCGCGATCGACGACGAGGCCCTGTACGTCATCAGCGCCTACAGGACGCTCGGCGCAGCAGAGCCGAACGGGTGACGAACGGTCACCTTTCCGGTCGAGGAGGTGTTACGTGTTGCGGCAGGGCGAGATGAGTGTCCGACCTTGACGCTCCGACGGCATGGCCGTCGTATTCCGCAGGCCGCCGCTGCCGGGAAGGAAGAACGATCGTGAAGATCGCCAAGGCCGCCGTCGGTGTCGTCGGCGTCGCGCTGGCCCTCGGGGCCGTGACTCCCGCCGTCGCCGCCGAACCGCTGGGCGGAGGACAGCAGTTGCTGGACACCGCCGTCACCGGGAACAAGACCCCGCTCGACGCCGTCGACGTGAAGAAGGTCGTCGGCACCGTGGACGAGACCGCGGGGAAGCTGAAGAAGGCCGACGCCACCAGGGCCGCGGGCAAGGCCAGTGAGGTCGCGAAGGGCGCGGGCGCTCTCTGACGTCCCGCGCGCGACGACGCGGCGCCCCAGGAGACTGGGGCGCCGCGTTTCGTGTGCCAGCCTCCCGCCCCTCGTCGCCCCGCGCCTTCAGGCGCCACCGTGAGGTGACCAGCGCCATGTCACAACTCTCCGCTACAACGCCACTGTTGAGCGTGCGGCGCCGCGCGGTGGCGGCGCGGGGACGAGAAAGGGCACGCGCGTGGATCCTGTGGTGGCCGGGGCAGTGACGACAGTGCTCGTCAGTGTCGTCAGCGGCGTGGTGAAGACAGTCCGCCAGTGGCTCGGCAGGGAGGTGGAGCTGGCACGCATCACCCAGGAGGCCCTGACCGAGCGGGTGCGCTGCGCCGCCCCGTGGGCGTCGCTGCGGGAGTCCCGCGACGGCCATGACATACAGGTCGTCGCCACGGCGCGGCACGCGCCCCCCCGGGTCGCGGCGCGTCCTGGCCGTCCCTCGGCCCCGGCGATCGGGGGTGGCCGTCGTGGAGGAGACCGCGAGCGCTGAGCTGAGCCCGCCGCGGCCCCTGGAGGCCGACACGGTCGCGCTGCCCGGGCGGGAGCTGGCCGAGGAACTGCACGAGACGGAGTACCCGGCCCTGGTGCGGTTCCTGCTGTTCCACGGAGCTTCCTGGAGCGAGGCGCAGGACGCCGCGCAGGACGCGTTCACGCAGATGTGCGCGCCGGGCGTGGCCATCCGCTACCCCAAGGCCTGGCTGCGCGCGGTGGCCTGGCGCTCGTGGGTGGCGCAGCAGGTCCGCCTGGAGGACAGCTGCGCCGAGCCACCGGAGCCGCGCGTGCTCGTGCGGTGGCAGACGCCCGCGCACGCGGCGGAACTCGGCGAGGAGGCCCGGCGCGTCACCGCCCTGCTGCTCGGGCTTCCCGCCAAGCAGCGGGCCGCCATGGCCTGGCACCTCGACGGGTTCACCACGCAGGAGAGCGCTCGCGCGATGGGCACGACCCAGGCCGCCGTCCGGCAGAACCTGGCGCGGGCCAGGGCCGCGCTGCGGGCAGGCCTCGGCCTGGCGGGCGGCGGCGCCGGCGCCGTGCGCGAGGGGCAGCGATGAGTCCCGGCGCGGGGACGACGGGCCGCGACGGCGCGCGCGAGGCCGGGCGCGCGCTCGACGCCCTGCTGGCCGCCGCCCACCGGCGCGTCGGCATCGCCGTGCACGACCGCATCATGGGGCAGGGCGGCCCGCCCGAGCTGCGCGACCCCGACCTCGCCCTGGACCGGATGCTCGCCACCACGTACCGGCAGACCGGACTCGCCGTCACCACGCGGCTCGACCGGGAGGCCCGAGCCGCCGGGGAGCCGAGGGCGGCACAGGGACCGGTGGCGCCCGCGGACAACGCGCTGATGCGAAGGCCCGCGGCCGTGCGCCTGAAGTACCGCCTGGAGGCACTGCGCATTGCCCGCGCCTTCGGCCCTGTGGGCCTCCTGGACTCGCTGCGGGCGGCGCTGCGCGAGGCGCGGCGCCTCGCGGAGTTCCTGGAGGCGGGCACGGCGCCCGTCGGGGCCCGCGAGTCCGCCCGTCGGCTGGACGCGCGCCTTGCCCAGGTGCGGCTCCCGCCCGCGCCCCGGCGCCGCGCGTCGCCCGTGATCGGCAGCGACTACACCGCCGCTGTAGAGGACTTCCTCGCGCCGGGGGCGGAACAGCTCGTCCGTGCGGTACGGGACGTGCGCCTGCTGCTCGACGAGGAGCTGGCGCCCGGCTACCTGGGCGCCGACCTCGTGGCGCAGGACCTGGTGGACGACCTGGCGGACGCGCACGACCAGGCCGTGGCCCTGTGCCGCGCCATCAGTGACGTGGAGCGGGCCGGCACGGACTTCGTCGGCGCCGACCTCCGGGAGGCGCGGCTCGACGGCGTGCGCCTCGAGGGCATCAAGTGGGACGCGACCACCGCGTGGCCCGCCGAGTGGGAGCCGCTGATCCGCCGGGCCTCACTGCCGGTGGGCGGGGAGCGGGGCGTGCTGGTCGTCGCGGCGGAGCCGTACGACAGCGTGGTGTCCGCGGACACGTAGGGCGGTCCTCGACGCGGCCACCGCCCCTCGCGGCGCCCCCGGCCGCTCCCTCAGACCGCCCCTGTCTCCGCGTACCACCAAGTACCGGCCAAGGAACGGCAAAATCCGGACCGATAGGGTGGCATGAACACGAAGCCACCCACCAGCACGAAGTCACCCCACCAGCACCAGAAGTCACTCCACCAGCACCAAGGGAGAGCTGTGTCCGCCTCACGTTTGAGCCGAACCCCGTTGCCCGGCATCGGCACGCGCTACGACCTCACCACGCGTGAACAGCGACGGCTTTCCGTCGTGGCGCACCGGGACGGCGGGCGCACGCTCAGCGCCTACCGGTCGGACGACCCGGACGCCTGCGCGCTGTCGCTCCGGCTCACCTCGGGGGAGGCGGCGGCGCTCGGTGACGCGCTGCTTCCCGCGCCGCAGTGCTCCACGGTGCTGCACACCACCGACCTCGGCCTGGTCGCCGAGCGCGTCGAGATCGCCGGCGGCTCGCACTGGAACGGGCGGCTGCTCGGCGAGACGCGGCTGCGGACCGAGACCGGCACGTCGGTCGTGGCGGTGCTGCGCCGGGCGGAGGCCATCCCGTCGCCCGCGCCGGACTTCCGGCTCGCGGGCGGGGACACCCTCATCGTGATCGGCACCCGCGAGGGTGTGGAGAGCGCCGCGACGATACTCGGCAGGGAGTGAGCGCGTGCATTCTGCTGTCCTGCTCATCGAGTTCGGCGCCATCATCCTCGCGCTCGGCCTGCTCGGCCGGGTCGCCGGGCGGTTCCAGTTCTCCCCCATCCCGCTGTACCTCCTCGCCGGGCTCGCGTTCGGCACCGGCGGCGTGCTGCCGCTCGGCGCCAGCGAGGAGTTCGTCGCCATAGGCGCCGAGATCGGCGTCATCCTGCTGCTCCTCATGCTCGGCCTCGAATACACGGCCAGCGATCTGGTCAGCAACCTCAAGACGCAGTACCCGGCCGGGATCGTCGACTGCGCGCTCAACGCGGTGCCGGGCGCCGTCGCCGCGCTCCTGATGGGGTGGGGCCCGGTCGCGGCGGTCGTCCTCGCCGGGGTCACCTGGATCTCGTCCTCCGGCGTCATCGCCAAGGTGCTCGGCGACCTGGGGCGGCTCGGCAACCGCGAGACCCCGGTGATCCTGAGCATCCTGGTCCTCGAAGACCTCGCCATGGCCGTGTACCTGCCCATCATCACGGCCCTCCTCGCCGGGGTCGGCTGGGCCGCGGGCGGGCTCACCCTCGCCATCGCCCTCGGCGCGGCGGGCGCCGTGCTCTTCGTCGCGGTGCGCTACGGGCGTCTCATCTCGCGCTTCGTCTCCAGCGACGACCCGGAGAAGCTGCTCCTGGTCGTCCTCGGCCTGACCATCCTGGTCGCGGGCATCGCCCAGCAGCTCCAGGTGTCGGCCGCCGTCGGCGCGTTCCTCGTCGGGATCGCGCTGTCGGGCGAGGCCGCCGAGGGCGCGCACACCCTGCTCGCGCCGCTGCGCGACCTGTTCGCCGCCGTGTTCTTCGTCTTCTTCGGTCTGCACACCGACCCGGCGAGCATCCCGCCGGTGCTGCTTCCCGCCCTCGCGCTCGCCGTCGTGACCGCCTGCACGAAGATCGCCACCGGGTACTGGGCCGCGCGGCGGGCCGGCATCTCCGTCAAGGGACGCTGGCGGGCGGGCGGCGCGCTCGTGGCGCGCGGCGAGTTCTCCATCGTGATCGCGGGCCTCGCGGTCTCCGCGGGCATCGAGCCGTCACTCGGGCCGCTGGCCACGGCGTACGTCCTGATCCTCGTGGTGGTCGGGCCGCTCACCGCCCGGTTCGTGGAGCCCCTCGCGGCCTTCGCGGGCGGCCTGTCCCGGCGCCGGGACGTCCAGGGGCGGGCGCCGCAGCCCTCCCCCGTCAAGCGGCCCGAGGAGAGCGCTCCGGTGGCCGAGCCGCTTACCTCCGAGGTCATCGACGTCGACTGAGGCCGCCCCCGACACTGTCGAGCACGCCGCGCGCCGCCAGGGCGCGCGGCGTGACCTGGGGAGGAGCCACATGAGCGAGAACACGTCCACGGCCACGCGCGCGACCGTCCAGGAGCTGTTGCGCAGGATCGGCGAGGGGGACCCGCGGCGGACCGCCGCCCTGTACGCGCCGCGCGTCGACTGGCTGCTCGACTGGCCCGACGCCGAGCACGGGCGCGCCGACACGCCCTGGATCCGGCGCCGGTCCACGCGCGCCGACGTCGCGGCGCACTACGGCCAGCTCGCCACCTACCACGTACCAGGCGAGGCCGACACGCGCATCGAGCGGATCCTCGTCGACGGCCGGGACGCGGTCGTGCTCGGCGAGATCCGGCAGACCGCCAAGCCCACCGGGCGCGCCTACCGGGCCCGGTTCGCCCTGCACCTGACCGTCGAGGACGGCCTGGTCACCCGGCACCACGTGTACGAGGACTCGCTGGCCGTCGCCAAGGCCTTCGCCGGGCGGTGAGCGACGCGGTGCGAGCCCGCCCCACCGCCTCCCCGCCCAGGTCGCGGCGCCTGAGCGGGGCGCTTAGCGTGTGACGGGGGTGTCTTTCGAGGCGGGGGGTCTGGAGGCCACCAATGGACCACACGCCCGGCCCCGAGCCCGCGCCGCGGGACACCCCGGACCCGCTGCCCCATGGGGCGGAGCCGATCGCCCACACGGCGGACCCGACGCCGCGGTCGGCCGAAGCCGCCGCCCCGCCCCCGGCGCACACCGCGTACCACGCGGGCGGCAAGCACGAGCACCGCTGGCTGATCCTCGCGGTCATCGCCATCGCGCAGCTCATGGTGGTCCTGGACGCGACGATCGTGAACATCGCGCTGCCGTCCGCCCAGCGCGACCTGGGCTTCTCCGACGGCAACCGGCAGTGGATCGTCACCGCCTACGCCCTCGCCTTCGGCAGCCTGCTGCTGCTCGGCGGGCGCATCGCGGACCTGGTGGGCCGCAAGGCCGTCTTCATCGCGGGGCTCGCGGGCTTCGCGCTCGCCTCGGCCCTCGGCGGCGCCGCGAGCAGCTTCACCATGCTGGTCATCGCCCGCGCCCTCCAGGGCGTGTTCGGAGCGCTCCTCGCGCCCGCCGCGCTCTCGCTGCTCACCACCACGTTCACGGATCCGCGCGAGCGCGCCAAGGCCTTCGGCATCTACGGCGCCGTCGCGGGATCGGGCGCGGCGGTGGGACTGCTGCTCGGCGGCGTCCTGACGGAGTATCTGGACTGGCGCTGGTGTCTGTACGTGAACCTCGCCTTCGCCGCGGTCGCCATCATCGGCGGCGCCCGGCTGCTGCACCCGGGGGCGCCCCCGGACCGGCCGAAGCTGGACGTGCCCGGCACGCTGCTGGTCTCCGCGGGCCTGTTCTGCATCGTCTACGGCTTCTCCAACGCCGAGACGCACGCCTGGGGCGACTGGATGACGTGGGGCTTCCTCGTCATCGGTGCCGTGCTCGTCGCCGCGTTCGCCTGGTGGCAGACGCGGGCCGCGCATCCCCTGCTGCCGCTGCGGGTCGTGCTCGACCGGGACCGCGGCGCGTCGTTCCTCGCCATGTTCATCTCCGGCGCGGGCATGTTCGGCGTGTTCCTGTTCCTGACGTACTACATGCAGCAGATCCTCGACTACACACCGATCAAGACCGGCCTGGCGTTCCTGCCGATGGTCGCGGTGATGGTCGTGGTGTCCGTCCTCACCACCAACGTCCTCGTGCCACGGTTCGGCGCCAAGCCGATCGTGCCGCTCGGCATGGGCCTTTCGGCGGCGAGCATGGTCTGGCTGACGTCGCTCGGCACGAGCAGCGGCTACGGCGCGCACGTGCTGCCGCCGCTCCTCGTCATGGGCCTCGGCCTGGGCCTCATCTTCGCCCCCGCGATGAGCATGGCCACAGCGGGTGTCGCCGCGCACGACGCGGGGGTGGCCTCCGCGATGGTCAACACCACCCAGCAGGTGGGCGGTTCCATCGGAACGGCACTGCTCAACACCCTCGCCACCAGCGCCGCGACCAACTATCTGACCGGCAGGAAGCCGACGCCCGCCGTCCAGGCCCAGGCGCAGATGCACAGCTACGAGACGGCGTACTGGTGGTCGGCCCTCTTCTTCGCGATCGGCATGGTGGTGACCTTCGTCCTGTACCGCAGGGGCCGTCCGGCGGGCGGGCACCTGAGCGAAGGCGCGGTCCACATGTGAACGGGCGCGGATGAGCGGGGAGCGAGGCCGGCGATGACGACGCCTTCCCCCGCCGCGGCGCCCGCCGACGACGCCGGTGTGGCCCTGGCCTCACCGCGCGGCCGCTGGGTCCTCGGGTGCGCGGTGCTCGCCTCCGGGATGGCGCTGCTGGACGGCACGGTCGTCAACGTCGCCCTGCCCACCCTCGGCCGGGACCTCGACGCCTCGCTCTCCGCCCTCCAGTGGGTGGTCAACGCCTACATGCTCACGTTGTCCGCGCTGCTGCTCCTCGGCGGGGCGCTCGGCGACCGCATCGGGCGCAGGCGCACACTCGTCGTCGGCGTGGTGTGGTTCGCGCTGGCCTCCGCGCTGTGCGGGCTCGCTCAGGACGCGGGCACGCTGATCGCCGCCCGCGCCCTCCAGGGAGTGGGCGGCGCGCTCCTCACCCCCGGCTCTCTGGCCCTGGTGCGCTCCTCCTTCCGCGCCGAGGACCAGGCCAAGGCGGTGGGCGCCTGGTCGGGTCTGGGCGGTGTCGCCGGGGCGGTGGGCCCCTTCCTCGGCGGCTGGCTCATCGACGGACCGGGCTGGCGCTGGATCTTCCTCATCAACATCCCGCTGGCCGCCGTCGTCCTCGTCGCGGCCCGGCACGTGCCGGAGAGCCGCGACGAACACGCCGCCACCCAGCGGTTCGACGTCCCGGGCGCCGTGCTCGCCGCGCTGTTCCTGGCGGGCGTGAGCTTCGCGCTGATCGGCGCGTCCGGCGACGCGTCGGTCACCGCGAGCGTCCTGCCCGGGCTCGGCGGCCTGCTCGCGGGCGCCGCCTTCCTGGCCGTCGAGCACCGGCGCCACGACCCGATGCTGCCGCTAGGCCTGTTCCGCTCCGGCCTGTTCTCCGCGGCGAACGTCATGACGCTGTGCCTGTACGCCGCGATCGGCGGCATCCTGTTCCTGCTGCCCGTCCAACTCCAGACGACCCTCGGTTACGACGCGTTGCAAGCGGGCACGGCGACGCTGCCCATCACCGTCCTGATGCTGCTCCTCTCGGCCTCGGCGGGCGACCTGGCCCGGCGGGCCGGTCCGCGTCTGCCGCTCACCGTGGGCCCGCTCGTCGCGGCCGCCGGGGTCCTGCTGATGCTGCGGATCGGCCCCGGCTCCTCGTACGCCGCCGACGTGCTGCCCGCGGTCGTCGTCCTGGGCGTGGGCATGAGCGTGTTCGTGGCGCCCCTGACGGCGACGGTGCTCGCGTCGGTGGACGCCTCCCGCGCCGGCCTCGCCAGCGGTGTCAACAACACGGCCGCCCGCATCGCCCAGCTCCTCGTGGTCGCGGGCCTGCCGCTCGCCGTGGGCCTGAGCGGCACGGCGTACGCGGACCCCGACGCGCTGGACACCGCCTTCGGCAAGGCGGCGTGGGGCTGCGCGGGCCTGTTCGTCCTCGCGGCGCTCGCGGCGGTGGCCTTCGTCCGGCCGCGCCCCGCGGACTGGCACGCCGGGCCGGGCAACGCACCGCACTGCAAGGCCAATGTGGCGGTGTCGGCACCGCCGTTGGAGCCGGGGGCGTGTGGCGGGGAGGGGGACGAGGGCGGGCGTCGGCCCGCGTAGGACAGCCGCCGGCCCGCGCAGGGCAGGCGACTCAGGTCTGCGTACGGCGCAGCACGGCGGTCGCGAGCGCGTCCTTGAGCCAGGCCTCGTACTCGTCGTAGGACCAGGCGGCCTCCGTGACGAGACTGTCATGCACGCCGGCGCTCAGCAGGGCCACCAGGATGTCGGCGGCACGGGGGTCGACGGTGTGGCCTGCCGCCCGGATGCGGCCGACGGTGGCCTCGACGCCGAGCCGGTGCCGCCGCCCCGCCTCCGCCTGCGTCGCCGCGATGTCGGGGTCGACCGCAGCGCCCGATCCAAGGATGGTGACGATGTCACCGCAGCGCTCCCTGACCTGACGGGCGACCTTGGCGAGCATGCCGAGCAGTTCGACCGGGTCTGTCTCCCCCTCCGACGCGGCCAGGAGATCGGGGATGCCCGCTTCGTCGTCCAGGAGGTCGACGAGCCCGATGAGGACGCCCGCCTTGGAGCCGAAGTGGGCGTAGATGGTCTGCGGCGCGACACCGGCCTGTTGGGCGATGAGCCGGATCGGCGTACGCGCGTAACCCCGCTCGGCGAACAGGACGCGGGCCGCGCCGAGGACCGTGCGGAGCGTCAGCGCCTCACGCCTGTCGCGCAACCGGACGACGCCGGGGATGTCCACTGGCATGTATGCTCCACTTGGAACGTCGTTCTACTTAATGGATCCGAGTTCTAAGCTAGCAGGAATGGAGTCGTCATGACCATTTCCAGGTCCGTGGACGAGCTGCTCACCGGGATGGCCCGGGCGTGGAACGAGGGCGACGGTGCCGCCTGGGCGGCGCACTTCACCGAGGACGCGGTCTTCGTCGACGTGGTGGGCCGGGTCCAGCACGGCCGGGACGTGATCGCCGCGGAGCACCAGAACATCTTCGACACGATCTATCGGGGCAGCCGGTTCGCCATCCGGGTCCTCGACAGCCGCCCGCTCGCGGACGGCCTTCTGCTGCTGCACACCACCACGACCCTGCACGTCCCCGCAGGGCCGCGCGCGGGCGAATGGCAGGCGGTCCAGACGAAGATCGTGCGGGACGGGGAGATCCTGGCCTTCCACAACAGCGGGCGGATGGACCTCGCGGACTTCGCGCGCGACGACGAGGAGTTGGCCCGCCGGTCTCCGCAGGAGTGGCGCAGGGAGGGCTCCCACGAGCCCGACGGCTCCTAGCCCCGGCCGCCCTCCGCACCGCGCTCCGGCGTACGGCCCTGATCCTAAGCGGCCGGGTCCGTGCGCCGGGCGCGGCGGAGGCGGACGGTTCGCCTCCGCCAACCGCCGGGTCCCGTAGCCCAGTTGGACGCACGCCGGTGCCGGGTCCGTGCCCGCGAGGGCCTATCGTGTACGTCATGTCCGCTCCCGAGCTGATCCGCATCGTCTCCCGCTCCTCCCCCATGGCCCTGGCCCAGGTCGAGCGCGTACGCACCGAAATCGCCGTCCTGCACCCCGGGGTCCGTACCGAGGTCCTGCCCGTGACGACCTCCGGGGACCGCTGGATGGGCGATCTCGCGCAGCTCGGCGGGAAGGGCGCGTTCACCAAGGAGGTCGACGCGGCACTCCTCGCCGGCGAGGCGGACCTCGCCGTGCACTGTGTGAAGGACGTGCCCGCGGACCGGCCGCTGCCGCAGGGCACGACGTTCGCCGCGTTCCTCAAGCGCGACGACATCCGCGACGCGCTCATCCACCCGGACGGTCTCACCCTGGACCAGCTGCCCCCGGGCAGCCGGATCGGCACGTCGTCGGTGCGCCGCATCGCCCAGCTCGCCGCGTCCCACCCGCATCTGACGTGCGTGCCGATGCGCGGCAACGCGGGCCGCAGGCTGCAAAAGCTCGCGGCGGGCGAGGCCGACGCCCTGATGCTCGCCGTGTCCGGCCTGGAGCGGATCGACTCGATGCACCTGGTCTCCGAGGTGCTGTCCGTGGACACGATGTGCCCGCCTGTCGGCGCCGGGATCCTCGCGCTCCAGTGCCGCGAGGACGACGTCGCGACCATCGACCTGGTGAGCGGGCTCGGGGACCGCGACACCTGGCGCGAGGCCACGGCCGAGCGGATGTTCCTGCACGTGCTCCAGGGGCACTGCAACTCGCCGATCGCCGGGTACGCCCGCTGTGACGCGGGCGGCGAGCTGTCGCTGCGCGCGCGGGTCTTCACGCCCGACGGCAAGCGGGTCCTCAACGCCCACGAGTGGGCGGGCCCCCTCGACCCGGCGACGCTCGGCACCTCGGTGGCCGTGACGCTGCTGCGGCAAGGGGCGCGGGAGCTGATCGACTCGATCGCGCACTGACCCACTGGGCGGTGCGGCGCGCCTCAGCCCTTCGTCCAGGGCCTGAGCTTCTCGGGGTTGCGCACCGACCAGAAGCGGCTGATCCGGTCCCCCGCGACGTCGAACGCCACCACCGACGCGACGACGCCCTCGTGCTCGACCACCAGACCGGGCTGGCCGTTGACCGTCCGCTCCACGAGCATCAGGTCCGGCACCCGGTTGATCAGGTCGACGAGCTGACGCGCGACCTGCTCGCTGCCCACGGCCGGCGGCCCGGCGCTGACCAGGCCGCCACTGTCCGCGAGCCCCACGGCACCGGGGTCGAGGAGGCCCACGAGGGCGGCGATGTCCTTGGCCTCCCACGCCTCCTTGAACCGCCTGACGACGTCGGCCCGTTGTGCCGCCGTGGTCGCCGCGGGCGCGTCCGACGCGCGCATGCGGCGGCGCGCCGACGACGCCAGCTGACGGCACGCCGCCGGTGTCCTGCCGACGATCTCGGCCACCTCTGCGAAGGAGTAGCGGAAGACGTCGTGCAGGATGAACGCCACGCGCTCGGCCGGGGTCATCGACTCCAGCACCACGAGGAACGCCATGCTGACCGATTCGTCGAGCGTGACCCGGTCCGCCGGGTCGGCCGCCCTGCCTCCTGACCGCGCGTCGGCCCACTCCCTGTGGTCGGGCACCGGCTCCGGGAGCCACTCGCCCACGTAGCTCTCACGCCGGACCCGCGCCGAGCCGAGCAGGTCGAGGCAGATCCGGCTCGCGACCTTTGTCAACCAGCCCCCGGGTGACGCGATCTCCTCCCGCTGCTTCCGCGACATCGCGTACCAGCGGGCGTACGTCTCCTGTACGACGTCCTCGGCGTCGGCGAGCGAACCGAGCAGCCGGTACGCGACATTGATCAGCTGCCGCCGCTCGCTCATGATCGCGCTCAGGCTCGGGTCGAGCCGGTCGTCCTCGGACTCGTACGGGGTCTTCATGGTGTCGCTGCTCCTTCGGGCGGGTGTGCGGTCGTCGGTACGGCTGCCATCAGTACCGCCATCGGTACCGCTGCCATCAGTACGGCTGCGTGAGTGCGGCTGCCGTCAGTACAGCTGTCGTCAGTACAGCTGTTGTCAGTACGACGAAACAGCCCGCCGAAATGTGAGATCGGAGCGGCACCTCACATTTCACGCGGTTGTCTCGTCGGACATGTGGGGCGGGCACGGCTCGCACCCGTGGGACGAACGCGATCCCGCGCACACCGGCTCATCGATACGGCGCGGCCCGACTGCCGCGCGTACCAAGGAGATCATCATGGAAGCCCGTCTCGACTTCCTCACCAACCCGGTATCGGGCAAGGCCATCAAGCACCTCGCCATGGCGGGCAAGGTGCTCGCGGAATCCTCCCTGCCCGCCGCGGTCCGGGAGCTGGTGGCGCTGCGCGCCAGCCAGATCAACGGCTGCGGCTTCTGCGTCGACATGCACACCAAGGAGGCCGCGCAGGCAGGAGAGACCCCCACGCGTCTGAACCTGCTCGCCACGTGGCGAGAGGCCTCGGTGTACACCGAGGCCGAGCGTGCCGCACTGGAGCTGGCGGAGCAGGGCACCCGCATCGCCGACGCGGCGGGCGGTGTCACCGACGAGGCGTGGGCCAACGCGGCCAAGCACTACGACGAGGACCAGCTCGCCGCCCTCGTCACGGAGATAGCCGTCATCAACGCCTTCAACCGCCTGAACGTCATCACCGGGCACCCTGGGGGTGACTACCAGGTCGGGCAGTTCGGCTGAGACAGCCCGGGTGGGCGCGGGGCATCGGCTTCCGCCGGGCCCCGCGCCCGCCCGGTCCCGGTGTCAGCGGATCGGCCGGAACGAGTAGTAGGTGTGGAACGGGTCGTTCCACGAGAAGCCAGGGGAGACCAGTGCGGTCGCGCTGCCGGAGCAGTTGCTGGTGGGCCACAGGTGGATCGTGCGGTTGGTCTTGTTGGTCCCACGGATGGCGCCGGAGGTGTTGTAGCAGCGGCCGACCTCCGGGTCGAACTCGATGGTGCGCAGGCCGTTGTTGTCGTAGTACTCGAGTAGCAGGGTCCGCCGCCGGGCGGCGGGCAGGCGGATTCTCGGGCCTCGGCGGCCACTCTCGACCCGGTCGCGCCGCCCGTCTGGGCCAGGCCGGTGGGACCAAGGGCGAGCACACAGGTCACCGATACTCGTCCGGACACTTCCGGATCATTCCGGACACTTCCGGATCGTTAGGCCCCTGCCGCACGCTCGTCCATCACCCACACGAGCGGGAGCGGCACGCAGGGGGTTCGTTGGCCGGGTGCTCGGGGCGCCAGGGGACTCGTCGGCCGGGCACTCGCGGCACCGGGTGCTCGGGGCGTGGGGGCCGTCGTCTGGGGGAAAACCCCCAGGTCAGTCGGAGGAAAATCACCGTTCCTGCGGTGCTGGTGGGCGGCCTAGCGTGAGGTGTGTTGACCACGCCGGGCGCTGGCCGGGCTTGCCGCAGGAGTTGTGATGATCGAGGTCCAAGGGCTCACCAAACGGTATGGGCCGACCACGGCCGTAGACGCCTTGAGCTTCGAGGTGCACCCCGGAGCGGTCACGGGCTTCCTCGGGCCGAACGGCTCGGGCGAGTCGACGACGATGCGCATGATCATGGGCCTGGACAAGCCCGACACCGGCTGGGCCCGTATCTCCGGACGTGGGTACGGAGAGCTGAGCTGGCCCCTGCACACAGTGGGGGCGCTCCTGGAGGCTCGCACCTTCCATCCGGGCCGCAGCGCGCGGGCGCATTTGACGGCGCTCGCGGCAGGCGGTGGCATCGCGCGGGCGCGGGTGGACGAGGTGCTCGGCGCCGTCGGCCTGAGCGACGTCGCCGGGCGGCGGGCGGGGACATTCTCGCTGGGCATGGCCCAGCGTCTGGGGATAGCGGCCGCACTCCTGGGCGACCCGGAGGTGCTCCTCTTCGACGAGCCGGTGAACGGCCTCGACCCGGAAGGCGTGCGCTGGATCCGGGAGTTGATGCGTTCTCTCGCCGCCGAAGGCCGCACCGTCCTGTTGTCGAGCCATCTCATCAGCGAGATGGCGCTCACCGCTGACCACTTGGTGGTGATCGGACAGGGAAGACTGCTCGCCGACACCTCGGTGCGGGAGCTGACCGCGGACGGCCGCTCGCTCGAAGAGGCGTTCTTCGAGCTGACCAGCGGCTCGGCCGGATACCGCGGCGTCACCACCCACCCGCTCCCCCAAGCTCCCCAGCGACCCCGCGGTGTCACCGAGCCCGCCGACACCGAGAGGAATCCGCGATGACCACGCTCACCCCCCTCACCACCCCCGCCCGCGTCTCCCCCGGCTACGGCTTCCGGCAAGCCGCCCACATGGAGTGGGTCAAGCTGCGCACACTGCGCTCCTCGTTCTACGCGCTGCTGCTCACCGTGGTCGGCATGGTCGCGATCGGCATCGTCACCATGGCCAACACCAAGGCGCCGTCGCCGGACAAGGCAGCCACCTTCGACCCGACGAACAACGTCCTCGCGGGTGTCGCCCTCGGCCAACTGCTCATCGGCGTCCTCGGCGTCCTCATCATCACCGGGGAGTACTCCTCCGGGTCCATACGCTCCACGTTCGCAGCGGTCCCCGACCGCCGCCTGCTCCTGGCCGCCAAGGCGTCGGTGTACGGCGGAGTGGTGCTCCTGGTGGGCGAGGCCGTCGCCTTCCTGACATTCCTCGTGGGGCGCGCCGCGCTCGCCGACGGGGTGCCAAGGCCGGGCCTCGGTGACTCCGGTGTCCTGCGGGCCGTGCTGATGTCCGGTGCCTATCTGGGCATGATCGGCCTGATGGGCCTGGGAATAGGCGCGATCACCCGGCACACGGCGAGTGCCATCGCCTCGCTCGTCGGCGTCACCTTCGTCCTGCCCGCGCTCATCGGCGGCATATCGGGCCCCACTGTCGCCAAATACTTCCCGACCATGATCGCCGGTAACTCCCTCGCGGTCGCCAAGCCCGTCTCCGACATGCTCGCCCCATGGACCGGGTTCGCTGTCCTGTGCCTGTACACGGTCGTCGTCCTCGGTGTGGGCGCGCGGCTGTTGGCCCGGCGCGACGCCTGACAGGAAAATGATCACCATGCACGACACCAGCGCGGCCACCCCCCGCTCTCCCTCCCCCGCCACCCCGGCGCGTTCCTTCCTCCGAGCCGTCCTGCGGGCGCCGCTCGCCCGGCGTGCCTGGAGAGAGGCCGCGTACTGCCTGCTCACCTTTCCGCTCGGGCTGGTGGGCGGCGTCGTCCTGACCGTGCTGCTCGCCCTGGGCGCGGGCCTGACGGTGTCGCTGCTCGGCGCCGTCGTCGGCATCCTGATCCTGGTGACGGGAGTGCGGTTGGCGCGGGCCCTCGGTGCGGTGCACCGGCGCATGGCCTCCGGCCTCCTCGGCGAGCGGCTGCCCGCCCTGGAGCCACCGCAAGCAGGCACGGGGCTCTTCGGACGGCTCGACGCGGGACTGCGGGACGGCACGGGATGGCGCGCCGTGTCGTACGTCCTGGTGAAACTGCCGGTGAGCGCGCTCGGGATGTACGCGGTGCTGTGGTGGCTGACCGGTCTGGTCAACGTCACGGCGCCCCTGCGATGGGCGGTCTTCGGTCAGCAGCCCGATTCCGGCGACGTGGGCGGCATGCCCGTCCTCACACCCATCCCCGTCGGCAGCCTCGAAGTGGACACCTTCGCCGGGACGTTCGCGGCGCTCGCGCTCGGTGTGGCGCTGCTGGTGCTCGCGCCGTGGCCGACCCGGCTGGTGGTGGAGGCCGACCGTTGGCTGCTGCGCGCCCTGCTCGGCACGAGCCGGCTGGCCGACCGGGTGCGTGACCTGGAGGAGACCCGTGCCCTCGCGGTCGACGACTCGGTGGCACTGCTGCGCCGCGTGGAGCGCGATCTGCACGACGGCGCACAGGTCCGGCTCGTCGCAGTCGCCATGAGCCTGGACATGATCAAGGAGCGGCTCGGCGGGCCGGACACGGGGGACAGAGCCGAGCCGACCGCCGACTCCCTCGACCTGGCCCGTGTACGGCAACTCGTCGAGGGGGCCCATCGCAACGCCACCGAGGCACTCACAGAGCTGCGCGACCTCGCCCGGGGCCTGCACCCGCCGGCGCTCGACGACGGTCTGCCGGACGCACTCGCCACGCTCGCCGCCCGCAGCAGCATCCCGGTCGACCTCACCACCCATGTACCCCGGCGCCCCACCCCCGCCATCGAGACCATCGCGTACTTCTGCGCGGCCGAACTGCTCACCAACGTGATCAAACACAGCGGCGCCACCCAGGCCATCCTCACGGTGGACGAGTGCCACGACGGGATGCTGCGGCTCCAGGTCGTCGACGACGGCCGGGGCGGCGCGACGATCGGCGCGGGCAGCGGACTCAGCGGCCTCGTCCAGCGGGTGCGGCCCGTCGACGGCCGACTCGTCGTCCACAGCCCCGAGGGCGGACCGACGACAGCGGTCGTCGAGCTGCCGATGCACGCGTGAGAGCATGCAGCTATGCGTGTCGTGATCGCCGAGGACGCCGCCGTGCTGCGGGAACTGCTGGCCCAGATGCTCGCGGAGCGGGGCCATGAGGTGTGTGCCGCTGTCGGTGACGCGGAGGCGCTGCGCGCCGCGGTGGCCGAGCACCGGCCGGACATCACCGTCGTCGACATCCGGATGCCGCCGTCGCACACCGACGAGGGCCTGCGGGCCGCGATCGACATCCGCCGCGCCCACCCAGGCACGGGGGTGCTGCTGTTCTCCCAGTACGTGGAGACGAAGTACGCCACGCGGCTGCTCGCCGACGGCTCGGCAGGTGTCGGCTATCTGCTCAAGGACCGGGTGGCCAACGTCGCGGAGTTCACCGATGCCCTGGAGCGCGTGGCGGCAGGCGGCACCGCACTCGACCCGGAAGTCGTGACCCAGCTCGCGGGCGCCAGCCATCGCGCGGCGGAGTTGGCGCGGTTGACCGAGCGGGAGCGGGAGGTGCTGAAACTGATGGCGGAGGGCCATTCGAACGCGTCGATCGCGCAGGCCCTCGTGGTGTCGGCGGGCACGGTGGAGAAGCATGTGGCGGCGGTCTTCGACAAGCTGGGGCTGCCCGCCTCGCACGACCACAACCGCAGGGTGCTCGCGGTGCTCCGCCATCTGCGGGCCTGACGGAGGCCCAGACCCGACGCCCCCTATGCCGGAGTGCGGGGGCCCTGGCGAGGCGTGGCCATGCGCGGAGGTTCCCGGCGGATGCTCACCAAGTACAACTCCGCGCGAATTCAGGGAAATTGGCACATCCTGTTGCCCAAGGGGGCGTTTCGCGGGACATTGCCCTGAGCGCCGACTGCGGCGGTTTGTCACGGTCTCTGAAGACCGGCGGCACCACGTGAGGGGGCGGCGCAGGGGGGAGGCCCGCTGTCATGGGCGCCGGCACGGACATGTACGCCCAGTGGGCGGTCGGCATGCTCGAAGCCCTGGAGCGATCACCGGCACAGGGCACGGACGAGGAAGCGCTCGTGTCCCGGCGGGCGGAGTTCCGCTCGGCCGTCGCCCATCTGCTCGGGGAGGCACGTGATCCGCTGGCCATCGGTGTGGTCGGGGAGTTCAGCGCGGGCAAATCGCTGCTGATCGAGGCGCTGCTCGGGATGCCGGGCCTCCTGTCGGTGAGCCACGTGCCGACCACCGGGAACGTGACGGCCATCCGCATCGACCAGTCCGGCGACAGCGAGCCGCCGACGCTGCAAGAGCGCGCGGTCGTCTACTGCACGGCGCCCGAGACAGCCGAGCTGATGGCACATCTGCACGGCAGGCTCCAGGCGTTGGCGGGCCTGGAGGGTCTGGGCGAGCGGGGGCTCGGTGAGCTGCGCACGGCACGCCCGGGCTCCGAGGGGTGGCAGCCGCTGGTGGACTGGTGCCGCCGGTACGGCCGTTCCGCGCAGGGCTCCAAGATGAGCGCGGTGGCCGCGGAGACCCTGCTGCTGCACGACGCGTACGAAGAGGGCGCGCCCCTGCTCGGGCGACGCTACGACCTGTCCGACGCACAGGCCAAGCAGGCCATGTCGCTTCCCGGCGTGCCGGAGAGCCGGGGCGGCGGCTGGGACAGGCACAGCACGGTGGCGCCGGGCGGCCGGATCCCGGACGACGTGCTCACCGCGTGCGTACCGCTGATCAGGAGGATCGAGCTGCGGGTGCGGGTGCCGCGGGCCGTGTGGGACCTGGCGGACGTGGGCGCGCTCACGCTGATGGACTTCCCCGGCCTGAACAGCCCCAAGTCGGGCGAGCGGGACCGGTTCCTGAGCCGTCGCGAGCTGCGCGACATCCACACCGTCCTGGTTTTGATGAACGCCCAGCGCGGGCCCGTGGCCAGTGAGCAGGACTTCTTCGACATGCTGCGCGAGCCCACGGCGGACGGCCGGGACCGCAGGTCGGACGAGGAGCTGCGCGAGAGCATCCTGGTCGCGGGCGGCCGCTTCGACCAGCTGCCGATCGACGACGCCGCCGGGCTGCGGGCGGCGCTCCTGGACGCCCCCGAGCCCCTGACGGAGCGACGGCTGCGCGGCCAGCCCGACACCGCGGTGCTCGACAAGGTCGTCGAGGCCGCGCAGTCGCTGCTGCCGGCGGGGCAGCACAAGCAGCTCGTCCTGGTATCCCCCATGGTGGGACTCGCCGCGCTGCGCGCATCCGGAACCCTCGGCCGCGAGGGGGCGGACGCGCTGCGCACCCGCGTGCGCGAGGCGGGCGACGACACCACCGGTCAGCCGGCGCTGACCGGCCTGTGGGCGCGCGTGGCCGACCGGCTCGAAGCGGATGCCCCGGGCAGCCAGCTGATCCGGGCGCTGCGGGCGTACACCCAGGACGGCGGGCTCCGGCTGCTGCGCGGTGAACTCACCGGGCACGCCCGGGAGCACGGCGGCACCCTCAAGGCGGGCGCGGTGCGCCGCCGGGCCGGGGCGGTGGACCGGGCCCGGCTCGCGCTGATCGCCGCGGAGCGCTCGGCGCACCCGGGGGTGGAGTACCCGCCCGCCTACCAGGAGATCCAGCGGACCCTCCACGCCACGCGGCAGGCGCTGGCCGCGCTGCGCGAGGTCCTGGTCCTGGAGCGGGCCACGGACGGGGCGCGCGGCGACGACGCGCTGCGCCGGTTCCTGGTCGACGAGGCCGCCCTGGCGGTCGCCGCGTGGCCGCAGTGGAAGGAGCTGTTCGCGGCGGTGGACCGCGAGCGGCACCTGGTCGTGGCGCCGCACGCCACCGAGGGCGACGCGGACTTCGCCCAGCACGTGCGGGACGAACTGGCGCTCCTCGGTATCTTCGGCCAGGAGTCCGCCACCGCGGAGAGCGATCCGGCCCCGGGCATTCCGGATGGCCCCGAGGAACTCCTCGTGGCGTTCCGCGCGTCCCACGAGGCACTCCTGGCCCTCGTCCACGACCGGATCCGGGCCGCGTACGAGGAGCGGCTGGACGACCACGCCGGCACGTTGGAGGACCTGCGCCGGGGCTGGATCGAGATCACCGCGGAGGAGCAGCGGCGCGGTGTGCTGCCCGCGCCGCGCCGGGACCGGCTCGGCGCGCTGATCGCCACGACCAACCCGGAGTGGTACCGCGCCGAGCTGCGGCAGACGGTGCCTCCGCAGCCGGATCCGGCGGACGTCGACGCGGGCTTCCCGCTGCGGCTCGACCGCTGTTTCCCGTGGCATCCGGACCAGCCCGAGGACCGGGACCCGCTGGAGCGTCACGTCGCGCATGTGGTCCGGATGCGGCGCGAGCTGGTCGCCGCCCTCGTGGACCTGGTGCACGGCCATCTGGCGGCCCATCAGGCGGAGTTCGCGCGGCAGGCGGGCAAGGCCCTGGCCCAGGGCGAGCGGTTCGTGAACGCCACCGACACGCCCGAGCTGCTCCTGTCCGGGCTGCGGGCCGAGGGCGCGGCCCAGGGCGCCGCGCCACTGGACCTGGCGGCGCGCCTGGAGGCGATGCCCCCGCCCCGGTCGGCCGCGCACCCCGGGACGCCCCACGGCGCGCGGATGTCCACCGTCAAGAGCCCCACCACCACGCCACCCACCACAGCGCCCACCGCCCCGCGCACGGCCTGACCCACGGAGACGCCATGGGACTGCACGCCCGTTTCGTAACCTCGGGGCCGTCCTGTGTGGCGGACGCCCAGGGCGGCGGATTCACCCTGCTCGGCCCGCTGTCGGCCGTGCAGCTGCCCGACGTGGAGCTGCGGCCGAGCGGCGGCGGTGTCGTCGTCAGCAGAGCCGAGGTGCTGCGCACGAACCCCGGACTGCCCGTGCTCGACGACTCCGCGCTCGTCGGCGCGTTCCGGTCGGTGGAGGGCCAGGTCGTTCGCGTGCCGACGACCGTACGGGCGCGCGGTGCCGTGGCGCTGGCCGAGCCGCTGGGCCGGACCGTGCTGCCGCTGATCGTCCGCTTCACGCATCACGAGATCGATCCGGCCACCGGACGGCCCGTGGGCACCCCGCGGGCGACGACCGAGGTCACCACCACGCTCCGCCTCGACATGGCCGTGCCGCCGCCGATCCCACCGTCCCCGCCGGCCTTCCCGGCCACCGCCACGCCGGCCTCCGGCTCGGGCTCGGGCTCGGGCTCGGGCCAGTGGTACGACCCCCATCTGTGGTCGCCGCCCACGGCAGGCAAGCCCCCCGAGCACGCCCCCGCGCACCCCGCGTCCAGCTCCACTCCGAACACGCCTCCCGTGGTCCCGCCCCGGGCCCCCGCGACGGCCGCACCCGGCGGCTCCGGCCCGCACCGGGTGCCGGAGGGCGCCGTACGCCACTTCGGCTTCGCGGCGGTGGACTTCGGCACCACGAACTCCACGGTCACCGTCCACGACATGCGCCAGCTCGACGTACGCGCCATGTCGCGGTACCAGGAGGCGCGCCTGCGCGAGGAACTCATGCGGCTGCTCGCCGATCCGGAGGCGTGCGCCGGCGAGCGGGGGCAGTGGCACGAGCTGCTCTCCGACGTCGCGCGGCAGTACCTCACGGACGGCGACGCCCCGCGCGCCGGGGCGAGCGATGGGCAGGCGCTCGCGGACGCCCTGGAGAGCGGGTACGGCGGCGACGGCTGGGTGCACGCGCTGTACACCGCGCTCGAACTGCGGGTCGCTTCCCGGGACGAGCGGCTGCGCCGGGCGGCGGCCCCGCTGCTGCACCAGTGCTACCACCGGGCCTTCGACGAGCTGCCGCTCGACGTGCTCAGGCTGTTCTCCGTCGACCTCGACCAGTCCGGCGGCACGGAGCTGGCCAGCCGCATCGAGGTGGTCGCCACCGACCCGGAGCTGCGCGTGCGGATGGGTCAGGAGCGGGTCCCGGTGGGCGGACTGCCCACGGGCAGGACCCAGTCCTACCGGGGCGTCAAGCAGTACCTCGGGCGCGATCACGAGATGCCCGGCCTCGAACCCTTCACCGCCGACGACCTGATCCGCGAGGGGCTGCGCTACCTGCTCGACCAGACCGACGACTATCTCGCCGCCAACCCCAAGGAGTTCCACCAGGGCAGGCTCGACCACGTCGTCATGACGTACCCGACGGTGGCGCCGCCCGGTGTGCGGCGCAGGCTGCGGGAGCTGGTCGGCACGGGGGCCGACGGCGCGGGCGACGGACTCGGCGTGACGCTGGTGGACACCCAGTTCGACGAGGCGGTGGCCGCCGCGCTGTTCTTCATCATGCGGGACTTCGGCGGTGACTTCGTCGCCGGTGTCGAGGCGTTCCGGGCGCGCTGTCGCCCGCTGCCCGGCACGGACCGGGCCTGGCAGCAGAACGTCCTGGTCATCGACATCGGCGGCGGCACCACGGACCTCGCCCTGATCAACCTGCGCCTCAAAGACGCGACGCCGGACCCGGTGCCGGGGCAGGACCCGAGGTTCACCGGCCGTCTGTACGTCCTCACGCCCACGCTGCTCGGGTCCACCGGGCACCTCCAGCTGGGCGGGGACCTGATGACGCTGCGCCTCTTCCGCTGGTACAAGGCCGCCTTCGCCGACCATCTGCTCACCGGCAAGGCCGAGCGGTTCGAGCACGTCGTGGGCTCGCTCAAGAGCCCGTACGCTGTCGACGGCCGCTATGTGCCGCGCACCCTGCTCGACCGCGACCCCGAGATCGAGGGGTATCCGGCGGACCTGGTGGACCGCGTCGTGCCGACGCGCTGGAGCGCCGACACCGTGGTCACGGCGTCCCGCGAGGACGCGGAGCAGACGTTCTGGCTGCTGTGGCAGCTCGCCGAGGACGCCAAGTTCCGGCTCGGCGCGGGCGAGGCCGCGTACCAGCCGCTGCCGGAGACCCTGGAGGCGCTTCTGGGCCGGCTCGGGGCAGGGGGCGCGAACGGCGCGGCGGGCGGCGCGTGGACGCCGGTGCTCGACGCCAAGACGTTCGCGGAACTCCTCGCCCCTGACCTGCAGGAGATCATGGATCTCGTGGTGGCCCTCACGAAGAACATCGTGACGGCCAGCGAACTCGACCGGATCTTCCTGACCGGCAAGAGCAGCCGGATGCCGCTGGTGCGCCACGCCCTGGAGCGGCGGCTGCGGCAGGAGAGCGAGGTGCGCTGGAACCCCGCGGGCATCGCTGTGGAGAAGGAGTACGGCAAGAAGGCGACGTCCATCGGCGCCTGCTGGGGCCACCACGTGCGCCGCTTCGCGCACACCGTGCGCAACGCCCGGGGCGTCCTCGGCCGCGGCCGGTACGTGCTGCGCATCGAGGTGGACAACCTCAGCTACTACCTGCCGTGCGACTTCGGGCCGACGTACCAGCTGGCGGCCAACGACCCCACGCACGCCCTGCTCCGGGTCGGCGCGCGCCTGAGCCCCATCGGGCCCGGCGGCACCTGGGCGGTGCGCAGCAAGTGGCAGAGCCTGCCCGCGAGCCTGCGCATCCACCGCAACATCGGCACCGGCTGGAAGGAGTGGGGCGCCTTCGACCCCGACGCCTGGGCCCGGCTCCAGGAGCCCGAGTTCAGCCTGAACATGGCGGAGTGGACCCGCGAGGCGAGGTTCCAGGTGGAGGTGAACGCCGACCTCGACCTGGCCGTGCACCTCGCGCGCGGGGCGCCGCAGTACGAGGTGGACGGCCCTGCCCCGGTCCAGGTCGACCTCGGCGGCGCGCCCGGCGGCCCGTGGGTGCCGATCGAGATCGTCGCCGACAACCGGGTGGCCGGGGACCGCCCCGACAAGGGCGTGGTCGTCTTCAGCCTCCCGCGGGACCCCCGTCGCCCCGCCGCGGCGGAAGTCGAGCCGCCGCGCTTCGACGAGGTGTTCCGGGTGCGGGGCGCGGGGCCGCGCGCGCGGGCGGTGCGGGGCATGACGAGCGGTCCGATCGGCCCGCCCCCGTACGACGGCTGGTCGTTCTACGTGCGCTATCCCGGCGAGCCCGACCGCAAGTGGGATCTGCTGGGCGTCGTGTCCGTGCCCGAGCGGAGCGGCACGGAAGGGGCGTACGGCACGGAAGCGGTGGAGGCCGAGGAGGGAGTCTCGTACGTGGCGACGCTCGACGAGCAGGGGCGGCTGCGGGTGCACCGGGCGCCGGTCCCCTATTGGAGGGCCGATTCGCTGGCCGGGATGTGGGGTGCGCCGGGTTCGGTGTTCCGGGTGGACATGAGCGACACGAAGGCCTCGTACATCGCCGAGCGCGATCCGTTCAACGGCGGGCACTGACCGCCGTGGACGCGCTGCGCAGGCTCAGCCGACGGCCGGATTCGCACCTCGCGGCCCTGGCACGCGCCCATCTGGCGGGGTTGCGGGCCGCGTTGGGCGTGGCCCTGGAGGCGTTGCCCGACGACGCGGGCGCGCCGGAGTGCCGGGACGCGCTCGCGGAGGTGGAAGCGGCGCTCGCGCCGGACGGCGCGCCCCCGGAGAAGGCCTCCGGCTCGCTCCCGGAGGGAACCCCTGCCCCCGGCGGGGCCGCGGGGTCGGGAGCCGATGAGAGCACTCCGCCGATGGGCACACCCGTGCCGGTCAGGCGGGAGCCGGTCGCGCGGGAGCCGGTCGCGCGGGAGCCGGTCGCGCGGGAGCCGGTCGCGCCGGTGCCCCCGGAGCCGGCCGTGCGGCCCTCCCCCAAAGCCGATCCCGAGCTGGCCGAGCTGGCCGAGGAGTTGACGCGGAGCCAGGAGAGCGCCACCTTCCTCGGCCCGCTGACCGTGCCCGGGGCCCACGACACGGCCGTGCTGTGGCGCTGGTTCCAGCTGACGCTGCTGCGGCTGCCGCACGCGTACGCGACGCGGTGGCGCGGGCGGGCGGACCGGCTGGCGGTGGCGGAAGGGGCCGCGGTCGAGGGGCGGTGGGACGAGTGGCGGGCGCTCGACGGCGCCGATGTGCTGCTGCCGCCGCTGCCGCGTGCGGGGGTCACCGGCGTGCGGCTCGGCGCGGCCGGGCCCCTGGCCGACTGGGCGGTGACCGCCGCGGGCGGCGGCCACGGCGGGCACTGGACGGCCGGTGACCTGCGGTCACCGCTCGCCGTCTGCGTCATCATCGGCGGGTGGGTGACCGAACTGGCCGCCCTGGACGATCAGTTGCACCACTGCTTGGAGAGCGTCGCGCACCGGGGCGTGGCGCCGCTGTGCGACGCCGAGCACCGCGCGGCCTACCAGCTGGAACTCACCCAGCGGATCGGCCGCCTGGCCCGGCAGACACCGGGCTCGCCCGAGGAGCTGCGGGCCGCGCTCGCGGTGGACGAGGCGCTGTGCTCGGTGCTTCACCTGCCACCGGCCGCGCCCGGCAGCTGGTGGGCGCGGGTCGCCGAGGCGTCCCAGCTGGTCGTGCTCGAACTGCGGCGCCGGGTGCGGGACAGCGGCGCCGACGTCGCCGTGCAGGTGCTCCCGCCGACCTATCGCGAGGCGCGACGCCGTACCGGAGGCAACGACATCCCCCTGGACGCGGGCGGCCGCAAGGGCCAGGTCCTCGCCGGGCTGCGGCTGTGGGCCCGCGTCGACGGCCGGGAGCTGCCGGGCCGGGCGGTGTACCGGGCGTAAGACGGCGGCGGTGCGCGGGCAGGCGCGTGCGCCGCCGGCCAGGCGCGGCTACTTCCCGGTCTCCGGGCGCTGGCCGTGGTGCAGGAGGACGTCGCAGCGCGCGACGCGATAGCGCACCGGAAGCTCCGCGGTCCTGGGCACCCTGCCGTCGCGCACGCCGGTGAGGACGTCGTCGACCAGCCGCTGGAGGTCCGAATCACCGGGCCCACGCCGGGCGATGCCCCGCTGTGCGAGGCGCGTCAGGTCCTGCGGGCGGTCGGTGACGACGGCCACGAAGGTCTCGGGGCGGGGCGTGCCGCGGGGCAGGCCGTCGGGCCAGTACAGCTCGATGCCCGCGAGCCGGTGGCTGCCGGGCAGCCGGAACAGTTCGTAGTGGCCGCCCGGGTCGAGGGCGACGCCGGCGGGCTCGGCGGTGGTGAGCTGAGTGACGGCGCCACGCAGGCCGATGTCGAACACGGACACGTGGCGGCGTTCGGCGCCCCGGTTGTGGATGCGGACGACGATCTCGTCGCCTTCGAAGACGTGGGCACCACTGCGGTCCAGGGGCTGTCGCGTGCCGTCGGCGTACAGCAGCGCGTAGTGGAAGGTGACGTCGTCGGGCAGTGCGGCCGGGCCCGTGCCGGAGGCCAGGGCGCGGACGTGGGCGGCCCGGGCGAGCTGTTGGAGGTCCTGGGTGAGGGAGTCGAGCGCGGTGTCGGTGGCCGGGGTCGCGGTGGCGCGCAGCGGCTCGCCTTCGGCGTCGGCCAGGCGCAGCCCGTCGGCGGTGAGGGTGAGGGCGGCCAGGGCCGGTTCGTCGCTCCGGGCGATCCGCAGATGGGCGCAGGCGCGCAGCCGGGCGGACACGCGGGCGTGATCGGGGTGGCCTGCGGGTTCGACGAGGACGGGTCGGCGGCCCAGGGAGACGCGGAGCGGGTGTGCCTCGGTGCCTGGGGGCGGGTACTCCTCGCGCCGCGGCCCGGCGTCGCCCTGGAGGCGCAGCCGGGCACTCCATGCCTCGACGCGGTCGACGACGGCGGTGGTGAGCGGCCGCTCCGGGTCGCCGCCCGGGGGCACCAGCGCGTACTGGTCGCCCACGGCGATGCCGAACAGCTCCGCGCCGTCCAGATACGCCCCGTCCCGGTCGACGGCCACCGGCAGCGCCCCGGTGCCCGGCCGCTCCGTGGTGTCGAACAGGAGCCGGTCCGCAGGCCCTTCGACTTCCGGCCGCTGGGAGGGGATGACGTCGAGGACGGCGGGCCGCAGAAGGCCCAGGAGGGTGCGCCAGGTCAGACGGTGGGCGCCCGGGGCGCGCAGCAGCCGGGCGAGGCTCGCGGTGAGCAGACCGCGCGGGCCGTCGAAGCCGGGCACCTGGACTTCCCAGGCACTGGCGTCGGGTTCGCAGGCCACGAGGCGTACGACGGACGGGTTCGACTCGGCGGGGCGGCCCGTGGAGGGCGGGGCGGCCCGCACCGCCGTCCGCCAGGCCTCGTACACCGTCGCCCAGTCGTGGTCGGCGGGGCGCGCCTTGGGCCGCTGCCGGGCGGTGCGGGCCATGCGGGCGGAGTGGCAGCTGTCGATGATGGCCGTGACGTTCGCGGTGCGAGCGCTCAGCTCGTTCTGGAGCAGGCTCAGCTCGTCGGCGAACAGGCCGCGGAACGCGCCGTGCGGGCCGGGTTCGTCGATGTCGGTGGGGCACAGGTACTGGAGGCGGGAGGGGCGTGCGGGCGCGGGGCCGGAAGCGTGCGCCTGGCCGCCGTGGCCCGAGTAGTAGACGACGGCCGCGTCCCCGGCCTCGGTGGCGCCGATGAGCGCGCGGTAGGCCTGGACGACGCCGCGGCGCGTGGCGTTCCGGCCCGTGACCCGGGTCGCCTCGAAGCCGAGGGGGGTGAGGGTGTCCGCCATGAGCGCGACGTCGGCGTGCACGCCGCGCAGCGTTCCGGTCTGGCAGCCGATGAGCAGTGCCCGTTTACGCATCGTGGTCCTCCGGGTTGGTGCGGTGGGCCGCCCGGCCCTCTGCGTGGTCGGCGCGGGGTCACCCGCCGATGTGGATGAACGGAGCCCAGTGGTAGGGCAGTGGGGACGTGCGCCGCGTGAGGGCCGTGGGCGGGCGGCCGTCGCGTGCGCACGCGGCCGCGGCACCGCCGCCGGTGGTCTCGCGCAGGTGCTCGTACGCCGTCGCGCGCCCGTCGGCGTCGAGGGCGCGCAGGCGGCGCTGTGCCGTCGTGAGCGCGTCGGCCACCGGTGTACCGGGGCGGGCGAGCAGCGCTTCGTAGAAGTACGTCATGAGGACGGCCCCGGAGGCGTCGTCGACGGGCCACAGCGACACGATCGCGTGCCGGGCGCCCGCCGCGACGGCGGCCCGGACCAGGCCGATGACGTCGCCTCCCGCGGTGGCCGTGCCGCGTCCCGTGTGGCAGGCGGAGAGCACGACGAGGTCGGCGGTCAGGTCGAGTCCGGTGACATCTCCGACGGTCAGCCGGTCGTGCCCGGCGAGCGCGACGTGGCTGCGGTGCGGGCCGCGCTCGTGCAGCACGCCGTGGGTGGCCAGGTGCAGGACGGCGCGGCCGGGCGCCGAAGCGGTGACGGCGGCGGCCGTCGCGGCCTCACCGAGCAGCGGCTCGGTGCCGAGGAGCCGGGCGACGGCCCGTACCTCCGTGGCCGTTCCGGGCAGCCGGGCGAGTCCTCGGCCCGGTGCGTACGCGGGGTCGCCGACGAGCAGCGCGGGCGCGTCGCGGCGCGGTGGCCGGGCGCCGCCGGGCCGGGTGATGAGGGAGGCCGAGGGCAGCTGGGAGAGCACGCAGCGCTCCCCCAGCGGCACGTCACCGAGCGGCAGGACGGCGAACGGCACGAGGGTGAGCGCCCGGTGCGGCACCACGTACAGGCGGCGACGGCTGCGCACGGCGTCCGCGACGGGGTCGAGGAGCAGGCGCGCCAGGGCGCCCGCGTCCGCGGCGTCGTGGTGGCCGCCCGCGCACGCGGTGTGGAACCGCCTGACGGCGCAGGCGAGATCGCGGTGGTGCACGGTCCGGCGGGTGTGGCGGGCGCCGTGCCGGTCGACGGCCCAGATCACCAGGTCGTCGTCGAACGTCTCGTACATCAGGAGCAGCGCGTCGTCGGACAGGGCGGCGCGCACGGCGTCCAGGCGGGTGCCGCGCACGCGCCGCTCGCCGTCGGGGCGTGCGCGCAGCAGGCCCGGCGCGTGCGCGGCCACGTGCGTCTCGGCGGCTTCCAGCTCGTCCTCGGCGGCGAGGACGGTGGTGCGCAGCCGGGCGGAGGACGGGGTGCGCGCGGCGTCGCGGGTCACGCTGTCCGCGAGGCCCTCGTAGGCGGCCGCCCAGGCCGAACCGGCGCGCAGCCAGCGGCGGGCCGCGTCGAGCGGCAGCCCGGGCGGCAGGTCGTCGAGGGCGCGCAGCACGTCGACGGCGATGCCGCGGCAGCGGTCGGACAGCTCGAAGGCGAGGGCGCGTTCGGCGTCGGGGTCGACGTCGCCGTGCGGGCCCGCCGGGTCGCGCCGGGCCGCGTCGGCCCGGCAGAGGTGCGCGCGAGCCGTGACGTGGTACATCGCGGCGACGTTCACGTCGTCGGTCATCGAGGTGCGCAGGACGTCCCGTACGAGCTGGTCCGACCACCGCTCGAAGCGGGTCACCGCGTCCTCGCCCACCCGTGCGGCGGTGGCGTGGTCGCCGAGGGCCCCGGCGAGTTCGGCGCGGCGCGCCAGGTCCTCCCAGGGGCGCTCCGGGTCGCCGTGCCAGGACGTCTCGTCGAGTACGCCCAGGGCGTGGCGCGCGGTGTGCGGGTCGCCGAGGCGCAGGAAGAGGCTGACGGCGTGGTCGGGGTGCAGGCCGCCGTGCCGGAAGAGGCGGGACGCGAGGGCGTGGGCCTGCTGCCGGAGGCCGAGGTCGTACAGGAGCGCCGTCCGCAGCAGCGCGTCGTCCCCGGCGCGGTCGAGCGCGGCCCGGAGCGCGGCGTGCGCCTCGTCGCGGAACCCGGCCTCAAGGGCCCTCCGGCCCCGGTGGCGCAGCAGTTGGGCGGGGGCGCGCCGCAGGCTCTCCCGGACGATGTCGACGGCCTGCCGCGCGGGCGGCCAGGATCCGGCCAGGCGTTCGGCCGTGGCGACGACCTCGTCGAGCCGGGCCTGGGCGACGCCCTTCAGGTCCGGGTCGGCGAGCGCCTCCACGGCCCGGTCGAGCGTCAGGGCGAGTTCGGCGGCGCGCAGCCAGGTCCGTGCGTCGGCGCCCGGCTCGCGGAGCAGGGTGGTGGCGTGCGCGGTGTCGGCCGCGAGGAGCACGGTCGAGGCCTGCCGGAAGTTCAGCCGGTCCACGAGGTCGACGTACGCGCGGTCCGTGAGGTCCGCCTCCAGGGGCGCGGTGATCCGGGCGGTGACGAAGCGGGCGGCGCGCAGACAGCGCAGGGCGGCCAGGGTCAGCCCCTCGCGCTGCCAGGCGGCGGACCGCGTGAGCAGGAGCCGGACCAGGCCCTTGAGGTAGCTGGTGCTGCCGTCCTCGCGGCACCAGCGCGCGAGTTCGTCGAGGTCGCGGCGGTCGGCGTCGGTGCCGTCGGCGAGATGGTCGAGCAGGCGGTGCGTGGTGGCGAGCGCTGTGAGGGCGCCCGCGCCCGCGCGGTCGGCCAGGGCGGCGGCGCGCTCGCCGTGGCGGGCGCGGGCGGGCCCGTCGCCGCGTGTGCGGGACAGGTGGGCCAGGCGCAGGGCGACGCGGGCGCGGCCGCGTGGGGCGGGCAGCCGTGTGTAGAGGGCGTCGGCCGCCTCGTAGTGGGACCGGGCCATGGCCGGGTCGACGGGTATGTCCTCGGGGGCGGCGCCCGGTTCGGCCGCGCCCACCGGGCCGAGGCGCAGGCCCAGGAGGTCGGGGTGGGAGCGCGGCGTGAGCGCCGCGTCCCCTTGGAGGAGGTAGACCCGGGCGAGCACCCAGGGGTCTCCGTGCGCGTGGTGGCGGCACCGGTCGAGGGCGGCCAGGACGTCGGCGTCGCGTCCCGCGCGGCGGGCCACGTCGGCGGCCGCGAGGTGGACGTGCGCCCGCGCCCAGCGCACGAGCCCGGCGTCCGTGCCCGGCACGTCGTTCGCCTGCCGTTCCGTGTCGCGCAGCACGTGGGCGACGGCCTCGTGGTCGCCGCCGGTCCGGGCGTTCTCCGCGATGGCGCGGGCGGAGAGGAGCTGGGGCAGGAAGCGGGCGGCCCAGAACTCCACCAGGGCCGCGTCGCCGACGGGCTGCCTGGGCGGCCCCGCCGCCAGGCGCTCCGCTTCGCCCTCGGCGAGGGCGGCGCCCGTGCCGCCCGGATACCAGTTCAGGTCGAGGGCGTGGGCCGCCACGCGCAGCGCGGCGGCCATGTCGTCGGCGGCGCCCGGCTCGCGCACGCCCGCGAGCCGGCGCAGGGCCCGTCGGGGCTCGCCCGCCGCGAGGGCCCGGGCGCTCGCGACGAGCGGGTGCTCGGGCCGCGCGGCGTCCTGGCCGAGCCCGGGTTCACCGGTGAGCAGTATGCGGAGCACGTCGTGGGCGATGTCCATCTACTTCCCCCCAATACCCCGCGTCCGCCTGGGAGTTGGGGCCTCACCCGCGATTTTCGGACATCAGCGTACTGAGCGCGATGGCCGATGACGCCGACCTCCACCGAAAGCCCGCAGAACACTCCATGTGTGGTGATCCAGCCAGCCGCCCCGCTACCTTCAAGCCATGTTCCGTTCGGGCGGGGCGGACACGGCGGGACATGGCCACCGCGGCTGGGCCCCCACGCGCACCCTCCGTACCGCCGGTCCCGGGGCGCGGGCGCCGCTGCTTGCCCCCGGGCGCCCGAAGGACAGTGGCATATGACGCCAGCACCACCACATCGGGTGTTGCCAAATCCCTTACGTGCCTGAGTCCGCTGTGCCAGAGTCGTTACCGGTCGAAGAGTTGTTTCTGAAGTCAGTACGGAAGCCGACAGCGCGGCCAGGCAGGAAGCCCGCCGCCCCCACCAGCGCGGCCCCCGCGAGCCGGCCCGGCCGCATCGCATCGCCTACGGAGCCCTCATGCCGTCCCACGTCTTCGCGGACCGAACCGCCCAGCCGCCCGAGCGCGGCGCGGTCGACGCGCTGATCACGCAGACGCGCCGGCTCCGCGGCGAGGTCGACGCCGTGCGCCGCGAGGCCACCGCCGACCACAGCGACCCCGCGGGCCGCTGGCAGCGCGCCCTGTGCGACCTCGCTGTCCATCAACTCAACGACCTGCACGGCCACTTGGCCCAGCTGCGGGACGGCCCGCCGCGCACGCTCCGGCCGCACGGCGGCGCTGCGCGGCCGGAGCCGCCCACCGGCTCCCTGCTCAGCCGGGTGGGCAGCGCCGAGTGGAACCTCCTGACCGACGAGGCCAACTGGTCCGGCGAGCTGTACCAGATCCTCGGCCGCGACCCGGCCGCGCCACCGCTCTCCCTCGACGAGCTGCCCTCGCTCGTGCACCCCGACGACCACGCGCTGCTCACCGCGATGGTCACGGACTGCCTGGTCGACGGCAAGCCGATCGACGGCGAGTTCCGCGTCGTGCGCGCCGACGGAAGCGAGCGCCAGGTGCACATGATGGGCGAGCCCGTGCTCGCAGCCGACGGCTCCACCGCCTCCATGTGGGCGGTCCTGCGGGACGTCAGCGAACTGCGCCGCAGCCAGCGGGCCGTCAGCGAGAGCCGCGACTCGCTCCAGCGCCAGCGGCACCTCGCCCAGACCGAGCACCGGCTCGCCGTCGAGCTTCAGGAAGCCGTGCTGCCGCCGTGGCGCGGCTCCCTGCGCTTCCCCCAGGGCGGCCCGGCCGGACTGGACCTGGCCGCGCACTATCTGCCGTCGTCGTCGAGCGCCCTCATCGGCGGCGACTGGTACGACGCCCTGGAGCTGGCCGACGGCCGGATGCTGCTGAGCGTCGGCGACCTCACCGGCCACGGTGTCACAGTGACCTCGGGCATGGCGATGCTCCTCGGCGCCCTGCGCGGCATGGCCGTCGCGGGCACCCAGCCGGGCCAGCTCATGGCCTGGCTCAACCAACTCCTGGACTCCTCGGCGCAGCCCGCGCTCGGCAGCGCCGTCTGCTGCCTGTACGACCCCGAGCGGCACGTGCTGACCTGGTCCCAGGCCGGGCACCCCGCCCCGCTGCTGTTCCGCGACGGGACGGGGCGCGTCCTGACACCGCCGGACGGCGTGCTGCTCGGCGCGACGTCCGGCGCGACGTACGACCAGGCCGAGGAGGCTCTGCGCCCCGGTGACCTGCTCCTGCTCCACACGGACGGCCTGGTGCCGCGGCGTTCCCGAGATGCCGCGACCAGCCGGCTGCTCGCCCTCGCGCCGCGGTTCGCCGAGGCGAGGACGGCTCAGGACGGTGTGCGCGTCACGGTCGAGGAGTTCGGCGTGGCCCCGCGCGAGGACGACGCCTGTCTGCTGGTGGCCAGGGTCGACACCTAGCCGTCACGGCCCTCCGACCGCGGCACCCGGAAGCGGAGGCCATGCCGTGCTGCGGCCGGTGGCCTCGCGGAGCCGGATCGCTCCGCGGGCCTCGCGGGTGACGCAGCCCTGGCCCGGACCTCGTACCGCTGTACGCGACGTTCCTCACGCCCGCGCCCATTTTCCTCCTCCGGGCCTGCCCGCGGCCTTGGGAAGGGCGTGCTTGATCTCCTCGCGCAGGTCCTCGATCTTCGGGTAGCCCGCGTACTGGGCGGTCAGCCGGTACATCTCCCGTAGCCGGTCCCACGTGCGGTGCGAGGAGTTCGAACCCATCGACACCAGTGCGAGCCGGGCGTACCGGTCGGCCTGTTCGGGGTCGTCGGCGATGAAGCAGGCCGACGCCAGCGAGATGTAGTCGAAGATCGTGGAGCGGTCGCGGCCCTTGGCGCGCAGGGCGATGGCCTCCTTGGCGTGCCGCTGGGCGACGTGCGCGGCGGACGGCTCGTGGTCCGCGAGCGTGCGGTACGCGAGCGCCTGCATGCCGTGCAGGTCCGCCTCGTCGAACATCTGCATCCAGCTCGGCGGCGGCACGTCGCCCTTGTCGGAGACGAACAGGTCCTCGGCGCGGCCGAGCGTGCGCCGCATCGCCTGGCCCCTGCCCATGGACGCCTGCGCCCAGGCCTCGATGGTGTGCAGCATCGCCTGGGTGCGCGGCAGCGTCTCCTCGCCCGAGCCTGACGTGGCGAGCTTCAGCAGGTCCAGGGCGTCGTCCGGCTTGCCCAGGTGCACCATCTGGCGCGCGGCGCGGGACAGGGCCTCGCCGGCGCGCGGCCGGTCACCGCCCTCGCGGGCCGCGTGCGCGGCGATCACGAAGTACTTCTGGGCGGTGGGTTCAAGGCCGACGTCGTGGGACATCCACCCGGCGAGGACGGCGAGGTTGGCGGCGACGCCCCACAGGCGCCGCTGGAGGTGGTCGGGGTGCCGGTAGGCGAGCATGCCGCCCACCTCGTTCAACTGGCCCACCACGGCCTTGCGCTGGAGCCCCCCGCCACGGGACGCGTCCCAGGCGCGGAACACCTCGACCGAGCGCTCCAGCTCCTCGATCTCCTGGGAGCCGATCGGGGCGGCCTCATAGCGGTCGAGTCCGGCGGGGTCGGCGTGCAGGGGATCGTCGAGACGGGGGGCGTCGGCCTTCAGGGTCGGATCGGTGTGCAGCCAGTCGTGCATGGCGCTGGTGAGTGCGGAGCCGGCGGCGAGCGCGGCGCCCGCGCCCACCAAGCCGCGTCGGTTGAGCATGAGGTCCATTCCCGTGAATTCGGTGAGGACCGCGGCGGTTCGCTCGGGCGCCCACGGCACGCCGTCCGGGTGCTCCACGCTCCCGTCGGCGCGCTGTTTGCCTACGCGCCCGTGCCGGACCAGACCGAGGTCCTCGATGGTCACGACACGGCCGAGACGCTCGGTGAACAGGACCGCCAGGACCCGCGGCACGGGATCGCGCGGGATCTCTCCCATGTCGATCCAGCGCCGCACCCGCGAGGTGTCGGTGGCCAGCTGCGGATGACCCATCGCGGCCGCCTGCCGGTTCACCAGTCTGGCGAGTTCGCCCTTGGACCAGCCGGCGAGGCCGAAGAGGTCCGACAGGCGGGTGTTGGGTTGTCCGTTCACGTCAAGCCCCCAGGTTCTCGGCTGAGTTGACAGTAACCGCCTGTCAGTTGCTGAGCGACTATTCGCCAGGGTTCGCCAGGGTGCGCCACATGGTGTGCCAGGGGCCTGGGGGTGTCAGGTAGGAGTGCGCCACCCCGACCCGGCCCCCACGAGGCATTCCCCAGGGTGCACCCACGGAGGCCGGGGCGGGAGGGCGCCGCAACTCGCTGGCACACGAAGGGATCTGTATCGCCCATGTACGCAGCATCGTCCTCCGTGTCCGCCCCGCCCCGGCCGCTGCGCCCCCACTCCCCGTCCCGTGGCCCCGCCCGCCCGGCGGAGGTCCCCCTCCAGGGCGGCGGCCCCTATCTGGCCCCGGCGCGTGCCGCGTCGGCGCCGCTCGGACCCGGCCGGACGCGGCGCGCGCCGGCGACCGCGAACGGGCCGCTCAGCGGGAGACTCGACTTGTCCGGCCCCCAAGGCGCGCAGCTGCGCACCGCCATCGCGTCGGTGCACCGCATCTGTCCGGAGTTCCACCCGGTGCAGGTGCTGCGCCGCAGCGGTCGCACCGTCCTGCTGGTCGGCACGACGGGCCGGAGCACCGCGGTCGCCAAGTGCCTGCTCGACCACTCGCCCTCGTGGGCCGAGCGGATCAGGCACGAAATAGCTGCATACCGCTCGTTCGTCAGGCATCGTCCGCCTGTGCGCGCACCGCGGCTCATCGCGGCCGACCCGGACGACTGCACCCTGGTGATCGAGCGGATGCCGGGCCGGGTCGCGGCACTGCTGCGCCACCCCACGGAGGCCCCGCCGCGGGCGGACGTACGCGCGACGGTGGCCGCCGTGCACCGCCTGAACCAGTGGCGCCCGCCGAACGACATGTTCGGCAAGCCGCTGGACTACCCCCGGCGGATCGCGCGCTTCCACGAGCTGGGGCTGCTCACGGACCGGGACATGGGCGACCTCCAGAAGCTGCTGCACGGCATAGCGCACGCGTACGCGCCGCAGCCGCAGGCCATGTGGCAGTTCTGCCACGGCGACGCGCTCCTGTCGAACGTGCTGCTGTCCCCGGCCGGCCCCGTGTTCGTCGACTGGGAGCACGCGGGCTGGTACCTCCCCGGCTACGACCTGGCGACGCTGTGGGCGGTCCTCGGCGACGCCCCGGTGGCTCGCCGCGACATCAGCCAGCTCGCCCAGCAGGCGGGCCCGGCGGCGCGCGACGCGTTCCTGGTCAACCTGATGCTGGTGCTCACGCGCGAGATCAGGAGGTGCGAGACGGCGGTGCAGCGCACCCTGCACGAAGCCGCCCCGGCGGCACCGGCGGCCACGCCCCACCCGGTCGCCGTGCCGTCCGGCGAGGAGCAGCGCCTGCTCCTGCGGCGCCTGCACGACGACTGCCAGATGGCCCGCCGGGCCGTGCGGGCGGCCGTCGGCACGCGCTGACGGGGGTGGAGGCCCGTGGTGCGCCCCGAGCGGGGCGCACCACGGGCCTTCGCGTGCGCGCGACTTCGTACCCGAGCGCCGTTCGTACCCGAGCGCCGGGGGATGCCCCCCAGAGAGATCTACGGGTAGCCCCATGTCGTGGCGGTGCGCGTGCTCGTAGCGTCGGAGGTGACACCGCTTGATCCAAAGGAGCACCATGCGCGTCGCACCCGCCGTCACGGTCGGCCTCGGTCTGGTGGGCCTGTTGGCCGGGGCCGTCCCCGTGTCGGCCTCGCCTGCCCCCGCCTCCGTGTCCGTCCGCGCCGACCAGCACCAGCGCCTCGACTGGGGTGCCTGCCCGGCGGACCAGAAAGAGCTGAACGAGGCGGGTGCGCAGTGCGCCGAAGTGACGGTCCCGCTCGACTACTCCCGGCCCGGCGGCCGGACGATCCAGCTCGCGATCTCCCGCGTCAAGGCCAAGTCCCCGGGCGACCGGCGCGGCATCCTGCTGTCCAACCCCGGCGGCCCCGGCGGGACGGGGCTCGCGCACACCCTCGCCCTGCGCCCCGCGTTGAAGGACGTGGCGGACCGCTACGACCTGATCGGGTTCGACCCCCGCTTCCTCGGCGGGAGCAGCCCGCTCACCTGCGCCCCGGCCGGGCCGCCCACGCCCGCGGGGCCGACGACGTCCGCCCGGAAGGACTTCGAGGACTCGGTGCGCTCCGCGCGGGACTCGGCGCGGCGCTGCCGCGAGCACGGTGACAACGCCCAGCTCCTCCCCCACGCCTCCACGCGCAACGTCGCGCGGGACATGGACGCGATCCGCGCCGCCCTCGGCGAGCGCAAGCTGTCGTACTACGGCGTGTCCTACGGCGCCGATCTGGGCGCCGTGTACACGCAGATGTTCCCGCGCCGCACCGACCGCGTCGTCATCGACTCCTCCACGGATCCGGCGGCCACGCAGTACGAGCTGTTCCAGCGCTCAGGCGAACCGCTGGAGAAGTCCCTGGACGAATGGGCCAGCTGGGCCGCCCGGCACCACGGCACATACCGGCTGGGGCGCACCGCGACCGAGGTGCGGGCCACCGTGCGGCGGCTGCTCGACGGGGCCGAGCGGCGGCCCGTCACCATCGCCGGACAGCGGCTCAACGCCCCCGTCCTGCGGCTCGTCCTGAAGCAGCCCATCCAGCACCAGGAGAACGACCCCGCCCTCGCGGCCATCGTGCGGGACCTGGTGGACGCCGCCGCCGGAAAGCCGGTCGAGCCCGGCCCGGAACTCGCCGCCATGCTGGAGCTGCTGAACTCGCCCGACCTGGCGGACAGCTTCGTGGGCGGTGCGATCTTCATGTGCGGCGACGGCGGCTGGCCCGCGGGCGGCTGGCCCGCCGACCCCGAGACGTACTGGCGCAACAGCGTGCGCAGCCGCGCCACCCAGCCGGTCTTCGGACCGTACGTCAACGGCATGATCGCCCCGTGTGCGTTCTGGGGCGCCGCGCCGCGCGAGCCCGGCACCAGGATCGGCAACAACGTGCCCGTCCTGATGCTCCAGGCCCGCCGCGACAACAACGTGCCGTACGAGGGCGGTCTCGCCCTGCACCGCAAGCTCACCGGTTCACGTCTGGTGACGGCGGACATCCGCGCGCACGGCGTGTACGGGCGCGGCATCGAGGGGTACCGCCCCGTGCCGTGCGCCGACCGGGCCGTCAACGACTATCTGCGTGGCGGGGACCTGCCCGCCGCCGACGTGACCTGCGCCGCCCCCGAGGTGACCCGATGACCGGGACCGGCCCGGCGATGAGCCGACGCACCACCATGGCGGTCGCCTCCGGGGCCCTGCTCGCGGGCGCGTCCCCCGGGGCCGCGGCGGCCGCCACCGCTCGGGGGCGCGGGCACGACGCCCTCCAGGCCGACGCCGACGCCGTCCGGGCGACCGGGGCCAGCGGGGTGCTGGCCGAGGTGCAGACCGCGCACGGCCGTACCACGGCACGCGCCGGAGTGGCGGACCTGGAATCCGGCCGGCCGGTGCCCTGGGACGCGTACTACCGGATCGGCAGCGACACCAAGACCTTCACCGCGGTGGTCGTCCTCCAGTTGGTCGGCGAAGGGAAGCTCGCGCTGACCGACACGGTCGAGCGTCTGCTGCCCGGCGTGATCCGAGGCAATGGCAACGACGGCGGCCGGATCACCGTCGCCAATCTGCTGCGCCAGACCAGCGGTCTGAACGACTACCTCGCGATGTCGGAGGGGGAGTTCACCCCGGAGGCGTATCGGAAGGGACGGTTCCGCACACACACGCCTCAGGAGCAGCTGACGGCGGCGCTCAGGAAGCCGCCGCGGTGGCTTCCGCGTCCCGACAACCCGGCGGCCGAGCGGCGCTGGGGCTACGCCAACACCAACTACGTCGTCGCGGGCCTGGTCATCGAGGCGGTGACGGGCCGTCCGTGGGCACAGGAGATCCACGAGCGCGTCATCGAACCGCTCGGCCTGCGGCACACGCTGATCCCGGGCACCTCCGCCTATGTCCCGCAGCCGACGGCGACGGCGTACACGCAGTTCCCCGGCAGCGCGCGCCTGATCGACACCACCCTCGCCGCCGTCAGCGGCGCGGACGGCGGGCTCATCAGCACGACCCGCGATCACGGCGTCTTCCTGCGCGCCCTGATGAGCGGTCGGCTGCTGCGCCCGGCGCAGCTCGCGGCGATGCGGCGGACCGTCCCGGCCGAGGACTGGATCCCGGCGAAGGGCGTCCGCTACGGCCTCGGCATCGCCTGGCGGCCGGTGGCGGGCAGCGGCACGGGCCTGTGGTTCCACGGCGGGACGCACCTGGGCGTGGTCTCCGAATGCGGTGTGACCGCGGACGGCTCCCGCGCCGTGACGTCCGCGACGTTCACGCTGCCCACCGCCGAGGCACAGCAGGAGGCCCAGAGTGCCGCCACGCTCCGCCTGGTGGACAACGCGCTGCGGAGAGGAGGCGACCGTTAGCCCCGGGGCTGGGGCTGGGCCTTGGCACGATCGTCGTCATGCCGTCGAGGAACGGCCTGCCGACCTCGGGGGCGCACCACGGGCCTCGCCGACCGGGGCGGGGGCGGGCTGGGCGAGCAGCAGCGTGAGGTCGTCCGTGAGCGGGACGCCGCCGGTGTGGTGGTGCAGCAGGTCGGTCAGGCACCGCAGCGCCTCGTGCGGGGTGGGCGCGGTCAGGGCGGTGTGGCACTGCGGGGCGTCGAGCGAGAAGGGGGCGCTGTCGGCGTCGCGGGCGTCGGTGAGGCCGTCGGTGTACAGGAGCAGGCGCTGTCCCGAGGTCAGGTGGACCCGTTGCAGACAGGGGGCGGGGCGCAGGCCCAGTGGGGGTGAGGGCCGTGGCGGGGAGAGCAGATGCAGCCGGCGGCCGGTGCGCAGGGGCGGCGGGTGCCCGCAGTTGACGATGTGGGCCTCGCCGGGGTGGAAGTCGACGAGCAGCAGCGTGACGAAGTCCTCCGGGCCCAGCTCAGGGCCCAGGTGACCGTCGAGGGTGTGGGCGAGCCGCACCGGGTCGGGTTCGGTGGCAGCGGTCCGCCGGAAGGCGGCGAGGACGGCGGCGGCCACCCGCATCGCCTGGACGCCATGGCCCTTGACGTCCGCGAGCAGCACGCGCGGGCCCGCGGCGGTGAGCACCGCGTCATGGACATCGCCACCGATGCGGGCATGCCCGTCGGCAGGCCGGGTGTGCACGGCGAGGTCGACATGACCGACGCGGTCGGGCAGCGGGCGGGCCAGGGCCTCCTGCGCGGTCTCGGCGAGCCGGGTCATCCGGTCGAGCGCGCGCTCGGCGCGCACGCGGGAGTGCGCCGTCACGACCGCCCAGACGCACACCGCCGCGATGTTCAGCGGGTCGGCCAGGTCACGCGGCGAGCCCGGCGGTGCGTCCAGCAGCGCCACGGCGAGGGCGGAGGCGCCCAGGGCGGCGGTGGCGCGCGCCGAAAGCCGCTGGGCGGCCAGCAGGGGACCGGCGAGGAGCAGCACGTGCAGGGGCGCGTGGGCCAGGCTCGTGACCGAGGCCGCGGCGGCCTGCACCGCTACCGTCGTGGCGAGCCACTTGCGCCGTGTTTCCACTGCGTCCCCCTGGTCGTCTGGTGAAGTTCGGTTTTCCGCGCACGACCCCTGCGTGCGGGGTACTGTGCCAGCTTCGATGACGGTCCGTGGCCAATTCGCCACAGCCCGCGCACCGCTGCCCCCGTGTCGGTAGCGTCGAGCGCGGCCGGGACCACCTCGCGTACGGCACTCAAGGGGGCGAAGGTGACGCATTCATACGGGCCGGAGGTGGGCGGTCCGCCCCGCGGGAGCGACACCGGACTGGTCGGGCGGCGTGGTGAACTGACGGAGGTCACGGGACGGTTGGCCCGGCACCGCCTGGTGACGGTGACCGGGGTCGGCGGGGTCGGGAAGACCCGGCTCGCCCGGCGCGCCGCCGCCGAGCTGCGGCCGCGGTTCCCCGACGGCACCTGGTGGGCGGAGCTGTCCCCGCTGGAGGACGGCGCGATGCTGGCGTACGCGATCGCCGAGGCGCTGCCCCTGGTCGACCAGAGCACCCGGCCGATGCTCGAAGTGGTCGCCGACTATCTGGCGGGCCGGGAACTGCTGCTCGTCCTGGACACCTGCGAGCACGTGGTCCAGGAGTGCGGCGACGCGGTGGCGGCCCTGCTGATGGTGGCGCCGGGCCTGCGGGTGCTCGCCACGAGCCGCCGTCCGCTCGGCCTGTCCGGCGAGGACGTGGTGGCGCTCGAACCGCTGCCGGAGGCCGACGCGCTGACCCTGCTCGCCCGGCGGGCAGGCGGTGCGGCCCCGGGCCGCACCGCCGTCGACGCCGACAGGGGCGAGGCGGTGGCCCTGTGCCGGCGCCTCGAAGGGCTGCCCCTCGCCATCGAGCTGGCCGCCGCCCGGCTGCGGGAGATGCCCCCGGCGGAACTCAACCGCCGTATGGAGGACCGCTTCGAGGTGCTCGGCGAGTCGCGGCAGCCGGTGTACGAGGCGGACCCGCCCTGGCACCAGGCGCTGCGCACGGCCATCGGCTGGAGTCATCAGCTGTGCACCCCGGCTCAGCGCCTGGCCTGGGCGCGGCTGTCCGTGTTCGCCGGGACCTTCGACGAGGAGGCGGCCCGGCGGGTGTGCGCGGACGACCGCCTGCCCGTCCAGGACGTGTCCGGCCTGCTCGCGTCCCTCGTGCAGAGTTCGATCGTGGAGTGGGTGCCGGAGGGGTCCCTCTCGCGCTACCGGATGCTGGACACCATCCGTGAGTTCGGCGCGTTCTGGCTGCGCGGCCTCGGCGAGGAGCGCGAGGTCCGCCGCCGCCACCTCGCCCACTACCTGGACCTGGCCCGCACCGTGGACGCCGCCTGGTTCGGCCCGGACCAGGTGGACTGGTACCGCCGTACGCAGGCCGAGCACGCCAACTTCCGTGCCGCGCTCGACTTCTGTCTCGCCGAGGGCGACGGGCACGGGGCCCAGGAGCTGGGCGGGGCCCTGTGGTTCTTCTGGTTCGCCTGCGGTTTCACCACGGAGGGCCGCCACTATCTCGACCGGGCCCTGGCCCTGCCCCACAGCCCCGGGCACGCCCGCGGCAAGGCCCTGTGGGCCTACGGCCTCGTCACCTTGAGCCAGGGCGACACGGAGACGGCCCTGCGGGCGGCCACCGCGTTCCGGGAGGTCACGGCCGGTGAGGGTGCCGCGACGGACGCGACCGTGCCGCAGGCCGCCGCGTATCTGACCGGCGCCGTCCTCGCTGCCGACGGCAGGCACGCGGAGGCGATCGAGTGGTTCGCCGCGACCCCGCGCGCCCGTCCCGCGAGCGGCCGCTACGACTCGGCCTGGGGCCTCATCCGGACGGCTCTCGCCTTCGCCCACGTCGGTGTCGGGCAGTTCGACGAGGCCGCCGCCTTCTCCGAGGAGCTGTGCGCCGAGTGCGCGCGCCGCGGCGAGTTGTGGCTGCGGGGTTACGGCGACTACACGCTCGCCCTGGTCGCACTCAGCCGGGGCCGGGCCGACGAGGCCACCGCCCACGGCCGCGCCGCGGTGCGGGGCAAGCGGAACTTCCACGACAGCATCGGCATCGCGATGGCCCTCGACCTGCTCGCGTCGGCGGCCGTCGCCTCCGGTGCCGCCGAGCGGGCCGCCCGTCTCCTCGGCGGCGCCGACCGGCTCTGGCAGGCCATCGGCAGTGACCGCATCGGCTCCCAGGACTTGGCCGCGGCACGCCAGGCCTGCGAGGCCGGGGCCCGCGGCCTCGTCGGCGACGAGGCGTACGGGAAGGCGTTCCGGGCCGGGTACGAGGACGGCCTGGACGCGGTCGTCACCGACGTCCTCACGGTGTGACCCGACGCCAGGGCGACGGCTCGGGTTCGAAGACATACGGGAGGCGTTCGCCGCGTACGGCTACCACGGCTTCGGCGCGGGGCAGGCAGGCGGGGCCGGGGTCAGCGGCGGCCGGTGCGTCCGGCCGCTCGCGGGGTGCCGCGGGCGCGGACCGTGGCGGAGCGGCCTCCCCACCGGCGGGTCGCGAGCCACGAACCGGCGATGACCAGGACGAAGCCGAGGACGGTCGCCGGGCCGACGGCTTCGTCGAGCAGCAGCGCTCCGAGGAGCACCGCGACGGCCGGGTTGAGGTAGGTGACCACGGCCGCGCGGGTCGCTCCGGCCGCGGGCACCAGGGCGTAGTACACGAGGAAGGCGACGGCGGTGCACACCAGACCGAGGACGGCCACGGCGACGACGCTGTCGGCCTGGGGGGCGCGGGTCAGCACGGGCGGTGCGCCCAGCGGTGCGAGCAGCAGGGTGTTGGCGCCGAGCGTCGCGGTGGCCAGCTCCCGTGGTGAGGCGTCCTGGAAGGACCGCTGGACCAGGACCACGCCGGTGGCGTAGCCGATGGACGCGAGCAGCAGCAGGGCCGCGCCCACGGCGGTGGAGGAGCCGCCGCCGTCGCCGCTCAGCAGGGTGAGGACGCCGCAGACGCCGATGAGCAGGCCCGCGATCTGACCGGGCGCGACCCGCTCGGCGGGGGTCAGGTAGCGCACGAGGACGACGACGAACAGCGGCTCCGTCGCGATGAGGACCCCGGCGACGGAGGAGGTCACCCGCTGCTCGCCCGTGGCGATGGCGAGGAAGGGGACGGTGATCTGCACCAGGGCGAGCGTCAGGACGGCTCGCCAGCGCCGCCGCAGCCAGCGCAGCAGGCTCCGCCGCAGCGAGAGGGCGCACAGTGCGGTGGTGGCCACCAGACAGCGCAGCCATGCCACGGACGCGGGCGGGTAGTCGGCCAGCGCCACCTTGATCAGCAGGTACGGCATTCCCCCGAGTACTGCGGCGGTCACGAACAGCACCCACGCGCGACCGCCCACGTGACCTCCTCCTCATCCTCCGGGCGGGCTGCCCGGCCGTGCCGGGTGGACCGCTGTCCCTCGTTCGGTGTCGTGTACGGCGCCGTGCTCGCGCGTGATGACGGTGCCGAGGCGACCGGTGCCCAGCGTGCTGACGGGGCCGTTTCCTATCACCACGGTGTCCACGCCGGCCCGGAGCGCCTCCGCGGCGGCGTGCAGCTTCTTGCGCATGCCGCCGGTGACGCCCTTGCGCCGCAGCGCGGGCAGGTCTTCGGCGGCCAGCGCGCGTACGGGTGTTCCGTCGACGCGGACGTAGGGGACGTCGGTGACGAGCACCAGGCAGGAGGAGCCGAGGGCGCCCGCGAGGGCGGCGGCCGCGCGGTCGGCGTCGGTGTTGACGGTGCGGCCACGGGGATCGCGGGCCAGCGGGGTGACGAGGACGGTGTGCCCGGGGGCCGGAAGGCGGGTGAGGTCGACGTGGCGGGGCGGGCCGACCAGGTTGTCCAGTTCGACGAGGACACGGTCGCGCCACCACAGCCGTTCGCCCTCTCCGGCGGTCAACAGGCCGTGGTGGCCCAGCACATGGTGGAGGGTGCGGCGGCCTTGGCAGGACAGTTCGGCGGCCACCCGGCGGGCGATGTCGGCGCTGACGCGTTCGATGTCGTCGAGGACGCGGGGGGTGGTGAGTCTGCTGCGGTTGCCGTACCGGTCCCGTACGAACGCCTCCGGCCTTCCGTGGGCCGGGTCGAGCGCGGCCAGCTCCCGCGACCAGCCGTGCACGAGGACGGTGCGGGGGTGCGCAAGGGCGGTCCTCGCGAAGTCGTCCCACCAGGCGGCGGGCAGCTCGCGCAGGGTGCTGCCGCCCAGTTTCACGACGAGGGCGTCCGTCGGCCGCGACGCCGCCACGCGCGGTTCCGCTTCGCCGCCGGTGGTCATACGGGGACCACCGGCAGCATGGCCAGACCGGTGTCCTCCGCGTAGCCGAAGCGGAGGTTGAGTGCCTGTACGGCCTGACCCGCCGCTCCCTTGATGAGGTTGTCGAGCGCGGCGAGGGCGATGACGCGCCGGCCGTCGGGATCGTGCACCGCGCTCACGTCGCAGTAGTTGGAGCCGTTGACCGCCTTGGGGCTGGGCACGGGGATGGCGGTCTCGCCCTGCCGCCGGAAGCGCACGAAGGGGTGGTCGCGGTAGAAGCGGATGTAGGCGCGCAGCAGGGTCCTGTCACCCGCGTCGGCCGTGTCGGCCGCGTGGGCCGCGTCGCTGTCGCCGCCGAGTTCGGTGAAGGCGTAGCAGCTCACCAGCAGGCCCCGTACTCCCCCGGTGCCGTACGCCGACATGGTGACGCGCGGGCCTTCGGTCGCGCGGCGGCCGAAGAACTCCTCGATCTCCGCGGCGTGCCGGTGGCCCGCAGGGGCGTAGGGAGTGATGTTGCCGTCGCGGTAGGGGTGCGCGTCGGCGGCGCGGCCGGTGAGGCCGCCGCCGCTGGAGCCTCCCTTGGCGTCGATCAGGAGCCGCCGCGGGCGCAGGTCCATGCCGAGCACCAGCGGGGCGACGGCGAGCGTGGCGGCGGTCGCGTAGCAGCCGGGCAGGGCGATCAGCGCGGCCTCGGGCAGCTGGTCGCGGACGAGTTCGGGCACGCCGTAGACGAAGTGGTCCGCGAGCCCCGGCGGCCGGTCGGCGTCCGGGTACCAGCGGGCGTGGGCCTCGGCCGAGCGCAGCCGGAAAGCGCCGCTGAGGTCCACGACCACGGCGCCGGTGCGGGCGAGCCGGGGCGCGAGGCGGGCCGACACCGCCGCCGGCGTGGCCAGCAGCACGGCGTCGCAGCGCCGGGCCGCCAGGTCGTCGGTGACCTTCTCGATCAGCGGGTCGGGGCGCAGGCGCAGCCCCGGGTGGACCGCCGAGAGGCGCTGCCCGGCGTGCCGGTGGCCACCGAGGTGGACGAGGTCGAGTCCGGGGTGCTGGTGGACGAGCCGGATCAGTTCGCCGCCGCTCAGGCCCGCCGCGCCGATCACGCCCACGCGGGTCATCCGAGCACCCGGAGGACGTACGCGGCCAACTCCCGCGCCGGGTCCACCGGCGCCACGGAGGCCAGCGCGCGGAAGCCCGGCGCGTGGTTGACCTCGCCGACCAGGGGCCCTTCGCGCTGGTCGAACAGGTCGACGCCGTACACGCCGGGGCCGAGCGCGGCGGCCGCCCGCAGGGCGACGTCCTCGGCGTCGGGCCGGTCGGTCAGGTGCCGCGGGTCGCCTCCGGTGGCCGCGTTGCGCCGCCACTCCCCCGGGGGGCGCCCGAAGCCGACGGTCGCCACGACGCGCTCGCCCGCCACCAGGCAGCGCAGCGTGGGGCCTTCGAGGAACGGCTCGGCCAGATAGGCCTGTTCGTAGCCGTGTGCGAGGTCCTCCACGTAGTCGTAGAAGGACTCCGCCAGATCGCGGTCGCGCAGCAGGAACACCCTGCGGCCCCTGCCGCCGTACAGCGGCTTGACGACCGTGGGCGTGCCGAACTCGGCGAGGGCCGCGCGCAGGTCGGCGCGGGAGAGCACGAGCCGGAAGGCCGGTGCGGGCACGGACGTCCGGTGCAGGGTGGTGAGCAGGTCGAGCTTGTTCTCGCACAGGGCGATGGTCCGCGGGCTGTTGAGGGTGGGCACCCCGCCGGCGGTCAGGGCGGTGGCCAGCAGTCGGCCGCGTACGTAGCTCCGGCTGCGGATCAGCGCCAGGGCGCAGGACGGCGGGCTGCTCTTGGGGAGCCCGAGGGAGAGCGCCTCGTCGTTGACCCAGCGCCCGTCGAGCCCCGCCGCCTTCAGCGCGTCGAGGATCCCGCGTTCCTCCCAGCCCACCCGGTCGGCCACCACGGCGACGGTGGGGCCCGGGCGTTCCTCCGGTGTGGCGTCCGATCCGGCCTCCGTCCGCTGTGCCGTCACTGGCCCCAGTCCCTCAGCTCGGTCTCCACCATCTCCAGTTCGGCGCGCCCGTCCGCGGCCCGGGTGACGCGCAGGGTCAGCAGGCACTCGGGGCAGCCCACTGTCTCGCCCTCGGTCAGCGGGGGCAGGGACAGCTCGGTCTCGCATTCGGGGCACAGGGCCGTGAGGGCGCTCATGACAGGCCCGCCCGGGGGCCCGCGATCCGCGCGGCCGGAGCGTCGGAGGGTGCGCCACCGGTCGCGGCCTTGAAGCTCTCGGCCGTGAAGCTCTCGGCCTCGGAGACCTCGGAGGCCTCGGCCTTGAAGCTCTCGGCCGTGTAGCTCTCGGCCTCGGAGGCCTCGGCCTTGGATGTCTCGGCCTTGGATGTCTCGGCCTTGAAGGTCTCGGCCAGGCGGCGGATGGCGTCCCGGTCGAGGGCGGGGCGGCCGTGGCGCTCCTGGTGTGCGCGCAGCCAGGCGCAGTAGGCGTCCACGTCGAGTTCCTCGGCGGCCTCGCCGAGGGCCCAGGTCAGCAGGGGCGGGCCGAAGCGGGTGCGGACCCGCAGCGTGCGGTGGTTGCCGACCTGCTCGGGGGCGATGGACTCGTAGGCCGCGGGGTGGGTGAGCTGGCCGAGGATCTCGTACGCGAAGGCGCGGTCGGTGGCCGGGCCGGAGACGAACGGCTGGTCGAGACCGGCCCTCCGGTGCGCTTCGGCAGTCAGCTCGGGCAGGTGCTCCAGGGCGTAGCGGCCGTCGTCGTAGAGCACGCGCAGGGCGCACAGGAGTTCGGCGAGCGGGGTGTTGCCGCCGCGTTCGCCGATGCCGGCGGTGGTCACCGAGATCCAGTCCGCGCCCGCCGCGTGGGCGGCGAGCGAGTTGCCGACCGCCATGCCGAGCATGTTGTGGCAGTGCACCTCGACCTCGTCGGTCGCGTCGCGGCAGGCGTCCTTCTTGAGCGCGCCGACGAGTTCCCCGCAGCTCCAGGGGGTGAGTGAGGAGACGGTCTCCGCCAAACGGAAGCGGTCGGCCCCCGCGGCGAAACCGGATCCGACGTACTCCGTCAGGCGGGCGCGTGGGGTGCGCGCGGCGTCCTCGCCGCTGAACGTGACGTGCAGACGGCGATCCTTGGCCTCGCCGATCGCGACGCGGGCCAGTGTCATGAGGCGCCGCAGGCTGGGCGAGCCGAGCTTGAGCCCGGCGTGCTCGGCGGAGGTCGGCAGCGAGAGCATCACGCTGCGGCAGCCGAGCCGCAGGGCCTCGTCCAGGGCCGTGACCACCTGCGCCCGGGAGCGCACGGCCACCAGGGAGACGCAGTGGGCGGGGCCGACGGCCTCGTGGACGGCCTCCACGAGCGGGGCGTCGGCGCAGTGGGCCCCGGTGAGGAACCCGGTCTCGACCAGGTCGATGCCGACGCGGCGCAGCAGCACGGCGACGGCCGCGGCGCCGGGCGGCGTGAACTCGACACCGGCCATGTGCGCGGAGTCGCGCAGCGTCGCGTCGGAGACGCGCGGCAGGCGGGTCCGCGGCGGCGGCGAGTCGGGCGGGGAAGGAACGGGGGCGGCGGACGCGCTGCTGGCTGCGGGCACGGTGATTGTCCTTCGGGCATCGGCGGCCTCGGCCGGGCCCCCGGTGCCGGGCCGCGGCACGCCCGTCCTGCTCGGGTTCCCGTGCCGCTCGGCTCGGCCCACGAGGGCCGCACAAGAGGGCAGTCCAGCACACGTCCGGGGAAATGCCCTGAGTAGGGAACTGCTCAATGCGGGCCGCCGCGCTGCTCAGGGACCGGTGCGGCGTCGTTCCCCGGTGGACGGCGGCAGCCCCTCAGCGGCGCGGGCCCTTCGGGGGCCGCGCTCCCCCGCCATGGCGGCGGCCTCGGCCGAGAGCCGCCTTCCGGGGGCTCCCGGTCCCTGCGTAGGGTTCTCGCGTACGGGTGCACCGTGGCAGGCCAACGCCCGACCGGCGGAGGTGACGCGCTTGGCCGCGACCGAACCCTCTCCTCCGTTCCGCACCCACCCCTTGGACGCTGTGCCCACGCGGCACACGGATGTCTCCGGCGACGTCTGTCTCTCGGGTTTCGCGCGCCCCGAAGCCTCCGCGGAGGCCGCGACGGGCGATGGCGGGCTCGCGGTGATCCGCGCGGTGGCGGCCGCCCGGCCCGGCGCGGACGCGGGAGGGGCCCAGGCGCCGGGTGCCGTCCTGGTGACGGGGCCTCCGGGCACCGGCAAGTCCTGGCTCCTGGCCCGGGCCGCCCGCGAACTCGGCTCCACCGGACGCCACCGCGTCGTCCAGGCGCTCACCACCTCCGGTACGCACTGCCTGCCGCTCGGGGCGCTCGCCCACGTGCTGCCGCCCGGCGGGCCCGCCAGGGCGTCGTCCCTGCTGCGCGCCGCCACGGAGACGCTGTGCGCCCGCTCGGGCCGGCGCCGCCTGGTCGTGGTCGCTGACGACGCGCAGTTCCTGGACGAGGTGTCCACCGCGCTGCTGTACCGCATGGCGTCGGAGGGACGGTGCCTGGCGCTGCTCGCCACCCGCGCCAGGTCCCAGCTCCCGGCCCCCTTCCGGCAACTCGGCAAGCAGGGAAGGGCACTTGACCTGGTCACCTCGGTCCTCACGCGCGACGGCACGCGGGACTTCACCGCGGCGGCCCTCGGCGGCCCCGTCGCGCGGCCCACGGCGGACCGGATGTGGCGGGCCACCGGCGGCGAGCAGGAGATGCTGAGCGAACTGGTGGCCGCCGGGCGGGCGGCGGACGCACTCGTGCCCGTCGCGGGCGTCTGGACGTGGCGCGGGCCCTGGGCCGTCGGCGCGCGCCTGGCCGAACTCGCCGACGAACGCCTGGGGCGGCCGTCTGGCCGGGCTCTTGAGCTGGTCGAGACCGTGGCCCACGGCGACCCCCTCCCCCTCGCCCTGCTCACGGCGGCGTTCACCGCCACCGAGGTGGAGGCGGCCGAGGCCACGGGGGCGATCCGCACGGTGGACTCGCCGGACGGGCCCCTGGTGACGCTGTCCGTCCCCCTGGTGGCGGAGGCGGTACGGGCGCGCTGCCCGACCCTGCGGGCGGCGGGCCGACGGCGGCGGGTCGCGCTCCTGGCGTCCGCCGCCCTGGACACCGCGCTGCGGACCGGCGGGCCGGTGCCTCCGCGCGTGGTGGCCCTGTGCCGGGCGGGCGGCGTGGCCGTGCCGCCGGCGCTCCTGGTGCCCGCGGCTCGCGAGGCGTACGCGGCGGGCGACTTCGCCCGGGCCCGTCAGTGGGCCGCTGAGGCCCTGGCCGCTGAGGCGCGGCCGGCCGGGAGGGCGGAGGGGCACGTCTGCGCGGGCGGCCCCCAGGGCACGGAGGCGGCCTCGCTGCTGTGGCGCGCCGGGCTGCTGGACGCGGGGACCTGTGCTCCGGCGGCGGGCGGTGCCTCGGCGGAGGGTGATGCCCCGGCGATGGGTGGTGCCTCGGCGGCGGGTGGTGCCTCGGCGGCAGCCGCTTCCCCGCGGACGCGGCCTTGTGCGCGGGTGCGCGACGAGCTGGCGCTGGGGGACGCCTGGGCGGTGTTCTGCCACGCGGGCCGGGAGGCGGAGGCACTGCGGATGCTGCGTGCCGCGGCGCGGACGACGGTGGCGCCGGAACGCCTGTGGGCGGCCGAGGCGTTCATGCTCGCCTGTGCGGGCCGCTCACGGGAGGCGCTGCGTCGCGCGGCGGACAGCCGGGGCGCGGACGGGCGCGCCACAGGACAGGGCACTGGGGGCGTCCGCGCGGGCCCCCGCGGCGTGGGCGTGGCGCGCGAGGCTCCCTCGCCCGAGCCGGTGGCGCTCGCGTGGTGCGCGGAGGCGATGGTCCTGTCCCGGCAGGGCCAGTACCTGGCGGCGCTCGCCGCCCTGGATCGCGCCGACGCGGCGACGGCCACGGCGGCGCATCCCTGCCCCTGGCTGCGGGCGGTGCTGGCCCATGTCCGGTGCGAGGCCTACCTGTTGAGCGGAGAGTTCCGGCACGCGGTGCGCGTGGCCACCGACGCCTACGAGGACGCCCTGGCCCGGGAGTGGTCAGGGGCGACGCTCCGGGCCTGTGTGGACCTGGCGCGGGCCGCGCGGCTCCAGGGCTGGATCGGCATGGCCCGCCGCGCGGTGCACGACGGCCTCAGCCTGCTCGACGCGCGGACGGCGGGAGCGCCCGCGGTGCCGTCGCTGCACCGCGAACACGCCGCCCTCGCGGCCCTCGCCGGCGACGCCCGCCTCACCGCGCACGCCTTGGAGCGGGCCGCCGCCGCGCGGGGACACGACCACTTCGACACCGCACCTGGTGTCTGGGCACGGCTGACCCGGGCGTGGGCGGCCCTGGCCGAGGGCGACCGGGCCCGCGCCGGACGGGCCGCGTGGGCGGTGGCGGCGCAGGTCGCGCGCGATCCGGACCTCGTGGGCTTCGCACCGCTGGCGCTGCACGACGCGGTGCGCCTCGGCCAAGCGGCACCCGCGGCGCGGTGGCTGCGGGCCCTGGGCGGCGGCGCCCGGCACGCCTGCGCGGGGCTCGCGCGCGCCCACGCCGAGGCCGGGGCGGAGCGGGACGCGGCGGGTCTGGCGAAGGTGGCGGCGCGCTACGCCGAACGCGCCATGTACCTGCACGCGGCCGAGGCGTGCACCGAGGCGGCGGCCGCGCGCCGGGCGGCGGGCCGCGACGGCGACGCCCAGCGGCTCCGGGCGCGGGCGGCCGTCCTCCTGGACCGTGCGGGCGGCGCGCCCGCGGTCACCGTGCCCTCCGACGGCTCGGCGCAGCTCACGCCCCGCGAGCGCGGCGTCGCCCAGTCCGCGGCCGGTGGCCTGACCAGTCAGCAGATCGCGGCGCTCCTCTCCCTCTCGGTGCGCACCGTGGACAACCATCTGCACCGCGCCTACGGCAAGCTCGGGCTCAGCGGCCGGGGGCAGTTGGCCGCGCTCTTCGGCCCGCGCCCGGAGGACCTGCCCGAGGCCACGCCGACCAGGGGCGTGCCACCGGGAGCCGTGCCGTCCGGAGCCGTGCCTCCCGGAGCCGTGCCGCCCGGGACCCCGCGGGCCGGGGCTCAGAACGCGGCGGCCAGTTCCAGGAACCGCCGCAGGATCAACTCACCGTCCGTACGGAACTCCAGATGAGCCTGCGCGCCCGTGAGGCGGCCGTCCGCCGAGCGGAAGAACTCCACCGGGCACTGGGGGGACCAGCCGGTCACGGCCAGGCCGTCCGACAGGTCCGACAGATAGCGGGTGTGCCGCTGGAAGAGCCGCACGGTGTCACCCACGTAGGTGAAGAGGGGGTCACCGGTGTCGACCGTCACCTCGTGCCCGCCCACCCGCTGCTCCCGCCGGACCAGGGAGCCGCCGCGGGCAAGGCCCATGATGTGCATCCCGCCGCAGACCCCGAGCACGGGGACCCGGCAGCTCTCCACCAGGTCCACGAGCGGGCCGTACGCTCCGCGCGCGTGCGTACCCCGGTCGGCGGGCACCTTGGTGCCGCTCAGCACCAGGGCGCCATGGCCGCCCACCAGGCGGCGGGGCACTTCGCCGCAGCCCACCACGTCGCTCTCGGCCCCGAGCCGGGCCAGCCGGTCGGTCAGCACACCGACCGACAGGCTCCCGTTGTCCACGACCAGCACCCGCATGGGCCCCATCACGCTTCCCTTCCGGCCGGGCGACGGCCCGGCGGCATCCGCGCCCCAGAGAGGACTTCCATGGACGCCCCGTTCTTTCCCCTGTACCCGCAAGACCATCCGCCGACGGCCGCCCGGTACGCACCGGTCGTCGTCGTGCCGCTGCCGGGCGGAACGGCACAGGTCTTCGTCAGCGGCCAGGTCGCCAAGGACGCCGCCGGGCAGCCGACGGCCCTCGGCGACGTCGGCGCCCAGACGGAACGCGTCTTCGACCTCCTGGACTCCGCCCTGGCCGCGGCGGGCGGCGGGCTCGCCGACCTGGTGAGCGTCGTCGTCTACGTCGTGGACATGGCCTCGCTGCCCGCCGTCTCCGCCGTACGCGACCGGCGGCTCGGCGACCCTCCCCCGACCAGCACCGTCCTTGAGGTGTCGGCCCTGGCGAAGCCCGAGTTCCTGGTCGAGGTCAGCGGCGTGGCGATGGTACGTACCGCACCTGACCGCACCTGACCGCGCATGACCGCGCCTGACCGCGTATGACCGCTCCGGACGGCGGGCGGCGGGGAGCGCCCGCGCCGGTGCGGTTCACACCCGAGCCGCCCGCTGTCGCGCCCCGCCGGGGCCCATCGCGCCTCATCGCGCCTCATCCCGCCCGGGGCCCGCATTGGTCCATTCCACTGACGCGCGGCAGGCGATCGCGCTACCCGGGGCGAAAACCCGCGGAAACGTCGCTGACATGGGAAATCCCTTCCCCTGGGCATGATTGACGGATCGTCGGAGAGCGAGTACCACTGACGCACGCCCGGCCCCGCATGCCCCGTTCCGCTCCACCGGCCAGAGGTCCCAGGAGGCTGCCTTGCGAGGATCCGCCCACGTTCCCGAATCCGCCGCCCGCAGACGCACCGTGAGGACGGCGGGCGCCCTCGCGTCGGCCGCTCTGCTGGTGCCGCTCATCGGCGCCGCCCCCGCCCCGCCCGCCGACGGGCCCGCGAGACCCGACTCCCTCCAGCACGCGTTCGCGGCGGCCGCCGCCGAGTACGACGTGCCGCAGAGCGTGCTGCTCGGCGTCTCCTACCTCCAGTCCCGCTGGGACGCCCACGGCGGCGCCCCGAGCGTGACCGGCGGTTACGGCCCGATGCACCTCACCGACGCGCGCACCGCGCTCGCCTCGGCCCCGCACCACAGCGAGGGCGACGAGGACCCGCGCGGCGACGAATCGCGCCCGACGCTGAAGCCGCGCCAGGTACCCGAAGAGGCCCAAGTCCCGGCCCGGCTCAAGACGTTGAAGCGCGCCGCGCGGCTCAGCGGCATCCCCGAGAGCGCGCTGCGCCGGGACGCGGCGGCGAACGTCCGCGGCGGCGCCGCCCTCATCGCCGCCGCCCAGAAGCGCCTCGCCAAGCCGTTCAGCGACGACCCGGCCGACTGGTACGGGGCGGTCGCCGCGTTCTCCGGCGCGGACGAGCAGGCGGGCGCCGCCTCGTACGCCAATGAGGTGTTCGCGGTCATCCGCGACGGTGAGCGGCGCACGACCGACGCCGGGCAGCGGGTGGTGCTCGCCCCGCGGCCGGGCCTCCAGCCGGACGCGGCGCAGGTCGAGCGCATGGGCCTGCGCAAGGCACCCGCGGCGCAGACGGACTGCCCCCGGTCCCTGGCCTGCGAGTGGATCCCGGCTCCGTACGAGGAGTTCGGCGACAACGACTACGGCAACCACGACAAGGCCGAACGGCCCAAGTCCCAGGGCGTCAAGTACATCGTCGTGCACGACACCGAGGGCAGGTGGGAGGGCGTCCTCAAACTCGTCCAGGACCCGACGTACGTGTCCTGGCACTACACCCTGCGCTCGTCCGACGGCCACGTCGCCCAGCACGTGCGCACCAAGGACGTGGCCTGGCACGCGGGCAACTGGTACGTGAACGCGAAGTCGATCGGCCTGGAGCACGAGGGCTTCCTGACGGCGCCCGACACCTGGTACACGGAGGCGATGTACCGTTCGTCGGCGCGCCTGGTGAAGTACCTGGCCAAGCGCTACGACGTCCCGCTGGACCGGCAGCACATCCTCGGCCACGACACGGTTCCGGGCACGACGGCGGCCACCATCCGCGGCATGCACACCGACCCGGGTCCGTACTGGGACTGGCAGCACTACTTCCAGCTCCTCGGCAAGCCGTTCCACCGCTCGGCGGGCCCGCAGGGCGGCCTGGTGACGGTGGCTCCCGAGTTCAGCAGGAACCAGCCGGAGTTCACGGGCTGCGTCAAGCCGGGCGAGAAGTGCGTGCCGCACGGCTCCAGCGCGGTGCGCGTCCACACCGAGCCCCGTGACGACGCGCCGCTCATCAAGGACATCGGCCGCCGTCCGGGCGGTGAGCCGTCCACGATCGACGTGAACGACATGGGTTCGCGCCTGTCCACAGGTCAGCGGTACGCGGTCGCCGACCGCCAGGGCGACTGGACGGCCGTGTGGTACCTGGGCCAGAAGGCGTGGTTCAAGAACCCGAGGAAACAGCCGACGGCCGTGGACGCGCGTGGCCTGACGGTGACGCCGAAGGACGGCGTGGGCGAGGTCCCGGTGTACGGCCGCGCCTACCCGGAGAAGGAGGCGTACCCGCCGGAGGTCCCGGTGCAGGCGGTCTCCCCGCTGCCGTACAAGCTGCTCGCGGGCCAGAAGTACGCCATCGGCGACAAGCTGCCCGGCGAGTATTTCTACGCGCCGACGTTCGACCTGAAGCCGCACCGCGTGGTGCGCGGCAAGGACGTGTACTACGAGATCCAGTTCGGCCACCGGGTGGCGTTCGTGCGGGCGGCCGACGTGAAGGTGGTGCCTTCCGGCTCCTAGCCGCGATCCGCGCCCGGGGCCCGTGCCCCGGGCGCTCCCGGGGAACCGCCGGGCCCGGACCTGCGTGGGGGCAGGCTCGGGCCCGGCGTGCGTGCGCGTGGATCAGCCGGCGGTCTCCGTGCTCCAGATCGGCCGGCCCTGGTGGTAGATGCACACGTTGCCGTCGTCCTGGACGGACAGGAAGGCCCCGTTGCGCCCGGAGGTGTCCGACGCCCAGACGGGGCGGTCGTCCTCGGTGTAGACCACGAGGTTGCCGTCTTCCTGCATGACCGCGCGGTACCCGCCCGGGCGGGTGTCCGGCGACCACACGGGCTTCTCGACGCTGTCCCGGTAGACGACGAAGTTGCCGTCCTCCTGGAGCCGGAGGAGCGTGTGGCCGTTCCCCGAGGTCCAGGCCATGTTGCGGTGGATCGTGCTCGACGGTGTGTTCGGATGGATGTCGTTGTTGCTCATGCGCGACTTTCCTCCCTGCCGAGATGGGCGGACACCCCGCTCCCCCACGACGCTAGGCGTGGCCGCGCCTCATCGCTCAGAACAAAGCACGCCATCCTGAACATGGCGGTACGTATCGGCCAGACTGGCCCGGCGGTGCGCCCCGCGCGGGCGGACAGCCGCAGTGCTGTCGCGCGGGGGCCGGAGAGCGGTGGCTCAGCCCTGCTGGAACAGCTCGGCGGGCAGAGGCTTGAGGAGCGCGTACAGGTCGTCGGTGATGGGGCGGTCCCAGGCCGCGATGGTCACCAGGACGTTGTCACTGCGGTCGAACTGGACGCAGGAGATGCGGCTTTCGGAGAGGCGCAGGCGGCGCACGATCAGGAGGTTGTCCCCCTGCATCACCGGTACGTCCTCGCTGGCGACGACGGTGACCTCCTCGTCGTTCTCCAGCGCGAGGAGGAGCTGGGCCACCTCGAAGGGCACCTCGCCGTCGGCCAGCTCGCGGGCCGGGGAGCCCTCGGGCAGATTGCCGATGATCATCGCGGGGCCGCGGCCGCCGAACAGGTCGTAGCGCAGGAAGACGCCCTGGCAGCTGCCGTCGGGTGCGGGCAGCAGGCCGGCCCCGAGATTGCCGGGCCAGTCACCCGGGTCCATGGCGAGGACATCGAAGTCCGGGCCGGCGGGTGTGGCGGAGCTGCGGCGGCGGAGGAAGGACATGCGGCCATGGTACGTGCCCGCGGTGACGTTTCCGGCCCGGGGGCGGCGGCGAAGAAACCCGTGGTCATCGCGGGCGCCGGGGGTGTGCGAGATCGCCGCGGGCGCCGCCGGGCGGCGCCTCAGGCCGGGCCGCGGGCGCGCTCGTGGTGGCGGGCCACGCGGGCCCGGTTGCCGCAGGACGGCTTGCACCACTCCTGGCGCGGGTGCTCCTTGAGGAAGTACCGCACGCAGCGCGGCGCGTGGCAGGCGCGCAGGCGCTGCCGGTCGGGCCCGGTGATGAAGGCGTGCGCGGCCCGGGCAAGGGCGGCGTCGAGCAGGTCGGCGCGCCGGGCGGCCGAGGGGGGCCCGGCGCCGGGCGCGGGCTCGTCCCGCACGACGGGGTCCGCGCCGCCCGGCCAGGTGAGCACGGGCACGGTGGGCACCTTCGCCGCGGCGTCGTTCAGCCGGGTGACGGCCTCGGCGAGCGGCGGGAGGCGGTGGGCGTCGGCGGGGCTCGGCGCGCCCGGGAGCACCGCGTGCGCGAAGAGCGCGCGGACGGCGGAGCGCACGCCCCGTACGCGATCGAGCCCGGCGGCGTCCGCGCGGTAGCGGTGTGCCGCGAGGGCGTCGGGCAGGAGCCCGGCGTGGTCGCGCACCCAAGCGGTGAGGCCTTCGGGGGTGTCGAGGTCGTCGGCGACGCCGCCGCGTCCGTCGTGGCGGATGGTGGCGGCGAGGCCGAGGGTGAGCCGTGTGGGCGTGGGTGTCTGGGCGGCGGCCTGGGGCGGTGCGGGCATGGGCTAATGATAGGTTCCGCCGCATCCATTAGGCGGGGTTTCCCGTGCAGCTCAGGGGGGGGCGAGAGCGCGGCCCACCGGGACGGTTCGGGCGCCCTTCGCGGCGGGCGGCGCCGCCCGGCCGGCGTCAAGGGCCGTCGCGGGAGCGCGCCCGGAAAGAGGTACCGGTGTCCAGCGTGACCGTACTGAACTACTGGCGGGCCGGGCTCGCCGACGTACCGCACGAGGTGTGGCACCACCCGCGCCTCGAAGTGCTGCTGCTGCCCGACAACGCGCTCACGCGCCTGCCCGCACGTGTCGGCGCGCTGACGTCGCTGCGCACCCTCGACCTCGGCCACAACCAGCTCGCGTCCGTGCCGCGCGAGATCGGCGACCTCACCGCGCTGGGCGACTTCCTGTACCTGCACGACAATCACCTCACCTCGCTGCCCGAGGAATTGGGTCACCTGACGCGGCTCGCGTATCTGAATGTCGGCGAGAACCAGCTCACCGCCCTGCCCGACAGCGTCGGCGCCATGGCGGGCCTGGTCGAGCTGCGCGCCCAGCACAATCGGCTCACCGCGCTCCCCGACTCGCTCGGCGGCCTGCGCGCCCTGCGGGAACTGTGGTTGCGGGGCAACGCGCTCACCTCGCTGCCCGACGCCGTACGCCGGCTGAGCGCCCTGCGCGAACTGGAGCTGCGGGAGAACGCCTTCGCCGCCGTGCCCGAGGCGCTGCGGGGGCTTCCGCTGCTGCGGCGCCTCGATCTGCGGGCCAATCGGCTGCGTGAACTTCCCGGCTGGCTCACCGAGTTGCCGGCATTGGAGAAACTCGATCTCCGCTGGAACGAGGTAAGGGATGGTGATCCCACGGTCGCGGCCCTGCGCGCCCGTGGCTGTGTGGTTCTGCGCTGAGCGGTCCGCACTTCCGCGCCGAACGCCCCGGACGGGGCAGACAATTCCTTGACTTAAAGCACGGGCGCGTTAAGTGCTCTCAAGTACAGGGAGATTTCCGAAGCTGGCATTCCTGTACGTCGCGGACCGCCCGCACGTCTGTGACCTGCGGCTACGTGGAGTCCGAGCGGACACATCGCATCGCTTTGCCCACCGCGGAATTGGCCTTGTCGCGGCGGTATACGGATGCTTCCATTCCCGGGTTGACATGAAAGGCGGCGCCCTACCAAGCTGTCTACCCATGGACCGGTGAAAGAGGGATCTGGATATTCCGCTCCCGTCGATTTCACCGAGGTCCTGGCATATTCCCGCAGTGGCATTGACGCCCGTGCGCACATCGGGCGCGCCACCCGGGGATGCCGCCCGATGAAAGGAACAGTCAACGTTCCAGCGAGTGACCTGGCGACCCGGATCCGGGTGTCATTCCTCTCCGGGCGGTGGAGTGGGCTCCGCCGCCGTCTCCGCGGCTCGCCGGACGAGCCATCGGGCCCCGGCTCGGCCTCCGGCCGCCAGGTCACGTGGCCCCGCTGGGACCTGCCACCGAGAGGAGGAGACCCATGAAGAAGACGCCGCTCCGCCGGGCCGGTGCGATCAGCCCGGGGGCGGCCTTCTTCCACGAGTGCTCCGCACACTGAGCACGGCGGAGCCGGGCCCCGGTCCGGGCCCGGCTCCGTCCTCCTGTCAGCCGTTCGCGCGCTGACGGCGGGCGAGGAGGGAGTCGCGGATCTCACCCGCGCGCACCGCCGTGTTGGACAGCAGCGTCGACGTCAGGCCGTGGGTGTGCTCCGTGCCGCCTTGCAGATAGACGGCGGCGCTGACGTTGGCGTTGGTGGCCACGCGGTGGTCGCGGCTGACGACCAGCTCGTCCTCGTCGTCACGGCGGCACAGCTTGTCGACCTCGCCGAGGCGCTCGCCGAGGCCGCGCGGCCGGTAGCCGGTCGCGTAGACGAGCACGTCGGCGGCCAGCGTCTCGCGCTCCCCGGTGGGCAGGAACTCCACGCCGATGTCGAGGCGGTCCGGGTGCGCGTCGATGTCGCGGATGCGCGTGACGTTCAGCATGCGCAGCCGCTGCCGCCCCTGGACCTTCTCCTGGTACATGGTCTTCGACAGGGACTCGATCAGATCGATGTCCACCACCGAATAGTTGGTGGAGCGGTGGTAGTCGAACAGCGACTGCTTCACCTCCCGGGGCGCGTGGTAGAAGAGGTCCACGGCCTCCGGGTCGAAGATCCGGTTGGCGAAGGGGCTGTCGTCGGCGGGCGTGTAGCCGTACTTGGCGAACACCGAGCAGACCTCGGCGTCCGGGAAGTTCCGGTGCAGGTAGTCGACGCACTCGGCGGCGCTCTGCCCGGCGCCGAGCACGACGGCGCGCCGCACCGGGGTCGCCGTCTCCTTGAGCGCCGCGACCCGCGGGATCAACTGACTGTTGTGGAAGATCCGCTCGGAGTTCTCCATGCCGGGCGGCAGGTGCGGCTCCAGGCCCGTGGCCACGCAGATGCTCCGCGCCCGGCGCACGACGGTCCGGTCCGGGTCGTTCGCGTCGCGGCTGACGACCTCGAAGTGCGTGACCTCGCCGTCCTCCGTCACCGGGCGGACGGCGACGACCTCGGCCGAGTAGTCGACGAGGTCGTCGACGCGGGCCGCGGCCCACTCCAGGTAGTCGTGGAACTCGACGCGCAGCGGGAACAGCGTCTTCTGGTTGAGGAAGTCCACCAGCCTGTCCCGCTCCTGCAAGTAGCACAGGAAGCTGAAGGAGCTCTTCGGATCACGCATCGTGACCAGGTCCTTGAGGAAGGACACCTGCATGGTCGCGTCGTCGATCAACATCCCCCGGTGCCAGCCGAACCGCGGCTGCTTCTCCAGGAATCCGGCGCGTATCCGGTCGCTCTCGCCGAGCCGCGCGTTGTGTTCGTGGACCGCGATCGCGAGCGCCAGGTTCGATGGCCCAAATCCGATCCCCAGGACGTCATACATCGCGTCCGTCCCCCTGTGCTCATTACTCGTCTCCGGCCCACTGTGCACGGCATTCACCCGCTTCATCGCCTCCTTAAGCAGGCACATGTTAGATAAGGTTAGCCTTACCTTGCAATGTCTGAGAAGGAATCACATGCCGGACGCCGCCTCCGGCCACCGGATCCGGGGGTGGCGGACGCCGCGAACCTTGCTTGATTCCGAGGGCGGACCGCCGGGCCACGAGCGGTAAGTGGCCCCGGGCGCCGCCCACTTGAGGGCCCTCCAGTCACGCGTGAGGACGCGACCCCGCCCTCACGGCGCCCAAGGTGACCGTGCGGCCCACATCACAGTCCGAACCGATCGCCGCCGCCACGCGGGACACTTGCGTCCACCGAAGCCTTCCGGCCAACCGCGCCGCGGGCCGGCGATCGCACACGGCTCGCCACCACCCGCCGCCCGACGGATGGTTGAGCACCCTCCCGCACTCCAGGGCAGAGCAGCGGCCCACCATAGAACTTAGGTTAGGCTAAGCTAAACCTATCTTGATCGGCCCGCCCGGAGAGGCGGGCCCGTCCATGAAATGGAGTGGCTCCGTTGAGCGTGACCGCTGCCCGGGGATGGCCCACCAGCGGGGTGCCCGCCAGGATCGACACGTCCGGCGACCCCCTTCCGTGGCCGGAGAAGCTCCAAGGCAGCGCGGTCGTCGTCAAATTCGGCGGCAACGCCATGGTGGACGCGGATCTGCAACGGACGTTCGCCCAGGATGTCGTGGAGCTGTGGCACGCGGGCCTGCGCCCGGTCGTCGTCCACGGCGGCGGGCCGCAGATCAGCGCGATGCTCGACCGCCTCGGCCTCGACACGCGGTTCGAGGCGGGCCTGCGGGTCACGACGCCGGAGACCATGGACGTCGTACGCATGGTCCTCACGGGCCGCGTCCAGCGGGAACTGGTGGGCCACATCAACGCCCACGGACCCTTCGCCGTCGGCATGTCCGGCGAGGACGCCCACACGATGACCGCCGTACCGCGGCCGGCCTGGGTGGACGGCAAGCCGGTGGACATCGGCCTCGTCGGCGACGTCGTGGACGTGAATCCGGACATGGTGCGCACGCTCCTGGAGCAGGGCCACATCCCGGTGGTGTCCCCCGTGGCACGCGGCGAGGACGGCCAGGTCTACAACGTCAACGCCGACCTCGCGGCCTCGGCCCTCGCCGTCGCCCTCGACGCCGAGCGCCTCGTGATGCTCACCGACGTCGAGGGGCTGTACGCGAACTGGCCGCACAGCACCGAGGTGATCGAGCACCTGACGGCCGACGCGCTGGACGGGCTCCTGCCGGGCCTCGCGAGCGGGATGCTGCCGAAGATGGAGGGCTGCCTGCGCGCCGTCCGCGGCGGCGTGCGCAAGGCGCACGTGGTCGACGGCCGGGTGCCGCACGCGGTGCTGCGCAGCGTCCTCGCGCGGACCGTCCCCGGCACCACCGTGGTCCCCGACGACGCCCTCGCGCTCGAAGAGCGGGCCGTCACAGGGACTTCGTGAGGATCCGGGCGTTACGGCGCGGATCGAGGGAAGCCGCCCACGACGGAGGCGCGAGGTGCGCCGTCGTGGGCGTGAACCCGTAGCGGAGGAACAGGCCACCACCGCCGGTCGTGGCCGTGAACAGGGCGCCCAGGCGCTGGGCGTGCGCCGTGGCGAGCACGGCGCGCAGGAGCCCGGCCCCCACGCCGCTGCCCTGCCACTGCCCTGACACGCAGAAGTTGTACACGACGCCCGCGGTGCCTGGGCCCTGCGCCGGGGCCGCCCGGTGCGCGCGCAGGCCCACGCAGCCCGCGAGGGTGCCGTCGGCTGCCTCCGCCACCAGGAAGTCGGCCGCGTGCGCGGCGTAGAGCGACACCGGCCGCTCCCGCAGCGCGCCCGAGCGCACGAAGGGCCGGGACAGTTCCGCGAGCGCCGCCGCGTCCTCCTGGCGGGCGGTGCGCACCGAGTGCGTCGGCACGGGCCGGGCGTGCGCCTGCGGAGCAGGGCGCGGCGTAGCCGTGATCAAGGCTTTCCTTCCTCGGTTCCACGATCGAAGAACGGCTCGTCGCCGCGTTCCCCTGACGGGGCATCAAAGTAAGGTCAGCCTTACCGTTCACTGCCCGGCCGCGCCGCGTCCGCGGGCGGCCGGTCGGCTCGACCTCGTCAGGCGTCCATGGACGCCACGAGGGAGCGGGGACGCAGATCGGTCCAGTGGGTCTCGACGTACTCCAGGCACGCGTCGCGGGTGTTCTCCGCGAAGACGACCGTCCACCCGCCGGGGACCTCGGCGAACGAAGGCCACAGCGAGTGCTGGCCCTCCTCGTTCGTCAGGACGAGGAAGCGGCCTTCGGTATCGTCAAACGGGTTGGTGCTCATGTTCGTTGTCTCCTCGGGATCGACGGGCCGGCACCGGCCGCGTCGAGCATGCGATGCAGCTCGTCGGCACGCGCCGGAAAGGGAGAGGCGCGCCACGATTAGGTTAGGCTCACCTAATTAAGATTAGCCTATTCCTTCCCCATCCCTCTCACAAGGAGCGGTCCTGTCGTGACGGAACCTGCCCCCGGCCTCGCAGCCGGAATCGACGACACCCTCGACGAGTTCGGACTGCCCGGCGCACCCGACTCCGACACGTTCTGGGCGGCTGTCGGAGCACCCGTGTCGGTCCCCGCCGACGACGGCGGCTGGGTGACCCTGTTCCTGTGGCGCGGCTCCCCCGCGACCCTCGACTTCGAGAGCTGGTCGGAGCCGGTGCCGCTGCGCCGCTGGGCCGACACGGACTGCTGGTACGCCAAGGTCCGCATGCCCGCGCGGCTGCGAGTCACCTATCAGTTCCGCGCGGACGACGCCGCGTACGCCGACCCCTTCAACCCGGTGGGCGCGGGCGGCGACCGCTCCATCGCCGCCACCCCGGACGCCCCGGCGCAGCCGCACTGGCCCGTCGTCGGCTCCGACGACGTCCTGCCGCTGCCCCGCACCCGGCTGCGCTGGGCCAGTGAACGGCTCGGCGGGCGGCGCACGGTGCGCGTCCACCCCGTGGGCGGCGGCGGGCCGGTGGTGCTCCTGCTCGACGGGGACGACTGGCTGTACCTGCACCCCGCCATGACCGCCTTCGACGCGGCCGCCGCCGCGGGTGAGCTGCCCGACTGCACCCTCGTCTTCCTTCCCGCCAAGGACAGGGCGGCCGAGTTCGGGTGCCGCCCGGAGCTGTGGGAGGCGGTCCGCGACGAACTCCTGCCGCTGGTCGCCGAGTCCGGCGTCCGCGCCGACCGGGACCGTCTGGTGGTCGCCGGGCAGAGCCTCGGCGGGCTGAGCGCGGTCCACGCGGCCCTGGAGTACCCGGACCTGGTGTCCCGCGTCGCCTGCCAGTCGGGCTCCTTCTGGTGGACGCCCGACGCCATGGACACGGCCGACCCGCTGGGAGGGCCGGTCGGCGGGACCGTCGCCGCGCGCCTGCGGGAGCGCCCCGACCTGTCCGGCCTGCGGGTCGCGTTCGACGTCGGGGAACACGAGACGCGGATGCTGCCCCACTGCGAGCTGACCGAGACCCTTGCCGAACAGGCGGGCGCGACCGTGCGGGTCTCGCGGTCGGCGGCGGGCCACGACCGCGCGGGCTGGCGGCACGCGCTGCTCCGCGACGTGGCCTGGGCGCTCGCCTGACCGGCTGAAGAGCGCGGCGGAAACGACTCGGCGGTCCCGGGGAGGTGGAGAACCTCCCCGGGACCGCCGCGTGCGTCACGGGGTCACCGGGTCACGGCAAGGCAGTACCCCTCGTCCGTGGCCAGCAGGTTGCGATGGGTGTCCTCGGCGGTGATGACGCCGTCGTCCAGGACGAGCACGCGGTCGGCGGCGTCCAGGAGCGCCGGACTGCTGGTGATCACGATGGTGGTGCGGCCCCGGCGCGCCTTCGCCACGTTGCGCGCGATGAGCTGCTCGGTGACCGCGTCGACGGCCGTCGTCGGGTCGTGCAGGACCAGGACCTCGGTGTCGGCGGCCAGGGCCCGCGCCAGGGACAGGCGCTGACGCTGTCCCCCGGAGAGGTTCGCGCCGCGGTCGCGGACCGTGTAGTCGAGCCCCTCGCGGTGCAGGGCGACGACGTCGGTCAGCATCGACGCCTCCACCGCCTCGTCGAGCGAACGGCTGGTGCCCGAAGGGTCGATGTTCGAGCGCAGGGTGCCCGCGAAGATCTCCCCGTCGTACGGGTTCACGAGGATGTGCTCGCGCACGGCCTCCATCGACAGGTCGGCGACCTCCTGACCGCTGACCCGCACCACGCCGTCGTACGCGTCCGGCGGGACCTGCACGGCCAGGACCGACGCGAGGTCGGCGGCCGCGCGCGGCTGGAAGGGCGCGATCGCCACGAACTCGCCCGCCGCCACCTGGAACTTCACCTTGCGCAGGGAGCCGTAGCGGACGCAGTCCACCTCCAGGTCCCCGCCCGGGGCAGGGCGGCCGGAGCCCGGCGTCGTCACCGGCGGGGCGGAGAGCACGAGGGCCATCCGCGCGGCCGAGGCGCGGGCGATCATCACGTACTTGGGCATCTCGGAGAACATCTTGAGCGGCTCGATGATGAACTGCGCGAGGCCCACGGCCATCACGAGTTCACCGATCGTGATCTGCCCCTCGAACGCCAGCCACCCGGCCGTGATGGACACCGCGGCGGCGAGGATCGCGTTGAGGGCCAGGGCGGTGCCCGCGTACACGCCGTTCACCCGGGCGACGGTGATCGCCTGGTGCTTGGCCTCCGTGCTGACCTTCCGGTAGGACCGGAAGGCCGCGTGGTTGCCGCCGAAGCCGTGCAGCGGGCGCAGGCCGGTGATCAGGTCGGCGACCTTCGCGCCTGCCCGCGCCACACGGGCCTGCTGCTCCTGGGTGCTGGAGCCGATCCGCTTCGACATCACGCTCAGGACCGACAGGATCGCGACCGTGCCCATGACCACCAGGAGGCCGAGCCTGAAGTCGGCGAGGCCGAGGGCGACCGCCGCGACCACCACCGCGACCAGCGAGCTGATCAGGAGCGGCACCACTTCGACGATGTCGGCGGTCTGGTCGGCGTCCTCGGTGGCGATGGTGAGGACCTCGCCGGACTTGAGATCGACGTCCCTCGCCACCGGCTGGAGGCCGCAGGACGCGACCTTCACCCGCCAGCGGTGCGCCTCGGTCGTGTTGGCCTTCTGCAGGACGCGCATGCCGAACCGCCACGACAGCGAAACCGTCGTGATGATCACGGCGAGCGCGCCGATCGACAGGCCGAGGGCGGTGAGGCTCCGGTCCCTCATGGTGTGCTCGACGATCAGGCCGAGCGCGATGGGGAAGGCGGTCTCACCGGCCTGGTACAGGCCCATGAGGACGGTGCCCGCGGCCATGGCGCCGACGTTGCGGCGCAGCGCGGTGCGCAGGATGTCTGCCCCGGGGCGGGGCTTTGGCGTGTCAGGAGTGGTCATCGAGGTGGCGGGCAATCGCTTCGGGGGTCTTGAGGGTGAACAGGTCTCGGATGGTGATCACAGGTCCGTACTCGCGGCGGAGCAGCCCGATGAGCCGCACCGCCAGCATGGAGTGCCCACCGAGGGACACGAAGTCGCTCACTGCGCTCACCTCGTCGTCATCCAGGTCGAGTGCTTCGGCGAAGTACTCGCACACCACGGTCTCGGTCTCGGTCGCCGGGGGCCGCTCCGTCGCCGTGGTCAGCGCGCCCAGCGGCTTGGCCTCCGGCAACGCCTTGGTGTCCGCCTTCCCGTTGACCGTCAGCGGGATGCTGTCGACCTGGGCATAGTGCGTCGGCCGCAGGAAGTCCGGAAGACCCGCGCCCACATCGGCGGCCACCGCCGCGAGGTCGGCGCCCTCGAGGACGAGGTACGCGGCGAGCCGGTACGCGCCGTCGACCTGCGGGTCCGGCTGGGCGACCGCGGCCACGAAGCGCACCGCCGGGTGCGCGGCGAACGCGGCCTCGACCTCGCCGAGTTCGACGCGGTGCCCGCGGATCTTGACCTGCTGGTCGGTGCGGCCCAGGTACATCAGGTTCCCGTCGGGCCGCCGCACCACCAGGTCACCGGTGCGGTACATGCGCTCGCCCGGCTTGCCGAACGGGCACGCCACGAAGCGGTGCGCGCTCTGGGCGTACTGCCCCAGGTAGCCGCGGGCGATGCCGATGCCCGCGACGTACAGCTCGCCGGGGACGCCGTCGGGCAGCGGCCGCAGCCACGGGTCGAGCACATACGCGTCGGTGTTGTCGATCGCGACACCCACCACCGGGTCCTGGCACTCGAAGGTGCCGACGCCGAGGGTGTTGATGGTGTACTCGGTGGGCCCGTACAGGTTGTAGCCGACCGTGCCCTCGGTCTCGGCGAGCCGCTGCCACAGCGTCGGCGTGACGGCCTCGCCGCCGAGGAGCACGAGGGCGGGGCGCCGCTCCGGCTTGTCGAGCAGGCCCTCCGCCACCAGCTGCTGGGCGTAGGTGGGGGTCACGTTGACGACGTCGATCCCGTGTTCGAGGCAGTACGCGACCAGGCGCGGCGCGTCGCGGCGCAGCTCCTCGTCGCAGATGTGCACCTCGTGCCCGTCGGCGAGCCAGAGCAGCTCCTCCCACGACATGTCGAACGCGAACGACACGGTGTGGGCGATCCGGAAGACCCGGTGGCCGTGGTCGGCGAGGACCGGCTCGAAGATCCGGCGCTGATGGTTGATCAGCATGTTGGTGAGCCCGGCGTACTCGGTGACCACGCCCTTGGGCTTGCCGGTCGACCCGGAGGTGTAGATCGTGTACGCGGGGTGCCGCAGCCGGTCCGGGTCGTCCGGCGCGAACGTCACGTACGGCGCGGCGTCCGGCAGCGGGCGGTCCAGCTCGATCAGGTCGCCGGTGAGGCGGTGCGCCACGGCGCTGACGGTGAGGATCACCTCGGGCCGCGCGTCGTCGACGATCGCGGCGATCCGCTCGTCCGGGTGGTCCAGTTCGAGGGGTACGTACGCGGCGCCGACGCGGAGCACGGCGAACAGCGCCACGATCGAGTCGAGGGAGCGCGGGATCGCGAGACCCACGGTCGTCTCCGGGCCGATGCCCCGCGCGGCGAGCACACCCGCCACGGCGCGGCTGCGGTCCCGCAGCTCGGCGAACGTCATGGTCGCGCCCTGGGCGACGAGCGCCACCCGCTGCGGGGCGCCGTCGGCCGCCCGGTCGAAGCGGTCGACGACCGTGTCCGTGCCGATGTCCGTGCGCTCGACGGGCAGCGGCTCGTCGCCCAGGCCCGGCAGCGCGCCCACAGGCCCGGTCGCGCGGGCCAGGTCCTCAAGGACGCGTACATAGGCGTCGAGGAGGCGGCGGGCGTTGTCCGCGTCGCCGTCGCGGTGCTCCAGCTTGACGGTGAGCCTCTCGCCCGGCGTCACCACCCAGGTGAACGGGTAGTGGGTGGAGTCGTCGGCCTTCACCGAGGTGATGCCGTGCCGGGAGTTCATCGCGGCGAACGCGTCCATGTCCAGGAAGTTCTGGAGCACGAACAGGTTGTCGAAGAGGGTGTCGTGTCCGCTGGCGCGCTGGATCTCGCCGAGGCCGACGTGCTCGTGCTCCATCGCCTCGACCCGGGCCCTCTGCACGGCTTCCAGGTAGTCCCGGACGGTGTCGTCCGGGCGGGCCCGCGTCCACATGGGCACGGTGTTGAGCAGCACGCCGACGATGTCGGACAGGCCCTCGCCGTCACGGCCTGAGACGGTCACGCCGAACACGGCGTCGCTGCGGCCCGTGTGGGCGCCGAGCAGCAGGCCGAACGCGCCGGTGAGGACCGAGTTCAAGGTCACGCCGTGGGCCTTGGCCGCGTCCCGCAGGAGGTCCGACTGGCCGGCGGACAGGGTGCGTACGAGCGCGCGCGGCAGCTCGTCCGACAGGGCGGGCGCCGGTCCTGCGAGCAGTGTCGGTCCTGCCAGGCCCGCCAGGTGCTCCGCCCAGAAGCGCTCGGAGGCGGCGGCGTCCTTGGCGTCGAGCGCGCGGGCGTAGTCCTCGAAGCCCGGCGTGGCCGGGGTCGCGTCCCGCGGCTCGCCCGCGCCGATGGCCTCGTAGGCGTCGAACAGGTCGCGCAGGACGATCTCCCGGGACCAGCCGTCCCACAGCAGCAGGTGGTAGCTCAGGAGCAGTCCGTCGCCGCCGTCGGGCCTGCGGACCACGGTGAGGCGGATCAGCGGCGGCTCGGCCGGGTCGAAGCCCGTGTCGCGGTCCCGGGCGCGCAGGTCCTCGACCTCCGCGTCCGTCGCCAGGTCGACCGTGCGGACGTCGACGCGACGGCCCGCCTTGAGGACCTGGACGGGGTTGCCGTCGTCGTCGGTGGCGAAGCCCGCGCCGACGACCGGGTGCCGCGCGATCACGTACGCCATGGCCTCGGCCAGGGCGTCGGTGTCCAGGCGCCGGTCGAAGGTGAAGTAGCTCTGCGCGACGTAGTGCCCGGCCGCGCCCGCCATCTGGGCCTGGAAGAACAGGCCGCGCTGGAGGGGGGTGACCGGAGCCGTGCGTTCGGCCGTGGTGGCGGCGTCCGCGAGGTGTTCGAGGGCGCTCAGCCAGTGCGCGGTGATCTCGTCGGGGATGCCGTCGGCGAGGGTGAAGGCCGCGTGCAGGCTGCCGGTGGCCGCGTCGGTCCAGGCGTTGACCTCGACGGCGTAGGGGCTGCCCTGGTCACCGCCGGTGAGGTGGAGCGCCTTCGACTCGCTGCCCCGGCCGAGGTAGTTGAACAGGACCTGCGGGCGGGCGGTGAGCAGCGGGGCCGTCTGCGGGTTGAGGTACCTGAGCTGGCCGTAGGTGAGGTGTCCGTGCTCGTCGGGCTGGCGTTCGGCGACCTCGCGCGCGGCCTCGACGGGGTCGGTGTGCGCGCTGAGCCGCACGGGCGCGATGGCGGTGAACCAGCCGACGGTGCGGGTGTAGTCGTGGTGCTCGTCGACCGGGACCCGGCCGTGTCGTTCGAGTTCGACCGCGAGGTCGGTGGGTTCGGCCTGGATCCGCGTCAGGGCGGTGCGCAGCGCGCCGCAGAGGAGTTCGGTCAGGTCGACGCCGAGGGCCGCGGGCGCCGTGCGCGTCACGCGGTCGCCGACGTCGGGCGCGAGCACGACGGTGGTCTCGCGCAGCTCGCCCACCGCCGGGACGAGGGCGGGCGCCCGGAGCGTGTCGATCCAGTGCCCGAGGCCGTCGGTCGCCTGCGTGGCGCGGAGCGTGAGGGCCTCGGCGTACTCGGCGTACGAGGTGGTCGGCGGCGCCAGCTCGACACCGTTCATGGCGGTGGTCAGGTCGTCCAGGAGGACGAGCCAGGACACCGAGTCGACGGCGATGTGGTGCACGGTGACGACCAGGGTCCTGCTGGCCTCCAGCCACGCGAAGGCGATGACGTCCCCGGACTCGGGGTCGAGGCGTCCGGCGGCGTCGTTCGCCACGGCCGTCGCGTCGGTCGTGTCGGGGCGTACGACGGTGACGTCGCGGGCCGGTTCGGTGCGCAGGGCCCACGCGCCGTGCTCGGCACGCAGCCTGATGCGCAGGGCCGGGTGCGCGGCGACGACGGCGTTCGCGGCGCGCCGGGCGTCGGCGAACCCGGTGCCCTCGGGCGCCACCAGCGCCCTGGCCTGGGCGAACCGGGCGAGGGAGCCGCCCAGTTCGCGCTGGCGCAGGATGATCGGCGTCGGGGTCAGCGGGCCGTCGTCGCGGCGGGCGGGCGTGGCCGCGGCCGCCGGGGCCTGCGGCGTGCGCGCGTCCAGGTGCTCGGCGAGCGCGCGCGGCGTCCTGAACAGGAACACGTCGCGGGGCGCGAAGCGCAGGCCGAGCGCCCGGCCCCGGTTGATCAGGGTGATGGCGACGATGCTGTCGCCCCCGGCCTTGAAGAAGTCCGTGTCGCCGTCCACGGCGGAGCCGGGCAGCGTCTCGGCGAAGAGGTCGACCAGGGTGGCGAGCACGCCGTCGCCCGCGGCCGGCGGAGCGTCGGCCCGCGCGGCGCCCGTGTCCACCCGCGCGTCGTCCCGGGCGGCACGGGCGGCGAGGGCCTTGCGGTCCAGCTTGCCGTTGACGGTCAGCGGCAGCGCGTCCGTCGGCAGGACCCGGCCGGGCACCATGTGCACGGGCAGCTTCGTGGCCAGGAGCGCGGCGAGGTCGCCGGGCACCCGGCCCACGACGTGGGCGACCAGGTGGTCGCCGGTGTCCGCCACGGTGACGGCCACGTCGACCACGCCTTCGAGGTCCCTGACCGCGGACTCCACCTCGCCCAGCTCGACGCGGAAGCCCTTGAGCTGCACCTGGTCGTCGGCGCGGCCCGCGAACTCCAGCTCGCCGTCGAGCGTGCGGCGGGCGAGGTCACCCGTGTGGTACATGCGGGAGCCGTCGGCGGCGAACGGGTCCGCCACGAACCGGCCCGCGGTGAGCCCCGGCCGCCCCAGGTAGCCGAGTGACACCTGGTCACCGGCGACGTAGATGGCGCCGACGCGGCCCGGGGGCACCGGCCGGAGCCGGTCGTCGAGCAGATACGTCGCGAGGCCCGGGATCGGCCCGCCGATGGGGCTGACGTCGTCGCCGGGGCCGAAGTCCTCGTCGGTCAGCACCCGGTGCGTGACGTGCACGGTGGTCTCGGTGATGCCGTACATGTTGACCAGCTCGGGCGTGGCGGTGCCGTGGCGCTCGACCCAGCCGCGCAGCCGTGCGATGTCGAGCGCCTCACCGCCGAAGATGATCCGGCGCAGCGCGGTGACGGGCTCGTCGGCGAGCCGGTCGGCCTCGATGAACTGGTAGAAGGCCGACGGGGTCTGGTTGAGCACGGTCACCCCGCGCTCGCGGACCAGGCGGTGGAAGTCCACCGGGGAGCGGGTCAGACCGTACTCGGGCACCAGGAGTTCGCCGCCGTGCGCGAGCGCGCCCCACAGCTCCCAGACCGCGAAGTCGAAGGAGTAGGAGTGGAACTGCACCCACACGTCGTCGGGGCCGAAGCCCATGTCGGCCCGGGTGTTCGCGAGCAGCGTCACCACGCTGGAGTGCGGGACGACGACACCCTTGGGCTGTCCTGTCGAACCGGACGTGTAGATCACGTACGCGGGGTCGTGCCAGCGCGCCTCGGGCGCGGGCCCGGCCGGGGCCTGCGGGAACTCGTCGCCCTGGACGAGCACGCGGGCCTGCACGCCGGCGCGGGCGAGGAGGTCGGTGAAGCGGTCCCGCTGGTCGGCGTCCACGAGGACGACCTGCGGCGCCGCGTCGGCGATGACGTACTCCAGCCGGTCGTCCGGGTAGGCCAGGTCCAGCGGTACGTAGGCGCCGCCCGCGCTGACGATCGCGACCAGGGCGACGACCTGCTCGACGGAGCGCGGCACGGCGACGGCGACCCGCTTGCCCGGCTCGACCCCGGCCGCGCGCAGGGCCGCGGCCAGGTCGTCCTTGGCGGCGGCGAGGTCGCCGTAGGTCAGCGACCGGGTGTCGCCGTCGAGGCCGCACTGAGTGACGGCGGTGGCGGCGGGGTCGCGGAGCGCGGCGGCGTCGAAGAGGGCGCCCAGGGTCGTCGGTTCGACCGGGGCGGTGCGCCGCTCACCCGCGGTGGCCAGGTCGTCGACCAGGGCGTCCGGCCGGGTGAGCAGGCCGGTGAGGGTCCGGGTGAAGGCGCGCAGGATCGCCTGCGCGGTCGCCTCGCCGAGGAGCGCGCCGTCGTAGATGAGGTTGAAGCGCGGTCGGCCGTCGAGGGCGCGCTCGACCACCAGCGTCAGCGGGTAGTGCGGGGCGCCCTCGTTGACGATGTCGGCGATGACGAGCGTGTCGCCGGGCCGGCGCAGGGCCTCGACGTCGGTCGCGACGTCGAAGACGACCAGGGTGTCGAACAGGGAGCCGGAGCCCGCCTGGCGGCCGATCCTGGCGAGGGAGACGTGCTGGTGCGGAAGCACCGCGCTCTGGTGTGCGCGCACGGCGGCGAGCAGGTCGCGGGCCGTGGTGGTCCCGGCCCAGCGGGCGCGCACGGGAATGGTGTTGATGAACAGGCCCACCATGTCCTCGATGCCGGGCACGTCCGCGTCACGGCCGGAGACGGTGGAGCCGAACACGACGTCCTTGCCGTGCAGGATGCCGCCGAGGGTGACCGCCCAGGCGCTGTGCACGGCGACGCTCAGCGGTACGCCGGCGGAGCGGACGGCCGCGTCGATGTCCTCCTCCGGCTCCACGACGGTGTCGGCGAACCGCTCGGAGGGGGTGTGGCCCTCGGCGACCAGTGAGGCGGCGGGCAGCTCCGCGAGTTCCTCGCGCCAGACCCGGTCGCTCTCGTCGTCGTCGCGCTCGTCGAGCCAGCGCACGTAGTCGGCGAAGCCGCCGACGGGGTACACGGTGCCCGGCGCGTGGTACTCGGCGAGGAGCGCGCGGAGCATCGGCGGCACCGACCAGCCGTCGGCGATGATGTGGTGCACGGTCTGCACCAGCACGGTGCGGCCGGAGCCCGCGCGGATGAGCGTGTAGCGCATCAGCGGGCCTGTGGCCAGGTCGAAGCCCGCCCGGCGGTCCTCCTCGGCGTACGCGCGGATCTCGTCGTCGGTGATGCCGGGCCGGTCGAGGGTGGTGAAGGGCGCCTCCACGCCGCTGTCCAGGACGGAGACGACCCGGCCGTCGGCGAGGGCGACGAAGCGCGCGGCGAGGTTCGGGTAGAGCGTGAGGAGGCGGGTGGCCGCCGCCGCGAGCCGGTCGGCGTCGACCTCGCCGTCCAGGGTGAGGAGCTGCTGCTCGACGTAGGCGCCCGCCGAGTCGTCGTCGAAGACGGAGTGGAAGTACAGGCCTTCCTGGAGCGGGGTCAGCGGCAGGACGTCCCGCAGCGCCGGGCCGTCCAGGGCGTCGACGTCGGCCTGCGTGAGGGGCACGAGCGGGAAGTCGCTGGGCGTGTGGCCGCCGTCGTCGAGCGCGGCGAGGCCGGCCAGGGCCTCCTGGAAGTAGCCGCCGATGGTGGTGATGTCCTGGTCGGAGAACATCCCGTCGGGCCAGGAGATGGTGGTGACCAGCTCGTACTCGCCGCTCGCGGCGGGTTCGGCGATCGCGTTGAACTCCAGGGCGCGCGGCAGGCGCATGGCGGGGTCGCGCTTCTCGCCCAGCTGCCCGGTGGTGTGCGCGAGCTGCCAGTCCCCGGGCGCGCCGGCGTCGAAGCGGCCCAGGTAGTTGAAGAGGACCTGCGGCGCGGGCGCGTCGAAGACGGTGTCGGTCAGGTAGCGCAGGGCGCCGTAGGAGACGCCGTTGCCCGGCACCCGGGCGAGGTCTTCCTTGACCGCCTTGAGCGCGGCGGCGAGGTAGGCGGGCGCGGTGAGGTCGGCGGCGGCGCCGGGGTCCACGGTCACGGGGAACAGGGTGGTGAACCAGCCCACGGTGCGCGACAGGTCCGGCTCGAAGCCGGCGGCGTCCGCGACGAACTGGCCCTCGCGGCCGTGGCCCTCCAGCTCGATGTGCGCGAACGTCTGTTGCTGCCCGAGGTCGCGGCGCCACCGGGCGAGGGTGACGGCGAGGGCGGTGAGCAGGACGTCGTTGACGCCCGCGTGGAACTTCGCGGGTATCTCTCCGAGGAGCGCGGCCGTGGCTTCGGCGCCGACGGAGACGGTGCGTATCCGCTCCCGTGCGACGGTGTCGGAGGCGGCCAGGGCGCGCCTGCCCACCGGCGCGTCGGCGTCCGGCAGGGGCCGCTGGAAGTAGGCGCGGTCCGCGTCGAACCCGGCGTGGCCGAGGAGCTGCGTCCAGCGCCGGAACGAGGTGCCCACCGGGGGCAGTTCGACCTCCGCGCCCTCGGCGTACTGCCGCCAGGCGGTGGCCAGGTCCTCCATCAGGACCCGCCAGGACACGCCGTCGATCACCACGTGGTGGGCGACGAGGACCAGCTGTCGGTCCGCGCGGCGCCAGACGGCGCGCAGCATCACGCCGTCCGCCGGGTCCAGGCCCTCGGTGGCGAGCGCGACGCACTCCTCCAGCGGCAGGTCGCTCTCCTGCCAGCCCACGGCGGCCCGGTCGGCCTCGGGGATGTCGAAGCTCCAGCGCTCGCCGCGCACCAGCTTGGCGCGCAGCATGTCGTGGCGGGTGGCCACCGCGGCGAGCAGCGCGTCGAGGGCGTCGGCGGTCAGCTCCGCCGGGGTGTTGAGGACCACCGACTGCACGAAGCCGTCGATCGCGTCCGTGGTCTCGCCGAGCCACTGCACGATGGGCGAGCCCACGACGGCGCCGGTCGCGGTGTCGCCGTGGTCCACGGTGGCGACGTCCTCCCGGCTCGCCACCGCGGCGAGGGCGCCGAGGACGCTGTTGCCGAAGATCTGCCGGGCCGTGACGAACAGGCCCGCGTCGCGCAGCGCGCTCAGCAGCGAGATCGCCAGGATGCTGTCGCCGCCGAGCTGGAAGAAGTCCTGGTCGGCGCCGACCTCGTCGAGCTGGAGGAGCGCGGCGACGACCGCGCACACCACGCGCTCGTTCTCGGTGGCGGGCGCGACGAGCGAGCCGGTGGCCGGCACGGGCTCGGGCAGCGCGTTGCGGTCGAGCTTGCCGTTCGCGGTGAGCGGGAACTCCGTCATCACGACGACGTGGGCGGGCACCATGTACTCGACCATGTGCGCGGCGGCCCACGCCTTGACGTCGTCGGCCTGGAGGTCCTCGCTGCCGGCGGCCGGGATCACGTAGCCGACGAGGTAGGTGCCGCCCGCCGCGTTCTTCTTCGCGACGACGCAGGTGTGCCGTACGCGGGGGTGCTCGGCGAGGCCCGCCTCGACGTCCTCGATCTCCAGGCGCATGCCGCGGATCTTGATCTGGTTGTCGGCCCGGCCGAGGAAGTCCAGGGAGCCGTCGGGGGCGAACCGGGCGAGGTCACCGGTCCGGTAGAGCCGGGAGCCGTCGGCGGCGAAAGGATTCGCCACGAACCGGGACGCCGTCAGGCCCGGCGCGTTGACGTAGCCGCGGCCGAGCAGGAATCCGCCCACGTACAGCTCGCCGCCGACGCCGACCGGGACCGGGCGCAGCTCGTCGTCGAGGACGTACAGCTGGGTGTTGGGGTTGGCCTTGCCGATGGATGTCGACAGGCGCTCGGCCGCGCCCCGGTAGATGACGTGGGAGACGCCGATGGTCGTCTCGGCCGGGCCGTAGCCGTGGTACATGGGGATGTCGAGCCGGGTGCGGTACCGCTCGTACAGCTCGGGGGTGAGCACCTCGCCGCCGCACCAGACGTGCCGCAGGCTGTCCAGGCGCCCGGAGTCGCCCGCTATCTCGAGCAGCACGTCCAGCATGGACGACACGAGGTACGTGAAGGTGACGCGCTGTTCGGCGATCACGCTCAGCAGGTGGTGCGGGTCGCGTTCGCCGCCGGGCCGCAGGACCACGAGGCGGCCGCCGCACACCAGCGGCAGGAAGATCTCGTTGATGGAGATGTCGAAGGACAGCGGCGCCTTGAAGAGGGAGGCGTCGTCGTGGCCGAAGCCGAGGATCTCGTTGACCTGCCACAGCAGGCGCTCGCTGATCGCCTCGTGCCGGATCATGGCGCCCTTGGGCCGTCCCGTCGAACCGGACGTGAAGATGACGTACGCCAGGGCGTCGCCGGGGGCGGTGATCCCGGTGCCCCCGGCGGGGTAGGAGCCGTACTTCCAGTCGCCGAGGTCCACGGCGACGGCGTCCGGTTCGCTCGGGTCGTGTGCGCCGGACCCGCTCAGCTGGAGCACGACCCGGGCGTCGGCGATGACGACGGACCGGCGCGCGGCGGGCCACTGCGGGTCGAGCGGCACGAACGCGCAGCCGGCCTGGAGCACGCCGAGCAGGGCGATGACCATCTCGGCGGAGCGGCCGAGGGAGATGCCGACGACCTGCTCGGCGCCGAGGCCGCGCTCGATCAGGTGGTGGGCGAGCTGGCTGGACAGCGCGGCCGCCTCGCCGTACGTCAGCGAGCGGTGCTCGTCGACGACGGCGACGGCGTCGGGCCGGGTCCGCGCCTGCTCCAGGAACATCTCCACGATGGTCGGGCGGATCCGGTCGGCGTGCGTGTCGTTCCACTCGGCCAGGGCCGCGAGCCGGTCCGCGACGCCGGAGGGGCCGATGGTGCCGAGCGGCCGGTCCGGGAAGTCGGCCAGGTCGTCGAGCGCGAGCTGCGCGTCGTCGAGCACGACGCCTTCGGGGACGGCGATGCTCCGGCCGTCCGCGCCGGCCTCCCAACCGGCGGGCGCGGCCCCGCCGTTGTCGACCCACGCGAGGACGTCGGCGAAGAGCGTGCCCGCGGTGAGGTCGATGCCGTCGGGGCTGTGACCCGTGGCCCAGTACGAGAGACCGATGGCGCACGCTTCGGCGATGGTCCGGTCGGAGTGGTCGCCCGTTCGGCGGCGTACGTCGGCCAGGGCCGCGGGAGAGAGCCGTACGCGGCGAGCGCCCGGTTCCATCGTCGAAGACTCAGCGTTCATCGAAGACTCAGCGTTTCCTTCCAAGGAACGAACGTTGACCTGACCGTGGTCAGGGTTGACCCGGCCGTGGCCAGGGTGGACCTGACCGTGACCGGGGTTGCCTAACTACCTTCTCGCCACGCCTGCCACAGCCGCGCGTACCGGCCGCCCAGGGCCACCAGTTCGTCGTGGGTGCCCAGCTCCACGACGCGGCCCGCGTCGAGGACGGCGATCCGGTCCGCCGCCATCGCCTGCGTGAGCCGGTGCGCCACGAACAGCGTGGTCCGGCCCGCGCACGCGGCGCGCACGGCCCGCTCGAGCTCGGCGGCGCCCTCGCTGCCCGCCTCCGCGGTCGACTCGTCGAGCACGACCACCGGGGAGCGGCTCAGCACCAGGCGGGCCAGGGCGATGTGGGTGACCTTGGTGACGTCCAGGCGCTCGCCGCCCTCGCCGACGGGGGTGTCGAGCCCCTCGGGCAGCGCCTCGACCCAGCCGTGGGCGCCGACCGTGCGCAGCGCGTCCGTCAGCTCGGCGTCGGTGGCCTCCGGCGCGGCCAGGCGCAGGTCGTCGGCGAGCGAGCCGGAGAAGACATGGGTCTCCTGCGTCAGGATGCTCACCAACGCGCGTGCCCCGGCCTCGTCGAGGCCCGCGAGGTCGGTGGTGCCGATGCGCACCGATCCGGCCTGCGGGGTGCCGATGCCCGCGATGAGCGCGGCCAGGGTCGACTTGCCCGCGCCCGTCGCGCCCACGAGGGCGAGCGAACCACCGGCCGGGATCGTCAGGTCGACGTCCTCCAGGACGGGCCGCTCGGTGTCGGGGTAGCGATACGTCAGGCCCTTCACCGTCACCGGGTACGGCGTGGTGTCCGCCGGGGTGGCGTCCGCGTCGCCGACGAGCCGCTCCTCCGCGGGCTCGCCGAGGACCCCGACGAGCCGGGTCAGGCTCGCGCCCGACTTCTGCGCCTCGTCGAAGGTGAACATGATGGCGCCGAGCGGGGTGAAGAGGCGGTGGAACATCAGCGGGGCCGCCGACACCTCGCCCAGCGTCGCCGCGTCGGCCTCCAGGAGCGCGTACCCCACGACGAGGATGAGGACGAGGCCGATGAACTCGGCGCGGTTCTCCCTGCCGACGAAGCGGCCGAAGAACCGGAACACCTCGATGCCGTAGTTGCGCACGCGCCACGACTCGTGGGTGACCTGCTCACGGACGGAGTCCTCAAGGCGGTACGCCCGGACCGTGTCGATCCCGTTCAAGCCGCTGATCAGCGCCTGGGCGCGGTCGGCCTGGGCGACCCGCTGCTTCTTGTAGAGCGGGGCGGACCGGGGCAGGTACCAGCGCAGGGCGAGGGCGTAGGCGGGCAGGGCGCCCGCGCCCGCCAGGCCGAGCCGCCAGTCGAGGCCGAACATGCCGACCGTGGCGATGAAGACGAGGACGCCCGCGGAGAACACCGTGGGGATGGCCATGCGGATGCCCTTGGACAGGACGGCCACGTCGTCGCCCACCCGGGAGAGGACGTCTCCCCTGCCGACCTGCTCGACGCGTGCGCTCGGCATGCCGAGCACCGCGCGGACGGCGCCTTCGCGCAGCCGCGCGAGCAGGTCCGCGCCGAGCCGTCCGATCAGGTACGTCGACGCCGCGGTGGCCACCGCGCCGAGCAGCGCGGCGGCCCCCATCAGCACGCCGACGGTGAGCAGGACCGAGCGTGACTCGCCCTCGACCACCCCGTCGACGACACGGCCGAGCAGCAGGACCGGGAGGACCTGGAGGGCCGCGCCGGCCACCGTGGTGAGCACGGTGGCCGTCGTCAGCCAAGGGACCTCACGGCAGTGCGTGGTGACCCAGCGGGTGGCCTCGCGGCCCGTCGCCGTGCGCAGGGTCGCCGGGGCGACCTTCGTAGCGGTGGTGCTCACACCTAGCCGACCGACTTGACGAGTTCGTCGATGGCGTAGGGCATGGAGAGCAAGGTGCCCTGGGAGATGGCGGCGCCGACCGCGGGACCCTCGCTGTCCAGCAGGTAGGAGACGTTGCCCTTCTTCACCGCGTCCAGGTTGCTGAACAGCTCGGACTTCTTGAGCGCCTTCATGTCCGCCTTGTCGTTGATGACGAAGATGCGGTCGGTGTTGACCAGGTCGATGCGCTCGGGCGAGAGGACGGTGAAGAACTTGCCGCCCGCGACCTTGTCGATCTTGGTCTGGTACTTGAAGCCGATGCCCGTCACCAGACGGCCGCGCACGTCGGTGGAGGTGAACGGCGCGACGGAGTCCTTGTACCAGGACAGCGCGACGGCGTTCTCCTTGGCGAACTCGGGGTGCGCCTTCTTGGCGGCGTCCATCTTGCCCTGGATGCCCTTGACGAGCTTCTCGCCCTTCTCGGCCTGGCCGAGGGCCTTGGCGATGTGCAGGGCGTTGTCCTGCCACGGAGCGCTGAACGGCTCCTTCTCGCCCTTGGTGCGGCCCACCGTCGGCGCGATCTTGGAGAGCTTGTCGTAGGCGGCCTTGTCGATCTCGGAGTACACCGCGATGATCAGGTCGGGCCGCAGCGACGCGATCTTCTCGTAGTTGGGGCCGGAGTCACCGTTCTTCATGATGACCTCGGGCTTGGCGTCGCCCCACTTGTCCTTCACCCAGGGCCACTGGGTGTTGATGTCGGGCGACTTGCCCGCCGGGTTCGGGTACTGGTCGGTCATGCCGACCGGCTTGGTGCCGAACGCGAGGACGGTCTGGTCGTCGGTGTAGCCGACGGTGACGACCCGCTTGGGGGCCTTCGATATCTTCGTGGATCCGAACGCGTGCTCCACGGTGACGGGGAACTTGCCGGCGGCGGCAGCCGGAGCGGCGTCGTCGCCACCCTTGTCCGACTTGTCCGAGCCGCATCCCGCGAGGAGTCCGACCCCGAGGGCCGCGGCGGAGACCACGGCCGCCATCCGCCGCCAAGGCCTCATGGTCGTCGTTCGATGGAGATGCATCCGAGATCCCTTGCTTTCACGCTGTCCGGTGCGCCCCTGTCTCAGGGCAGCCAAACCTTACCTTGCGGTTGTGAGGTAAGCCTAGCCTAACTTTCAACTTGTCTGTGCGAGGGGCCAGTCGAACCATCCGCCCGCGCACGTGGTCGAGCCGCAGGTGGGGCCGGTCGGGCCCGACTGAGGCGCACCGAGGGGCGCGGAAGCGCGAGGGCGCGCTATGAGGGTGGGGGCGCGCCGCAGGGGCGCAGGCGCGGCTGCACCGCGCGCGGCGGGCTGCCGCACGCCGGGGCATGCTCTCGGCCCACGAGAGGCCCCTCCAGCACACGGCGAAGGGCCCTTCCAGCCCGCGCGGGCGGAGTTCAGCCCAGCTGCACGTGCGTACGGCCGATGGGCACGATGAGCGGCCTGTCGCCCACCGGGTCGTCAATCACCTTGGCGCGCAGCCCGAACGCCTCGTACAGCAGCTCGGAGGTGATGACGTCGCGCGGGTGTCCCTGCGCCAGGATCGTGCCGTCCTTCATCACGATGAGGTTGTCGCTGTAGCGCGTGGCCAGGTTGAGGTCGTGCAGGACCATCACCACGGCGCACCCGGACTCGTGCAGGTCGTCGACGAGGTCGAGGACGTCGACCGCGTGCGCCAGGTCCAGATAGGTCGTCGGCTCGTCGAGGAGGAGCAGGTCGGTGCCCTGGGCCAGGGTCATGGAGATCCAGACGCGCTGGCGCTGGCCGCCCGAGAGGGAGTCGACCGGCCGGTCGGCCAGGTCGGACACGCCGGTCATGGCGAGGGCGCGCGCCACGACGTCGGCGTCGTCCGACGACCACTGCCGCAGCCAACTCTGATGCGGATGGCGGCCCCTGGCGACGAGGTCGGACACCGTCAGGCCCTCCGGCGCGACGGGGGCCTGCGGCAGCAGGCCCATCTTCTTCGCCACGTCCTTGGTCTTGAGCCGGACGATGTCCTCGCCGTCCAGGACGACGGAGCCCTTGCTGGGCTTGAGCAGCCGCGAGAGGGTCCGCAGCAGCGTCGACTTGCCGCAGCCGTTGGGGCCGATGATCGTGGTGATCACCCCTGGCGGTATCGCCACGTCGAGATCGTCGATGACGGTCCTGGCGCCGTAGCCGACGCTGACGCCCTTGGCCGCGAGCCGTGCGGCGTCGTCGACGTCGGACTCGATCTCGGTGATGTACTGAGTGACCACAAGCCCCCCTCTGCGCATTTAGGTATGCCTCACCTTTGTATCAGGCTATTTGAGGTTCGCCCGCACCAGGAGGTAGATGAGGAAGGGCCCGCCCACGGCCGCGGTGACCACGCCGACCGGGAGCGTGACCGGCAGGGCGGTGCGCGCGACCAGGTCCGCGCCGATCAGGAGCAGCGCCCCCACCATGCCGGACGCCACCATCGGCGGCGTCGGGCACCGCGCGAGCCGCATCGCCACCTGGGGCGCGACCAGCGCGACGAAGGGGACCGGTCCTGCGGCGCTCACCGCGACGGCGGCCAGCAGGACCGCGCACAGCAGCAGGATGGCCCGCACCGCCTGGAAGCGGACGCCGAGGCCCGCGGCGACCTCGTCGCCGAAGTGCAGGGGCTTGAACTGGAAGGCCACGCACGCGACGACGGCGAAGAGCGCGAGCGCGCACCAGAACGCCACCCAGACCTCGTCCCAGGACCGGTTGTCGAGGGAGCCGACGAGCCAGGACTGCGCCCGGGCCACGTCCTTGATGTCGGCCGTGACAAGGAGCCAGGTCGTGAGGGCCTCCATCACCGCGCTCACCGAGATGCCGATGAGGATGAGCCGGAAGCCGTCGATGCCCCGCCGCCACGCCATGAAGTACACCAGGAGGCCCGTGAGGAGGCCGCCGCCGAGCGCGGCCGCGGACAGGCCCACGGAGCTGACGACCGCCGCCGACGCCCCGCCCGACACCGTGAGCAGGAACACCGATACGGCGCTCGCGCCCTGCGTGATGCCCAGGACGTCCGGACTGGCCAGGGGATTGCGGGCGATGGACTGGGTGATCGCGCCGGACACCCCGAGCGCGATGCCCACGACGAGCCCGGCGAGGGCGCGCGGCATCCGCAGGTCCATGATCACGAACTCGTCGACCTGCTCGCCCCGGCCGAAGATGGTGGCGATCACCCGGGACAGGTCGACGGGGAAGTCACCGATGCTGATGGACAGGCAGAACACCACGAAGGTCGCCGCCGTGAGGACCAGCGTGACGAACGCGACCCACGGCCGCCACACGAACGACACCGGGCCGATCCGTATGCCCGGCGCCACCGACGACTTCACATCTGTCCCGTTCACGACGTCCGTCCCGTTCACGCGCTCTTGAACTTTCCACGCCACACCAGCACCGCGAAGAACGGGGCGCCCAGCAGGGAGACGATGACCCCCGCGTCCAGCTCGCCCGGCCGCACCACCAGGCGTCCCACGATGTCGCAGACCAGTAGGACGACGGCGCCGAGCAGGCCCGCGTACGGGACCAACCAGCGGTAGTCGGGGCCGGTCAGGTAGCGGGCGATGTGCGCCACCATGAGGCCGAGGAAGGCGATGGGGCCGCACGCCGCCGTGGCCGCGCCCGCGAGCAGGGTGATGGCGGCGATGCCGATGGTCCGGGTCAGCGCGATGTTCACGCCGAGGCCGCGTGCCACGTCGTCGCCCAGGTTGAGCAGGTTGAGCGAGGGCAGCGTGATCGCCGCGAGGACGAGGCCGACGGCGACGAACCCGGCGATCGGCCAGATGACGTCGAACTTCACGCCGGCGACCGAGCCCGCGTTCCAGAATCGCAGCGCGTTCAGGGACTTCTGGTCCGACAGCGCGACCGCGGTGGTCATCGCCGCGAGGAACACCGTCATGCCCTGCCCGGCGAGGGCGAGGGTCAGCGGATTGCCCGCTCCCCTGCCGAGGCTCGCGAGCGAGAACACGACGACCCCGGCGACGGCCGCGCCCAGGAAGGCGAACCAGACGTACTGGAACGGATTGGAGAGCCCGAGCACGGCGATCACCGACACCACGGCGAAGGACGCGCCCGCGTTCACGCCGAGGAGGCCCGTGTCGGCGATCGGGTTGCGCGTGTACCCCTGGATCAGCGCTCCGCCGACTCCCAGGGCGATGCCCGCGACGATCGCGAGCACCGTCCGCGGCACCCGCACGGTCTGCACGATGAGCCTGATCTCGTTGAGCCGCTGATCGGTGTCCGGCGAGGCGAAGAGGCCGTGCCACACCTCGGTGGGGCTCAACGCGCGCGCGCCGACGGCCAAGGACGCGGCCGCCGCGATCACGAGGACCGCCGCCAGCACGCCCAGACCCACAATCCGCCGTCGGCGGGCCCCTGATGAACCCGTGGGCGCAAGGCGCTCAACTGCAGTTATGCCCATGCGACGTACGTTATCCCTTTGCTCGGGCGGGGACGCACGGCCAAGGGGGCACCTCGCGCCCGGAAGGAACGCGCCCACGCCCGCGCCCCGCCCTGGTCCCCTGGCAGAGCGCTGCGGCGCGCCCGCCACCCTAGCTGGCGGCGGTTCCCGCCCGGACCGACCCCCCTCATGCCACTTAGGCTAGCCTAAGCTAAACTCCTACTGGGGTCGAGGGGGCGGTCGCCGTGCGCGAGTACCGGCATCCCTCAACTTCGGCACCCCGTGCGCCCATTGCACACCAAGGTAAGGCTTGCTTTACTTACCGCCGGTCAATCCCTGCTCTGAGGAGGAACCCCATGCGGGTCGTCATGTTCGGTTACCAGACCTGGGGGCACCGCACCCTGCAAGCCCTCCTGGACTCCGAGCACGACGTGGTCCTCGTCGTGACGCACCCCAAGAGCGAGCACGCGTACGAAAAGATCTGGAGCGACTCCGTCGCCGATCTCGCCGAGGCGCACGACGTGCCGGTGCTCATCCGCAACCGTCCCGACGACGACGAGCTGTTCGAGCGCCTCAAGGAGGCCGACCCGGACATCATCGTCGCCAACAACTGGCGGACCTGGATCCCCCCGCGCATCTTCGGCCTGCCGCGCCACGGCACCCTGAACGTCCACGACTCGCTGCTGCCGAAGTACGCGGGCTTCTCCCCGCTGATCTGGGCGCTGATCAACGGCGAGACCGAAGTGGGCGTCACCGCGCACATGATGAACGACGAGCTGGACGCGGGCGACATCGTCCGCCAGGAGGCCGTGCCGGTCGGCCCGAAGGACACCGCCACCGACCTCTTCCACAAGACGGTCGACCTCATCGCCCCGGTCACCACCGGCGCGCTCGACCTGATCGCCTCCGGCGAGACGGAGTTCACGAAGCAGGACCGGTCCCAGGCGACCTTCTTCCACAAGCGCTCCACCGAGGACATCCGTATCGACTGGACCTGGCCGGCGGAGGACCTCGAGCGCCTCGTCCGCGCCCAGTCCGAGCCGTACCCGAGCGCCTTCACCTTCCACAAGGGCAAGCGCCTGGAGGTCCTGGCCGCGGTCGTCTCCGAGGGCCGCTACGGCGGTACGCCCGGCCGCATCTTCTACCGCGAGGGCGACGGCGTGGTGATCGTCGCCGGGGCCGACGCCCGCACCGGCCGCAACCACGGCCTGGCCATCACGCGCGTGCGGACCGAGGACGGCCGCGAGCTGGCCGCGTCCGAGTACTTCACTTCCATGGGCGGGTACCTGACCCAGCGCGCCTGACGCGCCGCCCCCTCCTCCTCGGCCCCAGGGGCCGGATACGGCAACGGCGCCGCGCGGATCCCAGTCCGCGCGGCGGCGCCGCCATGTCCGGTCGCTGCCGTACGAGGTCGATGCCGTACGAGGTCGATGTCGTACGAGGTCGATGTCGTACGAGGTCGATGTCGTACGAGGTCGATGTCGTACGACGTCCCGGCTCGAGACCGCGCAGGGGTCAAGCGGCCCCGTCGTCGGCGCCCTCGCCGTCCCTCCGGCCGGTGCGCGCGCGGGCACCCATATCACCCTCATCCACGCGAACCAGTCGATATCCCCGCTCGAACGGCGGGCGCCCGCGCCGGTCCGCCTTCTTGGTGCGCGCCCGGCGCGCGGCGGCGAGCAGGGCGGCGACCTCCGGGCTCTTGCGGCGCAGCCGCAGGAGGGACTGTTCGGACCAGCCGCCGAGGGCGGCCGCCGCGGACTGGACGGACCCCTCCCTTATGGCCTTGAGGACCACGCGCAGGGCGGCCGGGCTGAGCCCGGGGGCTGCCGTCGCCGCCCGCTCGCGCTCCTGCTCCGCGAGCCCCGCCGCGGCCGTCATGGCGGCGGCGAACGCGGGGTCCTGCTCCTGCCAGGTGCGGAGCATGCGCGGGGACACGCCCGCCGCCACGGCACACCCGGCGAGGCCGAGGCCGAGCGCGGCGGCGCGCAGCGCGTCGGCGCGGCGCACGGCGGTCTCCTCACGCAGGCTCGGGTCGCCCCGCAGGGCACGGAGTAAGGACCGCTCGACGTCTTCTTGCGCGTCGAGGCCCGCGACCACACCATCGGCCCAGGCCTCCAGCCGGCACCCACAGGCCGCGCGCCGGCGTTCCACCCGTCTCTCGTCCACCCCACCCACCACCGTGAATACTTAGGATAGCCTCACCTAACAATAGCTCGCGCGGAACGAAGATTCACTCCTCCGAAGGGATCTGTTCGTGCTTTGCTCCAGGATCACCAACGCCACCGTCCTCACGATGGATCCGGCCCGGCCCACCGCGCGGGAACTCGGCATCTGGCGAGGCCGCGTCGTAGGGCTCGACTCCGACGTGGCGGGGCTCCCGGCGCGACGCGTCCTGGACCTCGGCGGCGCGACGGTGCTCCCCGGGTTCATCGACAGTCATGTCCACCTCCTGTGGGCCGGCCTCAAGGCGCGGGCTCCGAGCGTCGCGCCCAGCAGGCGGGTCGACGCCGTCCTCGCGGCCGTGGCCGAAGCGGTGACGGCGGCGCCCGCGGGCGCCTGGGTGACCTTCGGGGGGTACGACCAGCGCACGCTCGACCGGCCGCTGACCGCTGTCGACCTGGACGCGGTGAGCGCGGGCCGCAAGGTGTACCTGGGGCACATCTCCGGGCACGCCTGCCTGGTCAACTCGGCCGTCCTCAGCAAGCTGCCGCCGCACGCGGCGAGCCCGGACGGCTTCCTCGCGGAGGACGCCATGGGCGCGGCCCTGGCTCTGCGCCCGCCGCACACCCTGGCCGAACTGGCCGACGCCGTCGCGGAGTCCGGCCGCGTGTGCCGGTCCCAGGGCGTCACGGCCTGCGCCGAGGCGGGCATCGGCAGCGCGCTGTTCGCGCACAGTCCCATCGAGGGCGCGGCCTTCCAGCTCGCCCACGAGACGGGACGCCTTCCGCTGCGGGTCCAGCTCATGGTGGCGGCGGACGCCCTGCGCCCGGTCGGGGCCGCGCGCGAGGACACCACGACGCGCGCCTTCGGCCTCGGCCTGCGCACGGGGTTCGGCGACGGCCGCCTCTCGCTCGGCGCCCTGAAGGTCTTCACCGACGGCGGCATGATGGCGCGCACGGCCGCGCTCACCGAGCCCTATGTGGGCAGCGCGTCCCGCGGACAGCTCCAGGCCGACCCCGAGCTGCTCACGGAGACCATCGTCGAGGGCCACCGGGCGGGCTGGCAGCTCGCGGTGCACGCGATCGGTGACCGTGCCGTCGACCTCGCCCTGGACGCCCTGGCCGCGGCCCGGCGCGCGAAGCCGCGCGCCGACGCCCGCCACCGCGTCGAACACGCCGGGCTCGTCCGCCCGGACCAGCTCGCCCGCTTCGCCGAACTCGGGGCGATCGCCGTCGTCCAGCCCAGCTTCCTGCGGTACTTCGGGGACGACTACGCCGCGATCATGGGGCCCGAGCGGGCGCCGTGGATGTACCGGGGGCGCGGCTTCCTCGACCACGGGGTGCGCATCGCGGGCAGTTCGGACCGGCCCGTCGCCGACGGCGCGCCGCTGCGTGCCGTCCAGTTCATGGTCGAGCGGGCCTCCGCGTCCGGCCGGCTCATCGGCCCCAAGGAGGCGCTGAGCGTCGACGAGGCGCTGCGCGCGTACACGGTCGACGCGGCGTACGCCTGCCGCTGGGAGGACAGCGCGGGCAGCCTCTCCCCCGGCAAGCGCGCCGACCTCGTGGTCCTCGGCGACGACCCGAGGCGGGTGGACCCCGGGCGCATCGGCGACATCGAGGTGGTGCGTACGTTCGTCGAGGGCGAGGAGAGCCTCGACGGCGCGCCGGCCTGACCGCGGGGGCCGGACCTCCGGGGCGACGGCCCGGCGCACAACGCTGGCTTGTCGCGGTCCTGACAAGCTGCCGCCGTGCTGGCAGGCTCGTCCCGGCGCACTCCCCCACCCGCCCCGCGCACCAGCCGCCGGAAGGAGCCGACATGGCCCCGCCCCGCACATCCCCCCGCCGCCACCGTCGCCCCGGAGCACGCCTCCTGCTCGCCACGGCCGTCGTCCTGGCCTCGGTCGTCCAGGGCGGCCTGGCCGGCGCGAGCCCGAACGGGGAGCGTGCCGCGGCCGGAGTCGGCTGCGGCACGAGCGTGGGCCGGGTGCCGCTGGACACCACGTACAACCCGAGCACCGGCCGCTACGAACTCGACGATCCCAAGCGGGGCAGCCACAAGACGTACGACATGCAGAACGGCACCGGCACAGGCGCCGTCGTGACCGATGACGACAACACCTGGTGCGAGGGCGGCCGTCAGGCCGACGCCGTGGCGGCGCACTACATCCACGCGGTGTTCTGGGACTACTTGCTGGAGGTCCACGGCCGCAAGGGGGTGCGCGGCGACGGCAAGGGCGGGTGCAGCCGCGTCCACTACGGCCGCGACCACCTCAACGCGTTCTACGAATCCGCCTCCAACTGCGTGACGTACGGCGACGGCACGTCGAACCCCGCGAGGCCGGTGGTCCGCATCGAGGTCGGCGCGCACGAGATGACCCACGGTGTCACCGCGGCCACCGCGGGCCTCGGCTTCTCCGGCGAGCCGGGAGGCCTCAACGAGGCGACGAGCGACATGGTCGCGGCCGCCGTGGAGTTCCGCGCGGCCAACCCGGCCGACCCCGGCGACTACCTCTTCGGCGAGCGCGTCGACATCACCGGCGAGACCGCCCTGCGCCACATGGACCGCCCCTCACGGGACGGCCAGTCCAAGGACCACTGGTACGCGGGCATCGGCCAGCTCGCGTCCATCCACTCCGCGGGCCCCGCCGCCCACTTCTTCTACCTGCTCGCCGAGGGCAGCGGCAGAAAGGTCGTCAACGGGGTCACCTACGACAGCCCGACGTACGACGGCAAGCCCGTCACCGGCGTCGGCAGGGCCGCGGCGGAGCGCATCTGGTACCGCGCGCTCACCCAGTACATGACGTCCACCACTGCCTACCGCTCCGCGCGCTCGGCCACCCTCGCGGCGGCCGCCGCCCTGTACGGGACGGACAGCGCCGAACACCGCGCGGTGGGCGCCGCCTGGGCCGCCGTCAACGTCACGTGACGCTTCCGGCCGCGGCCGGGATCCGGCGGTGCAGGTCCTCGATCAGGTTCCGCATCGCCAGACGGAAGATCTCGGCCTGGTGGTCCCCGAGGAACGAGGTGTGCCCGAACACCTCCAGGACGACCAGGCCGTGCAGGTGCCCCCACGCGCTCATGAGCAGCGCGACCGCGGGCGGCGGCAGCGTGCCCAGGCCGTCCGCGGGCAGCCGCTCCAGATACGCGCGGAGCGCGGGTGAGAGCTGCGGCACGTCGGCCGCGGCGAGCTGCTCCGTGGCGAACCCGCCGAACAGCTCGCGCTCGAACATCGCGCCCATGCGGCGCACGGCCTGTGTGGTGGGGCCCTCGGGAGGCGCCGTGTAGTACCGCAGCGGCGTCCCGTACAGGAGCTGGAAGCGCTCGGGGTGGTCGACGGCCCACTGGCGGTAGGCCTCGGCCACGGGCAGCAGGCGCCGCCGGTCCGGCTCGTCGGTCGCCGCGTCGAGGCCGTCCTGCATGGCGGCGGCCAAGTCGTCGTACGTCTTGGCGATGAGCGCGGTGACGAGGTCGTCCCGGCTCGGGAAGTAGTGGTAGAGCGCCTGCACCGTCATGCCGAGGCTGCGGGCGACGGCTCGCAGGGACAGGGCCGCGGGGCCCTGTTCCCGGAGGTGCGACTCGGCGGCCTCCAGGATCTCCCGGGTGGCGGCGGCGCGCCGCCGCTCGCGCAAGGTGGGCCGGGCCGTGGCGAGTTCGTCCGTTGCGGTCATACGGCGACCGTACGACAACGAGCCTGACGGTGTCACGAGATTTTTGCACTGCTCGGAAAATCTAACACTGCCAAATCTTCTTTCCGCTCAATACCTTCGTCCTGCGGCGACGAAGAGTGCGACCACCGCACCTGCTGCCGACGGGGCGAGGCCCCGGCCGGGAGCACCGCGCTGGAACCCCCTGTCAACTCGGGCTGCTCCACGTCGCTTTCACCGCAGGAACGCAAAGGAGAGAGCGCGTGTTCGAACGCATAGCCGAGCTGGCGATCCGTCGGTCCCGGCTGGTCCTCATCGTCGCCACTGTGGTGGTGGCCCTCATGGGCGCCCTGGGCGCCGGTGCGTTCGGGAAGCTGCTGAGCGGCGGTTTCGACGACCCGGCCTCCCAGTCCTCCCGGGCCAGGGACGTCATCGACGAGAGGTTCGGCGGGGAGACCAACCTGGTGCTGCTGGTCCGCGCCGCCGACGGCCGTGTCGACACCCCGGCCGCCAAGCGCGCGGGCCGGGCCCTGGTGGCCGACCTCAAGGAGGAACGGGACCTCGCCGACGTGGTCTCGTACTGGGACGCCAACAGCCCCGGCCTGCGCTCCGAGGACGGCCGCGAGGCCCTCGTGCTCGCCCGCGTGAAGGGCCACGACGCGGAGCGGCAGGAGAACGCCAAGGGCGTCATCGACGAGTACGCCGGGACGTACGAGGACACGTTCACGGTCCAGGCCGGAGGCAGCGCCGGCGTGAGCTACGAGATGGGTCCGCAGACCGGGGAGGACCTCGTCCTGGCCGAGACCATCGCGGTGCCGCTGATCCTCCTGCTGCTCCTGGTCGTCTTCGGCACGGCCGTCTCCGCCCTGCTGCCCCTGGCCATCGCGCTCATCGCCATCGTGGGGGTGTTCGCGGAGCTGTACGTCGTCGGCAGCGTCACCGACGTGTCCGTCTTCGCGATCAACCTCACCACGGCTCTCGGCCTCGGACTCGGCGTCGACTACGCCCTGTTGATGATCAGCCGGTTCCGGGAGCAGCTCGCGGCGGGGGCGAGCGTGGAGGACGCCGTCCGGAAGACCATGAGCACCGCGGGCCGAACGGTCGCGTTCTCCGCCGCGACCGTGGCGGCGGCCCTCGCGGCGCTCATGGTGTTCCCGCAGTACTTCCTGCGCTCGTTCGGCTACTCCGGGGTCGGGGTGGTCCTCATCGCGGCCCTGGCGACCCTCTTCGTGATGCCTGCGCTGCTCAACGTCCTGGGCCACCGGGTCAACAGCGGCCGGATGCCGTGGGCGAAGCCGGATCGCGTGCCGTCGGGGACCTCCGCGTGGGGACGCCTCGCCCGTACCGTCATGCGGCGGCCCGCGCTGACCGCGCTGCCCGTGCTCGCGGTGCTCATGGCGGCGGCGAGCCCGCTCCTCGGCATCACCTTCGGCACGGCGGACGAGCGCGTGCTGCCCGAGGACGCCAAGAGCCGCCAGGTCGCGACGGCGCTGCGGGAGAACTTCGACGGCAACGACGCCGCGGCCCTGCGCGTCGTCATCGACAAGCCTGTGGAGAAGGGGCCGTTGGAGTCGTACGCGACCGCGCTGTCCGCCCTTGAGGGCGTCGCCCGCGTCGAGGCCAGCACGGGGGTCTACAGCGACGGCAGGTCCGAGGCGACCGGCCCCGGCAACGCGGCGCTCGGCCGCCCCGGCGCGCAGCAGCTCAACGTGGTCAGCTCCCTGACACCCAAGTCGGACGAGGCCAAGGACCTGGTGGAGGGCGTCAGGACGGCCGCCGCGCCCGCCGGGACGCACCCGCTGGTGGGCGGGGCCGACGCCGACCTTGTCGACTCCAACGACTCCATCGGCGGCAGGCTCCCGCTCGCCGTCGGCCTCATCGCCGTCACCACGTTCCTGCTGCTGTTCCTGTTCACCGGCAGCGTCGTGCAGCCCCTGCGCGCGCTGGTCCTCAACATGATCAGCCTGGGGGCGACCATCGGCGTCATGACCTGGATCTTCCAGGACGGCAACCTCTCCGGTCTGCTGGGCTTCACCCCGCAGCCGATGGAGACGTCGATGACGGTGCTGATGTTCTGCGTCGCCTTCGGCCTCTCGATGGACTACGAGGTGTTCGTCACCAGCCGCATCAAGGAGCTGCACGACCTCGGTGAGGACAACGAGTCCGCCGTGGCCGACGGTCTCGGGCACACGGGCCGCATCGTCAGCGCGGCGGCCGTCCTGCTCGCGGTGAGCTTCTTCGCCTTCGGCACGGCCGAGATCAGCTTCATGCAGCTGTTCGGCCTGGGCAGCGGGCTCGCCATCCTCATCGACGCCATCGCCGTCCGCGGCGTCCTCGTCCCCGCCGCGATGCGCCTGCTCGGCCGCTCGGCCTGGTACGCGCCCGGCTTCCTGCGCGCCTTCCACGCCCGCTTCGGCCTCAGCGAGGGCGGCCCCGCGCCCGCGGCCGCGATGGCGAAGTCGCCCCACGTGGAGACCGAGAACACGCCGGTGCCCTGACCACTCCTCCTCCCCCCGCGTGCCCGCCTCCCTCGACCCGGAGGCGGGCACGCCCCTGTGCGCGGCGCCCCCGCCGCACCGTCGCGGCCGATTCGTCCCTCGCGACGGCGTGTCCCACGAGATCCTTGTCCGTGGCTGGGTCCCGAGGTCTGGAGGTACCAGAATGCAGAGGCGGAGTGTGCTGGCGGGTGCGGTCGGATCCGTGGCGGTGGCGGCGTGGGGCGGTGGGGTCGCCGCGGCAATCGAGGACACCGCGGACGCCGCGGGCGCCGAGGTCGCCGGGGCGGGCGGCGGGCGGATCCTCGGGCCGGACGGGCGGCCGGACTGGGGGGCGGTGCGCGGGCAGTTCCGCCTCGATCCGAACTGGATCCATCTGTCGACGTTCTACTTGGCCTCCCAGCCGCGTGCGGTACGGGCGGCCGTGGACCATCTGGCCCGGCAGCTCGACGCCGACCCGATGCTGGCGCCGACGAAGCTGTCGCTGCCCGACGGGCCGACGGGCTGGGAGCGCGTACGGGGTTCCCTCGCCGCGTACCTGGGCGGCGAGCCCGGCCACGTCGCGCTCACCACGAGCACCACCGTCGGCCTGGGGCTCGTGTACAACGGCGTACTCACGCGCCCCGGCCAGGAGTTCCTCCTCAGCGAGGACGACCACTCCGTGCACCGGTCCGCGGCGCGCCTCGCGGCGGAGAAGCACGGGGCGCGGGTGCGCCTAGCCTCGTGGTTCGCCGACTCCGCGGAGGCCACCGCGGAGGAGGTGGTGGACGCGGTCCGCAGGCAGCTGCGCCCCACGACCCGGGTCCTCGGCGTCACTTGGGTGCAGTCCAGGACCGGGGTGCGGATGCCGGTCGAGGCCATCGCGCGCGTGGTCCGGGAGGCCAACCGGGGGCGCGGGGAAGCCGATCGCTGTCTGCTGGTGGTCGACGGGGTGCACGGCCTGGCCGCGGTGGACGCCGACGCCGCGCGCCTGGGGGCCGACGTGGTCGTCGCGGGGACGCACAAGTGGCTGTTCGGGCCGCGTGGCACCGCCCTGGTGTGGCTGGCTCCGCACGCGCTGGCGCAGGTGCGTCCGACATTCGCGAGCTTCATGGGGGAGGAAGGCGCCGCGCCGCTGTCACCGGGAGGATTCCTCGCGTACGAGCACGCCTTCGCCCTGCCGGTGTCGGTCGCGTTCCACCAGGCCCTGGGCCGCTCCCGGGTCGCCGGGCGGATCACGGAGCTGTCCACCCGGGCCAAGCGGGGCCTCGCCCGCATCCCGGGCGTACGGGTGCACACGCCCGCCGCGCCCGGGATGTCCGCGGGCATCACCTGCTTCAGCGTGCGGGACCTCGCCGGCTCCGCCGTGGTCGAGCTGGCTACCGAGCGCAAGGTCCGGCTCTCCTCGCTCTACCACGACAGTCTGGGGTACGCGCGGATCGGCACGGGCGTCATGAACTCCGCGCGGGACGTGGACGTCGCGCTGCGCGTGGTGCGCGACATCGCGGGCTGACGGGCGAGGGCCGCGGGTGCGGCTCACCGCCGTCGCGACCGGGCGCGCGCACCGACGCGACGGACACGTGGCCAGCCGGAAGGCGGCCGGCCACGTGTCACGTCAGGTCGAAGCGCCCCTCCCGGGCGCCGTGCACGAAGGCCCCCCACTCCGCGGGCGTGAAGATCAGCGAAGGGCTTTCCGGGCGCCCGCTGTTGCGCATCGCGATGAAGCCCTCGACGAAGGCGATCTGCACGTCCCCGCGGCCTTCGCTGCTCGACCGCCATTCGGCGGCGCTGAGGTCCAGGTCCGGCTTCTCCCAGCCCGCGAGCGGATGCTGCTGAGTGGTGGTGCTGTCGGCCACGTCCGTGCTCCTCCCAGTGCGTCGTCCGCCGCCAGCCTAGCTTTCCGCCCCTGTGCCGGACAGGCCGCGACGTGAGGTCGGCGGTGGGGCGGGAGGGGGCGCATCAGGTCGTGGGAGGTTCGGCCCCGACGAGCCACATCGAGAAGAACTGCGCGCCGCCGCCGTAGGCGTGCCCAAGTGCCCTGCGCGCGCCGTCGACTTGGTGCTCCCCGGCCTGTCCGCGCACCTGGAGCGCGGCCTCGGCGAAGCGGATCATGCCGGACGCGCCGATGGGGTTCGTCGACAGGACGCCGCCCGACATGTTCACCGGGAGGTCACCGTCCAGTTCCGTCACGCCGGACTCGGTGAGCTTCCAGCCCTCGCCCTCGTCGGCGAAGCCGAGGTTCTCCAGCCACATCGGCTCGTACCAGGAGAACGGCACGTACATCTCGACGGCGTCGATCTGGCGGCGCGGATCGCCGATGCCCGCCTGCCGGTAGACGTCGGCCGCGCAGTCCTTCCCCGCGCGCGGGGACACGAAGTCCTTGCCCGCGAACATCGTGGGCTCGCTGCGCATCGCGCCGCCGTGCACCCAGGCGGGCGGCCGCGGCGCGCGGGCGGCACCGGCGCGGTCGGTGAGCACCATGGCGCAGGCGCCGTCGGACGACGGGCAGGTCTCGGAGTAGCGGATGGGGTCCCACAGCATGGGCGACGACTGGACCTTCTCCAGGGTGATGTCGTGTTCGTGCAGGTGTGCGTAGGGGTTCTTCAGGGCGTTGCGCCGGTCCTTGTACGCGACCAGGGAGCCGACGGCGTCGGGGGCGCCGCTGCGCCGCATGTACGCGCGTACGTGCGGGGCGAAGAAGCCGCCCGCGCCCGCGAGCAGCGGCTGTTGGAAGGGGATGGGCAGGGAGAGCCCCCACATGGCGTTGGACTCCGACTGCTTCTCGAAGGCCAGGGTCAGCACGGTGCGCTGGACGCGGCTCGCGACGAGGTTCGTGGCGACGAGCGCGGTGGAGCCGCCGACGGAGCCCGCGGTGTGTACGCGCAGCAGGGGCTTGCCGACCGCGCCGAGCGCGTCGGCGAGGTACAGCTCGGGCATCATGACGCCCTCGAAGAAGTCGGGCGCCTTGCCGATGACGACGGCGTCGATGTCGGCCCAGTCCAGCTCCGCGTCGTCGAGCGCGCGGCGGGCGGCCTCGCGGACGAGCCCGGCGATGGACACGTCGCGGCGGGCGGCGACGTGCTTGGTCTGGCCGATCCCGACGACCGCGACGCACTCCTTGGCTGTGGCGGCTTCAGGCACGGGGCTCCCCTTCCAGGACGGCGACCAGGTTCTGCTGGAGGCAGGGGCCGGAGGTGGCGTGGGCGAGGGCGCGGTCTGACGCGCCGCGGTGGACGCGGTCGGCCGCCTCGGCGACGCGGACGAGCCCGGCGGCCATGACGGGGTGGGCGGCGAGCGCGCCGCCCGAGGGGTTGACGAGGACGCCGTCGTCGAGCCGGAGTGCCCTGCGCAGCACGACTTCCTGGGAGGTGAAGGGCGCGTGCAGCTCGGCGGTGTCGACGGGGCGGGTGAAGGCTCCGGCGCGCTCGGCGGCCAGGCGCGTGGAGGGCGAGTCGGTGAGGTCGCGGACGCCGAGGGAGTGGGCCTCGGCGCGGTGGTCCATGCCGCGGATCCAGGCGGGGCGCTCACACAGCGCGCGGGCGCGGTCCCCGGCCGCGAGGACCACGGCGACGGCGCCGTCGCCGATGGGCGGGCAGTCACCGGTGCGCAGCGGCCGTACGACGTACTCCCCCTGCGGGCGCGCGCCCACGAGCTGCGCGTGGGCGTTGCCGGCGGCCGCGTCCCGGCTGCGCGCGGCGACGGCGGCGAGCGCCGGCTCGTCGGTGTGGCCCGCGTCGATGAGGGCCTGGGCCTGGAGGGCGGCGAGGGCGACGGAGTCGGGCCACAGCGGGGCCACGTAGTAGGGGTCGAGCTGGCGGGTGAGCACGTCCCGTACGGATCCGGGCGACGACTTGCCGTAGGCGTAGACGAGCGCGGTGTCCGCCTCGCCGGTCAGGAGCTTCACCCAGGCCTCGTACAGGGCCCAGGCGCCGTCCATCTCGACGTGCGACTCGGAGATCGGCGGCCAGGCGCCCACGCCGTCGAGCGCCATGGTGAAGGAGAAGGCCCTGCCCGCGAGGTAGTCGCTGGAGCCGGAGCAGGTGAAGCCGATGTCGGCGGTGGTCAGGCCGGTCCGCTCCAGGACCTGGTGCAGGACCGGCATGAGCATCTCCACCTCGGACAGCTCGTCGGTGCGGCGCCGGTGGTCGCTCTGCGCGCAGGCGACGATCGCCACGTCCCGGGCCGCGCCGGTGAACTCCCCTGTCACAGCAGCTCCTTGTACGTCTCGTAGTCGGCGTCGGGCTCGCCGGTCGGCCGGTAGTGGTCGGGGTGGCGCCCGTCGTCGGTCCACACCGGTTCGACGCGAAGGCCCATGCGGACCTGGTCGTACGGGATGCCGCCGATGCGCCCGTGCAGGGCGAGGTCGGCGCCGTCCAGGGCGATGTGCGCGTAGACATAGGGCACCTCGATATCGAGGTTCTTCGCCTTGATGTTCACCACGCAGAAGGTGGTCACGGTGCCGCGCGGTCCGACCTCCACCTGCTCGGTGGTGGCGACCCCGCAGGTGGGGCAGGCTCCGCGCGGCGGCACGTACACCTTGCGGCAGCGCGGGCAGCGCTCGCCGACGGCGCGGCGCTCGGCGAGGGCCGCCAGGTAGCCGGTCTGCGCCCGGCCCGGGGTGTAGGTGTAGTCGAGGCGGGCGGGGGCGACGATCCCGGTGACGGCCTCGCCCGTGAACTCACCGCTGTGCGCGACTGCTTGACGGTCCGTCGGCTCGCTTTCGTACGGTTCGAAGCAGGCGATGTCCGTGATGGCTCCGGTGCGTTCGGCGGCCCAGCGGACGCGGACGCGCAGGCCGGTGCGGACGGCGTCGGGGCCCGGTGCGTCCAGGGCGTGCAGGAGCGCGGTGTCGGCCCCGTCGAGGCGGACGAGGACCCAGGCGAAGGGCGTGTCCAGGGGCTGGCCGCGCCGGGGCGCGGGGTTCCAGGCCCAGGTGGTGACGGTGCCGGTGGGCGCGACCTCGACGAGGTCCCGTATCTCCTCGGCGGTCTCGGGGTCGTACTCGACGGGCGGGACGAGCACCCGGCCCGCGGTGGTCCGCACGCCGAGCACGGTGCGCTCGCGCAGGCCGGTGAGGAAGGCGGACTGGACGGGGCCGAGGGAGCGGGCGAAGGGGAACTCCACGACCAAGGGGGCGCTGAGCACGTCGGGCATGTCGCTGGCTCCTCGGGTCAGGCCCGCCGGTAGACGGGCGGACGCTTCTCGGCGAAGGCACGGGCTCCTTCCCGGGCGTCGGCGGTGTCGAAGACGGGCCAGCCGCGCTTGAGTTCGGCGGCGAGCCCTTCGGCCTCGCTCAGGTCAGCGGTCTCGTACACGGAGGCCTTGACGGCCTCCACGGCGAGGGGGCCGCAGGCGTTGATCCGCTCGGCGATGGCGAGGGCCCGCTCCAGGGCGGTGCCGTCCGGCACGACGTGGCCGATGAGGCCCACGTCGGCGGCCTCGCGCGCGGTGTAGGGGCGGCCGGTGAGCAGCATCTCCAGTGCGTGGGTGCGCGGGATCTGCCGCTGGAGGCGCACCGTGGAGCCGCCGATGGGGAACAGGCCGCGCCTGACCTCGAAGAGCCCGAAGGTCGCGGACTCCCCCGCGACGCGGATGTCGGTGCCCTGGAGGATTTCGGTGCCGCCTGCCACGCAGGGCCCTTCGACGGCGGCCAGGACGGGTTTGCGCGGCCGGTGGTGGCGCAGCATCGCCTTCCAGTGCAGATCGGGGTCGGCCGCGAGGCGCTCGCGGCACCGTGCGTCGTCGGCGCCGTCCATCCCCTTGCCCGCGAGCGCCTTCAGGTCCATGCCCGCGCAGAACGCCCCGCCCGCCCCGGTGAGGACGATCGACCGTACGCCGTCCTCCGCGTCGGCGGCGAGCCAGCCGTCGTGGAGGCCCACGAGCATCGGCAGTGAGAGCGCGTTCCTGGCTTCGGGCCGGTTCAGCGTGAGTATCAGTGTGGCGCCTTCGCGCCGCACGGAGAGATGTTCCGTGCCGCCCATGGCCGTCCTCCCGTCATCAGACCTGGAACAGGTTGCAGGAGGGGAGGTGCCAGTTCAATAGCATTCTGACACCCAGTCAGATTTATTCCGCGCGGCCCCTTCCGCCTTCCGGGCGCCTCTGCTGTGATGACCGCCACACGGCACGACACGGCGTCGGGGTCAGGAGGAGCGGTGGAGTACAACCTTGCCGACCTGTTCGAGTCAGTCGTCGACGCGGTGCCGGACCGTGAGGCGCTCGTGCATCTGGACCACCCCGGCACCGGGGCAGAACGCCGCCTGACGTACGCGGCCCTCGACGCGGCGGCCAACCGCATCGCCCACCATCTGCTCGACAGCGGCATGAGGCCCGGCGAACACCTCGGGCTGCACCTGTACAACGGCGTCGAGTACCTCCAGACGGTCCTCGCGTGCCTCAAGGCCCGCCTGGTCCCGGTCAACGTCAACTACCGCTATGTCGAGGAGGAGTTGGCCTACCTGTACCGGGACGCGGACCTGGCGGCGCTCGTCTTCGACGCCGAGTTCGCCGGGCGGGTGGCGGCGGCGCTCCCCCGCGCGCCCGGGCTGCGGCATCTGATCCGGGTCGGCGAGGCCGCCGCGGACGGGCCGCGGGCCGTGCCCTTCGCCGAGGCGGAGGCGTCCGGCTCGCCCGGGCGGGGCTTCGCGCCGCGCTCGGCGGACGACCTCTTCATCATCTACACCGGCGGCACGACCGGCATGCCCAAGGGCGTGATGTGGCGCCAGGAGGACCTGTTCTTCTCCGGGCTCGGCGGCGGGGCGCCCACGGGCGAGCCGGTCACCCGGCCCGAGGAGGTCGCCGAGCGCGTGGCGGCTGGTGGCGACGGCCTGACGTTCTTCCCGACGCCTCCCCTCATGCACGGCACCTCGACGCTGACCGCCTTCATCTGCTTCCACTTCGGCCAACGCCTGGTCATCCACCGCAGGTTCGCCCCCGATGAGGTGCTGCGCACCATCGAGCGCGAGCGGGTCACCAGCGTCTCCCTGGTGGGCGACGCGATGCTGCGCCCCCTGATCGACGCGTTGACCGGCCCCTGCGCGGGCACGGACCTCTCCTCCCTGTTCAGCGTCTCCTCCTCCGGCGCGATCATGTCCGACACGGTCCGCGCCCAGTTCACCGCGCTCGCCCCGAACGTCATGCTCCTCAACAACTTCGGCTCGTCCGAGTCCGGCTTCAACGGCACGGCCACGGCCGACGCGGGCCCCGAACGCGGCTTCCGCATCCAGGTCAACTCCCGTACGCAGGTGGTGGACCTGGTGACGCACGAGCCCGTCGCGGTCGGCGAGCCCGGCCGCATCGCCCAGCGTGGCCACGTACCGCTCGGCTACTACAACGACCCCGTGAAAACCGCCGAGACGTTCTTCCAGCGCGGCGACGAGCGCTGGGTCCTGCTCGGCGACATGGCCACGGTCGACGCCGAGGGCATCGTGACGGTCCTCGGGCGCGGCTCGCAGTGCATCAACACGGGCGGTGAGAAGGTCTACCCCGAAGAGGTCGAGCAGGCCCTCAAGTCCCATCCCGACGTGTACGACGCCCTGGTCGCCGGGGTCCCGGACGAGCGCTGGGGCACCCGGGTCGCGGCCGTCGTCCAGCTCCGCCCCGAGGCCGCGCCCCTCGGCCTCCCGGACCTCCAGACCCACTGCCGCAGCCGCCTCGCCGGCTACAAGATCCCGCGCTCCGCGGTGTTCACGGACCACATCCAGCGCTCGCCCAGCGGCAAGGCGGACTACCGGTGGGCCCGCAAGGTGGCGGCCCAGGCCTGACCCGGGCGTCGTCAGGCTGGTGCGGCCCTTCTGCTCGGGCGCCGTGGGAGCGAGCCGTCACCGTGCGTCGCGCAGCTCAAGCAGGTACGCCGCGGTCAGCGCGACGGCACGGTCCCGGTCCTGCGACAGCTCCGCGAGGGCGCCCGCGGCCGTCGCCCCCGGGACGCCCGCCAGCGCCTGGGCAAGGCGCCCGCGCACAGGCGCTTCGGCGGCCCCGTGCGCGAGGCGGTCGACGAGCCCGCGCGCGATCCGGTCCGCCGCCGCGGTGTCGCTCGCGAGCACGCTCAGCGCGTCGGCCGCGTCGATGTCGTGCCGTCCCTCCACGATCATGTCGATCAGTACCGGGACAGCGTCAGCCACCCCCCGGGCGCCGAGCGCCAGGGCCGCATGGCCGCGGACCACGAGGTCGGGATGCGCGAGGGCGTCCCGCAGCCGCGCCGTGGCCTCGTCACCGGGGATCTCCGCCAGGCACTGGACGGCACGTTCGCGCACCGCGGCCGCCGGGGCGCCGAGGGCCTCAGCCAGCAGGTCCGGGCCGCCGCCTTCGGAGCGTGCCAGCGCCCACCGCAGGGCCCCGGCGACGTTCGGCTCCGTCTCGCTCAGGGCCGCCTCGACCAGCGCCTCCACGGGCACCGGCAGCTCGTCGGCCGAGGACAGGGCCGCGCGCTGCCGCACGGCGGCGCTCTTCGACCCCAGCGCCTGGAGGAGGGCGACGGCCTGGAGGACGCCCTCCCAGTCGGCGGGGTCCGTGGCGCCGATCCGGCGCAGCCGCGTGAGCAGCTCGGTCTCCGCCGCGATGCGTTCGCGCGTCTGCCGGATGAGGTCGTCGACGAGCCCCGACGGCGTGAAGCCCGGGTCGTCCAGGGCGCGTCCGATCTCCCGCAGCGAAAGCCCCAGTGACCGCAGGCTCTCGACATGGAAGATCCGCTGGATGTCGTCCCCGGAGTACTCGCGATAGCCGGAGCTGGTACGCCCCGAGGGGCGCACCAGGCCGAGCGACTCGTAGTGCCTGAGCATGCGGGCACTGACCCCGGAGCGCCGCGCCACCTCACCGATCAACACGCCTCATCGTCCCTCCCGGCCGGACCCGCCTAGGGCCACGACGCGCTTCGCCTCCTCGACCGCGAACTCGAATCCGGCGTCCGGGTCCCGCAGCAGCCGTTCCGTCGCGAGCGCGTGCGTGCGCACGCGCGGGTCCGCGGCCGCCGTCGCGGCACGCAGCGCCGGAGCGCTCACGTCGCCGAGGCCGGCCAGGGCCCGGCTGAGGCTCAGCCGTGTCTCCCGTCCGCCGCGCCCGAGCTGCGTCGCGAGCACCGTGGCCAACGCGGGCTCCTCTCCTTCCGGCACCAGGACGACCGCGGCCCGCCAGGCGCTCCGCGCCACCTCGTCGTCGGCGTCGGTCAACAGCGCCCGTGCGACCGCCGGCCACGCCCGCCGGTCCCCGATCTTTGACAGCGTGTGCAGCGCCTGGCTCCGGGCCCGCGCACGCTCCGAACGGGTTTCGCGGAGCAGCGCGGGCAGCGTCAAGGGCACCGGGTGGCGAGTGAGCGCCCAGGTCAGCATGTCGCGTACGAAGAACTCGGGCTCGATCCCGCTGCGCTCGACGAGCTTGTCGACGAAGCGGGGGTCGGGCTTCGTGCCGATCGCCAGTGCGGCCCGCAGCCGCACGGACGTCCGGCCGTCCTCCAGCCCTTCGAGTGCTCGCAGCGCGTCCGCGTCCTGTCTCGTGATCGTCATCGCGACCACCTCCTCGGCAGGCAGTGAAGACCTTGTCACCGTGTCAAGGTCAAACGGGCCCCCGCACGCCCGCCGGTCATCTGCCGCGTGCCCCTCACCCGGCGGCGGGCGAACGGTCCGCACCCGCGGCCTCCGGCCCGCCCCGAAGGCCCTGGAAGAACTTCCGGATGTCGTCCACGAGAAGCGCCGGCTGCTCCAGTGCGGGGAAGTGACCGCCCCGGTCGTACTCCGTCCACCGCACGATGTTGTTCGTACGGTCCGCGATGTGCCGCAGGGGGATGAAGTTGTCGTACGGGAAGACGGCGAGCGCGGTCGGGGTGGCCGAGGGCTCGGGCGGGGTGCCCCAGTAGTCCGCGTGGGCGCGCTCGTAGTAGAGGCGGGCGGACGAACCGGCCGTGCCGGTGAGCCAGTACAGCATGACGTTGGTGAGCAGCCGGTCGCGGCCGACCGCGTCGTCGGGGTGGCTCCCGGGGTCGGTCCACTCCTTGAACTTCTCCGCGATCCAGGCGAGTTGGCCCACCGGAGAGTCGGTCAGGCCGTACGCGAGCGTCTGCGGCCGGGTGGCCTGGATGTCGGCGTACCCCTGGCGGTCGCGGCGCCACGCCTGGAAGCGGGCCCAGGAGGCGAAGGCCCGCGCCCGCTCCGCCGGGTCGAGCGGGGCCAGCTCCTCCGGGGTGGGTTCTGCGGCCTGGAAGGAGTTCGGGAGCAGGTTCAGGTGGACGCCGGTGACCTTCTCGGGCCAGGCGCGGCCCAGCTCCTTGGAGATGGCAGCGCCCCAGTCGCCGCCCTGTACGCCGTAGCGCGCGTACCCCAGGCGCTCCATCAGCACGGCGAACGCGGCGGCCACCCGCTTGAACTCCCAGCCCGTCCGCACCGTGGGGCCGGAGAAGCCGAAGCCCGGGATGCTGGGGAGCACCAGGTGGAAGGCCTCCGCGTCGGCGGCGCCGTGCGCGCGGGGGTCGGTGAGCGGGCCGATGACGTCGGCGAACTCGACGACCGAGCCGGGCCAGCCGTGCGTCATGAGCAGCGGGGTCGCGTCCGGCTCGGGCGACCTGATGTGCGCGAAGTGGACGTTCGCGCCGTCGATCGTGGTGGTGAACTGGGGCCACTGGTTCAGCTCCGCCTCGGCGGCCCGCCAGTCGTACTCGTGCCGCCAGTAGCGCACGAGGTCCTGGAGGTAGCCGCGCGGTATGCCGTAGGCCCAGCCCACCCCCGGCAGTTCGTCCGGCCATCGGGTGCGGTCGAGGCGCCCGTGCAGATCGTCGAGATCGCTCTGGGGCACGCCGATGCGGAACGGCCGCAGGGCCTCGCCGTCCGGGGCGGAGGTCGCGGCCGGGGCCGGGGTGGGGGCCGGGGTCGTCGTCATGCGCGGCATGCTACGTCCGCCCGCCCTGCCCACGACCTCCGCCCCGGCTCGCGGTGGAGTCCTCCGGGGGTCACCCCGTAGGACACCAGTCGGCCTGCCCGGCCTCGGGGCCCGTGGCGGGGCCCGCGCCCGAAGGGCTCGTGCCCGAGGGGTCTGTGCCCGAGGGGTCCGTGCCCTCCTGCTGCCGCGCGGCCCGGAACGCCCGCGAGGGGTGGGCGATGGCCTGCGTGGAGGGCCCGTCCTCGGCGGCGCCCGGGTCGCGGGGCAGCGCACGGGCCTTGTCCAGGAGCTGCCGGGCCAGCGGGTGGTTCTGCCGCGCCCACTCGACCTTCGCGGCCAGCCGGTAGGCGTAGTTGAGGCTCGCGGGGTCACCGGTGCTCTGGAACAGGGTGAGCGCGTCGTAGGCGTGCTGGGCGGCCGCCGCGAGGTCACCGGCCTTGCGCAGGGCCTCCGCCGCCGAGGCGTGCGCGTGGGCCGCGCCCTCCTGGTCGCCGCGGGCGGCGAGGAGCCCGGCGGCCTGGTCGGCCAGCGCCGCGGCGGCCGGGAACCGCCCGGCGAAGGTGTGCAGCGCGGCCTGCCCGACGAGGCACTCGGCCAGGAGCCTCTCGTCGCCCGCGTCCTCGAAGCAGGTGTGGGCCTCGGCCTGGAGCCGCATCGCGTCCTCGACGAGCCCGGCGACCAGGGCCCGTTCGGCGAGGCTCATCAACTGGTGGCCAAGGTCGACCGGGTCGGCCGCGCCCTCCGTCCCCTGCCGCGCCGTCCGTGCCGCGCGGCGGATGTCGGCCGTCACCGCCTGCCGCACGGTGGCGAGTTCACGGGAGCGCTGCCGCGGGTCGCCGGGGCCCAGCTCGCCACCCAGGAGGGCAAGGCAGCCCCGGGCCCGAGCGATGCCCCGGCCGTCGGCACGGCCCGCCGCGTACCGGTAGGCGGCCTCGGCCTCGTCCCTGGCCTCGTCCAGACACCGTTCCTCGCGCAGGGCGTCGGCCACTTCGCAGCTCAGCTCGGTCGCCACCGTCCAGCGGTCCCGGCGTGCCGCGCGCGCGGCGGCGCGCAGCTCGGGCAGGGCCGCGAGTCGCCAGACCCGGTCGGCGCCGCCCTCGCGGGTGGCCTTCAGCCGCCGTCTGAGGTGCAGGTAGAGCCAGGTGCGGCACAGGGCCTGTTCCTCGGCGCTGGTGTGCGAGTAGCTGCGGTACAGGGTGTGGAAGGCGTACCGTCCGTCGTTCCGCTGGAGCAGCCCCGCGTCGACGAGTTCTTCCAGCATCAGCCCGCAGATGCCGGGCGGCATGCGGCTCAGGGCAGCGGCCGAGTGGCGGTCGAAGTCCGGCCCGGGGTGACTCACGCAGGCGTGCAGGACGTGCCGCTGCCGCTCGTCGAGGGCGTCGTACGACATGGTGTACGCGGCCCGGACGCGGTCGTCGTCCCAGCGCAGGTGCTGGAGCGGCCGGTCCGACTCGCGCATGGCGTCCAGCATGAGGTCGGGCGGCGTGCGGCGCAGGCGGGCGGCGACGGGGTACAGGGCGAGCGGGAAGCAGCTCAGCATCCGCGCCATCTCGGCCAGTTCGCCGTCGTGTCCGGTCAGACCGCTCAGGTGGCGCATCATCTCCACCGCGTGCTCCAGGGCGAGGGGAGCGAGCGGGTAGCGGCGGGCGTCGGGCCCCGCCTCGGTGAGCGAGGCGCGGCTCGTGACCACGACGAGCGCGTCGGCCGAGGACCCGGCGGTCCTTGCCACCTCGGCGACGTCCGTGACGTCGTCCAGGAGGACGACGGGGAACCCCACCTCGGGGTGGCCCTGGCGGCGGCCGGTGAGCCGCTGGTGCAGCGCGGCGGCCAGGGCCGACTTGCCCACGCCCGGCGGCCCGTGGATGACGAGGACGCCGGGCCCCTTGGCCGCGGCCTCGGCGAGTTCGCGCAGTTCGCGGTCGCGGCCGAACAGCCGCTCCGCCGGCGGCGGCTGGGGCGCCGCCACGTTCCTGTGCTCCTCGGGCCGCGCGTGCTCGACGTAGGCGCGATTGCGGAAGACGGCGATGCGCTCGCCGGAGTTGTGGGTACCGAGCTGGGGGTGCTGGGGGTGCTGGCGGGCGCTCAGGCGCTGGTGCAGGCGCGCGTGGAGGGTGCCGAAGTCGAGCACAGGGCCGGCCTCGGGCACCCCCGTCCGCACCAGGTCGACGAGGGCGCCGGTGAAGGCGGTCAGCTCTTCGCCGGGCGGCGCGTAGGCGAGTTCGGTGGCGGCGCTCGAGGTGAGCACGCAGACGCCGTCGATGTCGGCGGCCTGCTTCAGGAGCGTCTCGCGGTGGCTCATCCCGCCCTCGACGGCCGCGCCGCTGAAGCAGCAGTCGAGCACCACGGCGCACTTCAGCTGTCGCTGCCGGTGTGCCGTGCGCACCTCGTCCCGGATGTAGGCGTACGGCAGGGCCCGCCACATCTGCTGCTCGTTGGAGTCGTGCAGGGCCAGGTGGAGTTCGGTGGGCCGGTCCGGGTGCAGCAGTCCGTGCCCGGCGTAGTAGACGAACAGGGTGTCGCTGGCCGCGTGCACCGCCTCGTCGATGGCCCGCATGACGTCACCACCGGTGGCCTCGGGGCCGAGGACGCGGCAGCTCGCGGACGACAGGCCCCAGCCGACCTCGTCGCACAGGACCTCGCGCAGCGCCGTGATGTTGCGCCGCACCGCGGGTAAGGGGGAGAGCCCGGCCGCCTCCGCGTAGGCGTGTACCCCGATCAGTACCGCTCGGGAGGAGGTGCGGGCCGACAGGCGCACGGTCATGCTTCGGACTGCTCCCGCTCGCGGCGTGCCCGTACGGTGTCGAGCACCTCCTGAGCGGTTCCCTCCACCACTGTCCCGTCGTCCTCTATGACCCGTACGAGGGGTTGTTTGATGCCGCGCGGGCGGCGCCAGGCGGCGACGGCGACGAGGAGCGAGAGGACGCCGACCGTGCTGTCGAAGGCGGCGGTGACCATCTCCGCCGCGCCCATCGCGCCGTCCGCGCCCGAGGACGCGCCGGGGGTGGCTCCCGCGGCCTCGACCTCGATCCCTGTCCGCGCCATTCCCGGGTCGCGCCGCAGCCATCCGGCGAGCGCCCCGGCCCCTGCGGCGTCTCCCGCGTCGATCCAGACTTCGCCCATGCACACACTCCCGTACTCGGCTCGCAACGGCCTCACAGTGGCTGATACGTCAGGGTCGCATCTTCCGTACGCGCTGGGGGAGGTGTATGCCGACGTGCATCCATTCAGGGGTGACTTCGCGCCATCGCTTGCTTATCCGCACACGGACGGCAACGCTCTGCGCAACGCTGTCGCGTGCGTCGCGTCCAGACGCCGCTCGTGCCGTACGTGTGCGGTGGCCGCTGTCAGCAGCCCCGCGCAGGCCGGTGCGGTGCGCGCGGGCGTCGATGCGGCGAGGGCGCGCACGAGTTCGCCGTTGACGCGGTTGATCTCCTCGCGGACCTCGCCGAGGTCGGGGCGCTCGGTGGGCGCGGGCGCGGGCGCAGTCGGCGGGGTGGCATCCCACTTGTGGTGCAGGGCGCGCTGGACGAGCTTGTTCGCCTCGATCTGGTCGCGGAAGACGCGCACGGTCACCTCCGGGTCTCCCCCCGCCTGCTCCGCCTGGCGCGCCACGGCGTCCAGGACCTGCTGCTCGCGCGCGGGGTCGTCGACGGGGCTGCCCGTGCCGTACTTGGCCGCGGCGACGAGGTCGGCGGTGGCCAGGCGGTCCGCGGAGAGCGCGGCGAGGGCGCGGAGGTGACCGTACGGACCGGAGTGCGTGCCCGCGCTGACGGCGTGCGCCGGCCGCGCCGCGGGTGCGGGCGCGGCGACGGCGGCGCTCCCCCCGAGGGCCAGCGCGGCGGCGGTGCCGCCGGCGGCCAGCAGACGTACGAGACGGAAGACGGCGGGAGTGGTGAGGTGCACGGGAGCCCCCTGGAGGCGGTTCGTCGGACCTGAGCGTTGACACGACCAGGGGCACCTTACGGCGGGATCACCGCGGGGTGGGTGCGCCCGTCCCTCCGCGACCTCTGGCGGGCCGGCGCCTCAGGGGCCTACTCCGTCACCCGCGTCAGGGTGTTGCACCCTTGCTGCCCCGCGACACTCGCACACACCTTGAGCGTGTCCGTGCCGGTCAACTCCCAGGTGGCGTCGAACCGTTCCCCCTCCTGGCACGTCTGCGGGTCCAGCGAGAGCACGGTGCCGGTGTAGCGCGGCCCGCTCCCGTTCACGGTCCAGATCTCACGGCCCGCATCGACGACGCAGCCGCCGGTGCCGACCTGGTCCTCCGAAGCGGTCCGGCCGGTGAACGTGTCCGTACCGCGCTCCTCGACGCGCACCCGTCCCCCGGCCAGCTCCCAGGTGCCGACGATGCCGGAGCGATGCGGCCCGGCGCTCGTCGGGGTGCTGCTCGACGGCTCGGTGCTCGTCGGCTCGGTGCTGGTCGGCTCCGTGCTCGTCGGCGTGGCGCTCGACGGCTGCGGGGCTTCGGTCGCGGCTTCGGTCTCGGCCGGTGGCAGCGGTGGCGGTGCGGGCAGCCGGACGTCCCGCGCCGCGTCGGTGCCCGCCGTACGCCCGATGCCCTTGCCGCTGTCGAGGTCGAGCAGCCGGAACCTGCCGATGCGCTTGGGCTTCTTGCCGGGCTTGACGGTCGTGGTCCTGCCGGGGTCGTAGCGCTCGCGCCAGTCCGGGTCCCCGATGCTGTCCGGGTCGATGTCGCCGGGGCTCACCGACGGGCGCGCGAGCGGGTTGCCGCAGTTGCACTTGACCACCGGCTGGCCGAAGCGGTCGACGAGCACCGCGATGCCCGCTTCGAGGAGGGCCTCGAAGACCGTGGCCGCCCCCTTGCGGAAGCCGTGGTTCTTGACCAGCGTGTCGGTGCGCAGCAGGACGGGCGTCAGGCTCCGGACGTACCGCCGGATGTCCTTGACGCCGATGCCACGCACCTGTGACCAGGCCGCCGCCTTCTTCGTATGGCGTTCGTCGGTCAGGAAGCCGATCAGCGCGGTCTTGTCGCACCTGCTCTCGTTGAGCGTCCCGCCGTAGAGCCCCGGGGTGTGCCCGGCCCGTACGCCGCCCCGGACCGCGGTGTCAGGCCCTGCCGGTCGCGGCCCACGGCCCCCGCGAAGAACGGGTCCGGCCCCAGCTCCCCCGCCGCCACCGGGGTGACCTTCTCCTTCGCGTCCTCGTCGCCGCCGCAGGCGGTGGTGGGGCCGGCGATCAGCAGGGCGGCGGTGAGCGCCGCCGCGACGCGTCGTCCTGTGGACAGCTTCATGGTGCCCCCCTGCACACGCGGTGTGCCTTCCGCTCACCATGGCGCGGCCGGGCACGGCTGGAAAGCGACCAGGGCCCGCCCGTGGGGGCGCACCGCAGCGCGGCGAGGGCGCCGGTTCCGCACCCACGCGCCACCTCGCGACGCATGGCACGACCAGCGCGCCCCTCGGCCTTCTCGCAGATCAGGTGTACGGGGCCCCATGCGCTGGTTCACGCCATTCGCCGCGGAACCCTGTCCTCACTGTGTGCGGGCGGTCACGATCTGAACGAATTCTCCGTTCGAACCAGCCAGATCAAGCGACAGATCGATCGGACACCTCACTCACTTCCTTCGCCACTCACCTCCCTCACCTCACTCGGACACCCCACCCGGACAGATGGAGCGCTCATGACGCGAACCGGTTCCCATGCGCCCGTGCTCATAGAGAGACCGTCCATCAAGTTCTCCAGTGCTCCACAACGCCCGGCCCTGCGGCACCTGGGCAGTCCCTCTCTGCGTACGTCGCGGTCCGGCACCCGGCGGCGCGTCCGCGGCGAGGCGCCGCGCGTGCTGCTCCTCGTGCCCTCGTACACCCGGGTCGTGGAGCCCTCCCCGCCGCGGAGCAGCTTCCGGGCGCTCGGCCTGGACACGTTCGAGGTCATGAAGCGGGCGGGCACCCCCATCGGCCTGCTGCGCATCGCGGCGAACGCCCGCCTCTCCGGCTTCGACGTCCGCATCGTCGACTCCCCCTTCGCCGGCTGGGAGCAGGAGCGCCACCTCGTCGACCTCGGGAGCGGCAGCAGCCTGGTGCGCTACGGCCTCGACGACACCCAACTGCGCGCGCTCATCGAGGAGTTCGACCCCGATGTCGTCGGGGTCCAGTGCATCTACACGGTCCAGTGGGGCAACGCGCGCGCCCTCGCCGACCTGGTCAAGGACATCGACCCGGGGATCGTGACCGTCACCGGCGGGGCCCACCCGAGCGGCGACTGGCGGTACGCCGTGCCGGACTCCCCCTTCGACTACGTGGTCATCAACGAGGCGGACCAGACCTTCACCGCCCTCCTCCAGGCGCTGACCGAGGCGGACGGTGACATCGACGCCGTGCCCGGCATCGCGTACCGGCGCGCCGACGGGGCCGTCGTCCGGACCACGGCCATGTCGCCGTACATGCGGATCCTGCCCAAGCGCCAGGGCCTCGACCAACGGCTCGGCATGATGCCGCTGCCCGACTTCGGGATGCTGGACATGCGCCAGTACGAGCAGGGCTACCACTCCTCGGGCAAGCGGGTGCGCGACCAGGGCTCCTGGGCACAGATCTTCTCCACCATCGGCTGCAATGTGGGCTGCGACTTCTGCTACATCCCGATGGTGAACGGCCCGTGGCGGGCGCTCGGCACCGACTGGTTCGATCTGCACCTCGCCGAGATCCGCAAGCACGGCGTGACCGAAGTCCTCATCGAGGACGACCACTTGCTGCACGACCCGCTGTACGCGATGGAGACCTTCAAGCTGCTGCGCAAGCACGACCTGCCGTGGGTGGAGGAGGGCGGCCTGAGCCTGTTCAACCTCGTCCTGCTGCACCTGGGCGCCGAGTTCGCGGACGGCATGGACGAGGCCGAGCGGCGCAACCCCAACTTCCGCAACGTCCTCGCGGCGATGCGGGCCGGGCTCACCTGCCGGGACCTGATCAAGGCCATGGCCGACGGCGGCTGCTACAGCGTCTACCTCGCGGTGGAGAGCGCCAACGAGGACAGCCTCGTCGAGTCGGGCAAGCCCCGCCTCAACGCCTTCCAGAAGGCGACCGGGGACGTCGTGGAGATGTTCACGGAGTACGGCATCCAGGTCACCGGCGGCTTCATGCTCGGCTTCGTCAACCCGCCCGAGCGGCCCGGGGACGAGCCGTACATCGAGTCCCTTGAGCAGATCGAGAAGACCATCGACTACGCCGTCACGCTCATGGGTCACGGCATGGCGTACGCCAACCCCTTCATCGTGACGCCGCTGCCGGGCACGAAGATGTGGGACTTCCAGAAGGACTACGTCGTACGCCACTACGACAACGGCTGGTCGCACGAGAAGGGGACCATGGCCACCGACCGGTGGAGCGCGGAGGACATCGAGCGCGCGCGCCTGGAACTCCTGGTGCGGGCCAACGGCGCCGACAAGGTGGTGGAGATGGTCCGCCGGGGCACCTGGCCGGTGGACGCCTGACCCCCCCGGCCGGGCTCAGCCCCTTCGCGGGCGGCTGGGCCCGGCACGGCCCCGCCTGCGCGCCGAGCGCACGGCGTCGGCCGAGGCCAGGGTGGCGCCGCCGGCGATCAGCACGCTGGCGGCGGCCACGGGCCAGCTCGCGTCCGCACGGCCGGTGGCGACGAGGAGCGCGGTGGACAGCAGCGGCGCGAAGTACGAGAAGGTGCCGAGGAGTCGGATGTCGCCGTGCTTCGTGCCGTGGTCCCAGACGTAGAAGGCGCCGCCGACCGGGCCGAGCCCCAGGGCGAGCACGGCGGCCCACTGCCAGCCGTCGGGTCGTACCGTGGTCTCGAACAGCAGGTGGCAGACGGCCGCGAGGGCCGCCGTGGCCAGGCAGAAGAAGGCGACCATGTCCGTGGGGACCTGCGGGTAACGGCGGTTGGCCACCGAGTACGCCGACCACACCACCGCGCAGACGGCCGCGGCGGCGTACCCGAGCAGGTGCTCGCCGCGCAGGTGCAGCCCCTCGCCGCCGGTGACCAGGAGGAAGGTGCCGCCGAGGCCGAGCACCGCGCCCGCCGTGTGCCACCAGCGCAGCCGCTCGCCGGGCAGGGCCGCGGAGAACACGACGATCAGCAGCGGCCACAGGTAGGCGATGAGCCCGGCGTCGACCGCGGGGGCGTTGCGCAGGGCCAGGAAGTAGAAGAAGTGGTAGCCGAACAGGCCGCCGATGCCGAGCGCCCAGGCCCCGCCGGGCAGCCCGCGGGCGAGCGCCGCGCCGCCGCGCAGGGCCCGGGGCAGCCCGATGACCCCGCCGACCAGGAACGCCATCGCGGTGAGCTGGAACGGCGGTACCCGCCCGGTCAGCGTGGTGACCAGGGCCAGGGACGCCCACAGCAGGACGGCCACCGCGCCGATCCCGGTGGCCCTGAGCTGTCTCGCCGAGTGCGCCGGTCCGCCGCGCTCGTGCCCTGACGCGACGGCGTCGGCTTGCGTATCCCGCGCGTTCACCAGTCCTCCAGCCCCCCGTGCCCGGCAACGGCGCGTCCGCCGACGGCTACCGGGAAATGCTACTGACGCGCGCGAAGGCACCCGCGCGTTCCGGACAGGAGCGAGGGCGCTCCTGGGGTGGTGGCGTGCCGTGGTGACCGCCGGGTGAGATCCGGTGCCGACAGCGACTGCGCATCACTGACAGTGACGACCTAAGGGGGAGAAGTGGGCCTTCGGGTACGGAAGTTCCCCGGTTTCGTCACCCTGGGTCGCGGTGCGTCGTACGATCTTGGCCGTTGATCCCGCTGTCCGCCATCCGACCCGAAAGGCGCCAGTTGAGCCAGTACTTCGAGATGGGCGACGAGACGCTGTGGAACCCCTCCGGCGGGGCGGCGCGCCTCTTCCTGCGCCAGGTGGAGGTCTTCGAGGCGGAGCTGGGTGTGCCCTCCGGCGTCGGTCCGATGGAGAACGACGAGTCGCACATCGACCCCGACGCGTTCGGCGACTTCGTCAACGCCTTGGTGGCCCACCACCGCAGGACCCATCACGCCGTCGTCCTCGCCCTGACGGACGGGTTCCTCGCCACGGTCCTCGCCCTGGCCGAACGGGCCGGTGTCGTGGCCGAGTTGGAGGACGAGGAGTGGTCGGGCCGCCTCCGGGAACGGGCTCGCGAACTCGACCGGTACATGGCACGGTGAGCCTGTCCCGCCCCGGGCCTCGGGCGCGCACCCTCGCAGCAGGCGCTCTCGGGCCCCGCCCCACCCCACCACGCAGGAACCTCCGGGCGCCGACCACGTCCACATCGGGCAGAACCACGGCACGACCGACCTCGTCCTCGAGGTCCTCTACGTCCTGCCGCACGGGGCGCCCTTCTCCCAGGACGCCCCCAATCCGGGCTGCCCCTTCGGATAGCGGCGGGGACGTGACGCCGCCGTGCGGCATGCCCCGCCGGTTCTACGAGGGCGTCGTCCGGCGCAGCGCCTCGCGTGCGGTCGCCACGAAGGCGAGCACCGCTTGCCAGAACGGCGCGTAGCAGGCGTTGAAGCGTTCGTCCGCGCCCTCCTCGCCCGCGATCATCGCCGCCAGGGCGCGGTAGTTGTCGGAGGTGGACCGGCGCAGCCGGTTCGCCGCCTCCGCCGCATCGGCGGGGCCCTCCAGGTCCACCACCCACACGCGGTGGCGCAGGACGGCGTACTCGTCGCGCAGGCGCAGCCGCAGCTCCTTGAGCGCCCCGGCCCGGTCGGCCGCGTCGGGGTCGCCCGCGGTGCCGGAGACCTTCCAGTACAACTCCCCCATGCGCTGGGCCTGTTCGATGACGTCGACGTACGCGCTGCGCCGGGCCGCGCGCGACCGGTCCAGGTGCTGGCTCTCGGCGGCGGACTCCGCCTGGATGCGCGCGGCCCTGGCCGTGCCCCTGCTGGTCACCCAACTCGCGACCACGGCGGTTCCGGCGGCCAGGACCCCGACCCAGAGCGTGTTGTCAGCCATGAGGTCATTGTGGCGGGCCGGTCGGCCGGCGCGGCACGGGCCTTCACCGGTGCTACAGGGAGCCGCCCACGAGCAGCGCCAGGTCGATGAGCCGGTTCGAGTAGCCCCACTCGTTGTCGTACCAGCCGACGACCTTCACCTGCGGGCCCACGACGCGGGTCAGTTCGGCGTCGAAGACGCACGAGGCGGGGTCGGTGACGATGTCGCTGCTGACGAGCGGGGCCTCGGTGTAGGTCAGGAGACCCTTGTAGGCGCCCGCGGCGGCCTTCGCGTACGCCGCCTTGACCTCCTCCACCGTGGTGGGGCGGGTGGTGGTGACCGTCAGGTCGGTGACCGAGCCGTTGGGCACCGGCACGCGGAGGGCGAACGCGTCGAGGCGGCCCCGGAGTTCGGGCAGGACGAGGCCGATGGCCCGGGCGGCGCCGCTGGAGGTCGGCACCACGTTGAGGGCGGCGGCGCGGGCGCGGCGCAGGTCCTTGTGCGGGGCGTCCTGGAGGTTCTGGTCCTGGGTGTAGGCGTGGACGGTGGTCATCATGCCGGACTCGATGCCGACGGCGTCGTGCAGCACCTTGGCGAGGACGCCGAGGCAGTTGGTGGTGCACGAGGCGTTGGAGATGATCGTGTGGCGCAGCGGGTCGTACGCGTCGTCGTTCACGCCGAGCACGATCGTGACGTCCTCGCCGCTGGCCGGGGCCGCGATGATGACCTTCTTGGCCCCGCCGTCGACGTGCGCGCGGGCCTTGGCGGCGTCGGTGAAGACGCCCGTGGACTCGATCACGACGTCCGCGCCGAGGTCGCCCCACGGCAGCGCGGCCGGGTCGCGCTCGGCGCGGACCTTGACGGTGGTGTCCCCCGCGCGGATCGCGTCGGGCCCGGCGGTGACCTCGCCGGGGAAGCGGCCGAGTACGGAGTCGTGGGCGAGCAGATGGGCCATGGTGGGCACGTCACCGAGGTCGTTGACCGCGACGATCTCCAGGTCCTCGCCGCGGGCCGCCGCCGCGCGGAAGACGTTGCGGCCGATCCGCCCGAAGCCGTTGATGCCGATGCGCACAGTCATGGTGTCTCCTTTGGCGTCCTCGCGCGGGGCGTTCCCGCGCGTCGGCGCTGCCGCCCGGCGGCGTTCCCGCGCGGTGGCGTGCCGCGCCGGTGCGCCGGGTCGTGGCGCGCCGAAGTGACGGGCCCGCCCCGCCAGCTGTCCCACGGGGCGCCCACCACCAACAGCATAAGCACCTTATATAAGTGGCGCGATATATTTCAGCCGTGGACGACATCTCGCAGGCCCCGGACAGCCCTCCCCCGCACACCTCTCCGGCCGACGGCACCCCGTCGTACGTCCCTGACCTGGACGTGGACGCCTTCACGGCGGCCGTCGAGAACTTCAACCGCTTCTACATCCGGCTGCCCACCCTGGAGAAGCACCCCTTCACCACCCTGTCGGTCCTTGACACCCTGGCCTTCGGCGGCAGCCCCAGGCGGCTGACCGAGCTGACGAGGACCGAGCAGATCACTCAGCCCGCCATCACGCAGCTGGTCACCCGCCTGGAGCGGGACGGCCTGGTCGAGCGCCGGCCCGACCCGAGCGACGGGCGTGCCGTCCTCGTCCACATCACCGAGGCGGGACGGCGTATCGGCCGGTCCCGCCACGACGACCGCACCCGGCATCTGGCCCCGCTGATCGCGCGGCTCGCCCCGGAGGACCGCCAGGCGCTGGCCGCGGCGCTGCCCGCGCTGACCCGCCTGGCGGAACTCGGGAAGGCCGAAGGGCCCCGGTAACCCCGTCCGCCTCCGTGGGGCGCTCGCCTAGCTGCCGCGCGCCCCCGGGGCGAGTGTCACGCCGGGTCGACGCGGTGGACGCTGCCGCCGATGTCGAGCACGTACAGCTCGCCCGTGCGGCCCTGGACGAGCGAGACGACCTCGCCGCCGTTGACCCCGAGGTCGCCCACGCCGGTCACCTTCCCGTTCTCGATCTTCAGGGTGCGCAGTGTGCCGTCGCAGTAGTCGCTGTACACGTACTGACCCCTGAGCGCCGGGACGGCCCGGCCCCGGTAGACGAATCCGCCGGTGACCGAGCAGCCGAGGCCGTTGCGGTCGTACTCGTGGACCGGCGGCACGTGGTTCGCGGGCTCCGTGCCGCCGCGGAACGGGTGGGTGCCTTCCATCTGGGACCAGCCGTAGTTCTCGCCTCCCTTGCTCCTGGCCGGGGCCCAGTCGATCTCCTCCCAGGCGCTCTGGCCCACGTCACCGATCAGCAGGTCGCCCGTGCCCGCGTCGAAGGAGAACCGCCACGGGTTGCGCAGCCCGTACGCCCAGATCTCGTCCCTCGCCTTCGGGTCGTTCACGAACGGGTTGTCCCGCGGGATCGCGTACGGCTTGCCGCCCCTCGGGTCGATGCGCAGCATCTTGCCGAGCAGCGTGTCGAGGTTCTGTCCGTTGCCGTGCGGGTCGCCGCCCGCGCCGCCGTCGCCGAAGGCGATGTAGAGGTAGCCGTCCGGGCCGAACTTGATGTCGCCGCCGTTGTGGTTCGCGTACGGCTGCGTCTGGGTGAGGACGGTGCGCCGGGTATGCGGCAGGATCTTTCCGTTCCGTACGGCGAACTCGTCCACGACGCTGGTGCCTTCGAGGTTCGTGAACGAGATGTAGAGGTGCGCGAACCTCCTGTCGAAGGCGATGCCCAGCAGGCCGCGCTCGCCGTCGGTGGTGGTCTCCTTCGAGATGTCGAGGACGGGTTTCCCGAGTCCGCCCGCGCCCAGGACCCTTACGGTGCCCGCGCGTTCGGCTATCCAGACCGTGCCACCGGGTCCGGGGGTTCCGGCGATGGGGTTCTGGGCCGTGGCCACCTTCGTGAGCGTGACCTCCGCCGCCTGCTCCGGGGCGGCGCGCTCGTCGGCGGACGCCGTGTTCAGGGCGAGGGAGGCGACGAGGCAGAGGGTGCCGACCATCGCCGAGCTTCTGGTGCGTACGTTCACCGTGATCCTCCTGGAGGCGGTGAGTGGGGGAGGTCACCCGGCTGCTCGGGACAGATCTAGGGGGTGTCGCCCGTGCCAGCACGCAACCTGGGTGGGGGGAAGGGTGTGCTACTGGCCACGGATGAGGGTACTGGGAGAGGGGTTGTTGGTATAGACCAAGACCTCGCCCATCTGCCTCCGCTCGGCTCCCGCCGCCTTCGGCGGGCCCCGGTCGCCTCCTGTCGGCTCCCGCTGTCTCCGTTCCGGGGTCCGCCGCCGGTCACAGCGCCGCGTGCGCCAACCAGTGGTCCAGCAGGGCGCGATCGCCCGTCACCGTCACCCCGTCACCCTCCGGCGGGACGCGGCGGTACACCACCAGCAGCAGGTCCGCCACGGCGCCCGACACCACCACGTCGGCGTCGGCGGGGCCGCGCTCCCAGCGCACGCCCTCGGGTGTACGGGTGACCAGCCAGCCCTCTTCGGACGTGGGCCGCAACCCGATGCGCTCGCCGTGTCCGCGCAGCTCGGCCACCGCGGGCTTGAGCGCCTCCCAGGCCGGCGTGGCCAGGAGTTCCAGGTTCTCGCTGATCGCGTCGGCCGCGAGGTCGTCGGCGACCTCGAAGGGGGCGCCTGTCGCGCAGGCCGCGTCGTAGTGGTGGACACAGGTGTCGCTGAGCATCCTGCGCAGCCAGGAGACCGCGGGCCGCGGCCCGAGGAACGTCTGCACTTCGGTGTCCGCCCCGGTCTCCTGGAGCGCCTGGACCACCGCGTCCGCGCCCTCCCGCAGCCACCGCGCCCAGCCGTCCGGGGCGCCCGGATCGGCCTCCCACGGATCGGGCACGGGCAACTGCTCACCCTTGCGCACCAGTTCGGCCGCCCACCGGTGTTCCTGGCCGACGTGTCCGACGAGGGTGCGCAGCGGCCACTCGGGGCAGGTGGGCACCCGGGTGTCCTGCGGCTTTCCGGCGACCGCGCGGATGAACCCTCCGGTCTGCTCCCGCAGTCCCTCCACGAGCCGTGCGGTGTGCAGCGTCGACGACATCACGAAATCTCCTCCCATGGGGCTTCGCCGCTACGGTAGGAGTTCCAGTCCAGTGGAGGTTCAAGTGCCTTTACTCGATGGCACGCTCGGCATCGGCGATCTGGCACGACTGACCGGCGTGCCGGTGCGGACCGTTCGCTTCTACTGCGACGAGGGCATCGTCGACTCGGTGCGGAGCACGGGCGGTCACCGCAGGTTCGACCCGTCGGCGGTCGAGCGGCTCTGCCTGGTCCGGCGGCTGCGCGGGCTCGGCCTCGGACTGCCGTCGATCAGGGAGGTGCTCGTCGGCGAGCGCTCCGTCGCGGAGGTGGTCGCCGCCGAGCGGGCCGCCCTTGACGTGCAGCTCGCGGACATGGCCTGGCGGCGGGCCTCGCTGCGCGCGGTCGAGGAGGCCGAGCCCGCCGACCGGGCCGCACGCCTCGAACTGCTCGCCGCCGTGGAGGGCGGGGGCGCGGCCCGCGACGCCCTGATCGACTTCTGGAGGCGCACGATGGTCGCCCCGGTGTCCGAGGCCTCGCTCTCCGCCTTCGTGACCATGGCCGTGCCGGAGCCGCCCGCGGACCCGACCCCGCCGCAGGTCGTGGCGTTCGCGGAACTGGTGGCCCTGACCGGTGACCGGGTGCTCACCCGCGGCCTGCTGGCGATGGCGCGGGCCAACGCCGAGCTGATCGCCGACGAGGTCGAGCTGATCAACGGCGTCCGCGAGGCGTGCGCCCTCGCCGAGCCCCGGGTGCGGGCGGGCGAAGCACCCCGCGTGGGCCCCGAGCTGGACCGGTTCGTCGCCGTGCACGCCTCGGTGCGCGGCACCACCGACACCCCGCGGTTCCGCCGCCGCCTCCTGGCCGACGTCGCCGCCGACCACGACCGCGGCATGCGCCGCTACTGGCACCTGGTCGCCGAGGCCAGCGGCGACCCCGTCACTTTCGGTACGTCACATCTGTGGCTGACGGACTCCCTCGAACGCTGCGTACGGGCCGCCGGGCCCGCGGCGGCAGGGGCCCTTGAAGGCACGCCCTAGCGGCGGATCCGTGCCTTGCCGAACTCCCCGTAGACCGCGAGCGCGGCGCCGAGGACGAACAGCACGGCGTAGCCCGCCGTGGGCACGTCCCACCACTTCTGGATCAGGCCCCAGGAGTCCCCTCCGAAGAGCCGCCCCAGGACTCCCAGGGCGCCCTGGATGCCGACGACCCAACCGACGATGGCGATGATGTCTTTCATGCCTTCAGCGTCGCGCGCGCCCAGGACCTGGGCATCGTCCGCCGGTCGGACCTGCCGGTAGGCCGAAGGATGCACACGCCCGACCGCTGGCCGGGCCGCTCCGCACGGTGGTGGCAAAGGGCCCGCGCTCTTCGGGCGACCCTGTGTCCGGATGCCGCCGGTCCCGTTCCGCTGAGTGGACCGGCCCTGGCCACGCTCCGGTGTCTCTCTGCATGGTGGGCGGGCCCGCGTCTGTGAGGGCCCGGGCCGATGGGGTTCACGAGCTGAGGGGGAACGATGAGGGAGTCCGAAGCACACGCGTTACCCAGCCGCCGCCAGGTGCTGCGCGTCAGCGCCGCGGCCGTGGCGGCGGCAGGCGTACAGGGAATCGCCTCACCGGGCGCGCACGCGTCGGAGGTGTCCGCGCGCGGGGAACAAGGCGTCAGTGACGGCAGTACGTTCATGGCGTGGAAGGGCGTCACAGGCGACGAGCAGATCTGGTGGAACGGCTGGGACAACGGCAGCTGGTCCGGAGCGCGGCCCGTGCCCGGCGCCCGTACGAGCGCGGGCGTGGCCCTGGCGGGCCCGTCCGGCGGGCCGCTCCACATGACCTGGAGGGGCGCGGGCGAGGAACAGATCTGGTGGGCCCGGTTCGACGGCGCCTCCTGGTCCGGGCCGGTCCGGGTCATCGGAGCCTCCAGCAGCGTCGGCCCCGCCCTCGCCCCGTACGCGGGCGTGTTCATGGCGTGGAAGGGCGTCACGGGCGACGAGCAGGTCTGGTGGAGCCGGCTCGTCGGCAACACGTGGTCCGCTCCCCAGCCTGTCGGCGGTGCCCGTTCCTCCTTCCGTCCGGCACTGGCCACGATCGGCGGCTGACGGCCGCCCGAAGCGCCGGCCGGCCCGGACGGCGGTGTCAGCCCTCCGGGCGGGGGGCGATGTCGGCGAGAAGGCGTGCCGCGTGCCCGTAGCGGCGCATCTCGTCGCTCGTGTCGCGGCCCTGTGCGCGGAGGCGCTCGTTGGTCGTGACGAGCCGGAAGACGAGGGCGCGGACGACGTACTGGACGAAGTCGGGTCCGTTCGTGGGCGCGGCCTCGTGGAGGAGGCCGGGACCCGCGCCGTGCCAGATCAGGGCATCGGCCACGACGACCGCATCGCCGAAGGCCGGCGGGCGCCAGTAGGGCGAGAAGTCGATGACGGCCGGGGCGAGGCCCGGAGCGAACAGGACGTTGCCCGTCAGGTCGCCGTGCACGAGTTGGGGCCTGGCCCGCGGCTCCGGGCCGAGCAGCGCGGTCAACTGGTCGTACGGTTCGTGCGCCGCGGGGAGCAGGTCGGGCTCCCTTTCCTGCCAGGCGACCCGGTCGCCGGTCGCCCACCAGTCGTGGCGGCGGTCGAGGAAGGCGGGCCGGGGCATGTCGGCCACCGCGCGGTGGAAGGCGCGCCCCGCCGTGATGACGTCGAGCCAGCGGGGTGCGGCGGCGTGGTCGGGTTCGGCACCGGGGACGAAGCGGGACGCGGTCCAGCCGCCGTGGCTCCACGCCCCGGTGGTGGCGCGCAGGGGCCGGGCGACGCGGAAGCCGGCCTCCGGCAGCGAGGCCATGAGGTCGGCCTGCCACTCGGCGAACTGGTGGTCCGGTCCTGCCGGCTTGAGTACCGCGTCTCCCACGCGGACGCTGTGGCCTTCGCCGCCGGTCAGGGGAAGGGGCCGGCCGGCAAGCCGGAAGGCGGCGAGTACGTCTCGTCCAGGGGTGGTCATCACGGCGCTTCGCTGTCGGGAGTACGGGCCGACGTCACGCTAGTGACCTCACCGCCCCCTCGGCCAGCGGTGTTCCCGCCTGCCCGGCCGGCCCGTGTGCCCCCGCCGGGCGGGTGCCGGGCCGCAGTTCGACGCGTACCGAGTCGTCGTCCTCGATGACGAACGTGGCGTCCCGGTCCTCCCGCCAGCCCAGCGGCAGGACGTAGTACCGGTGGTCGCGCTCCACCAGGAGCCGCAGGCCGCTGTAGCGGTAGCGGTAGCGCAGGCCCTTGCCGAGGTCCTCGGCGACGACGTCGGGGCCCGTCAGGCTGAGGCGTTCCGCGCTGAGGACGACGACGGCCACGCGGCTGACGAGGCGGTGGGCGGTGCGCCGCGCGTCCCGGCGGCCCAGGTCGCCGGCCACCAGGGCCACGACCCACATCAGGAACACCCCGGCGACCACGAGGGAGACCGCCCGTTCCCACGCGCGCCGCCGCCGGGGCGAGCGGGCACTCGCCGCGGAGGTCTGCCCGAGCAGCAGTCCCACGGCGACGCAGAGGGGCGCGATCCAGTTGAGGCCCCGGAGCGCCGGCCACAGCGCCATGAGGACGACCCCGGCGACGATCAGGAAGGGGTGCAGCCGCGCGAGGGTGTGGCCGTACTCACGGGCGGCCCGCACATGGTGCTCCGGAACGCCGAGCAAGGCCATGAGATCCGGTGTGTACGGGATGAGGGCGAGCCCCGCGAGCGCGGCGAACACCGGCAGGGTGAACAGTCGCAGACTCCGCAGGGCGAACTCCAGCGAGTCGAACCCGACCGCGAACGTGCCGAGGTGGAAGTAGCTGTAGAAGGCGTCGATGTAGAGGTAGCCCGCGTAGAGCATCAGGGCCACGGCGAACGAGCCCGCGCCGAGCGCGGAGTTGGCGTACTCCAGGTGCCCGCCGGTGTCGGCCGCCGAGGGCTCCTCCGGTGGCTGTCGGAGCCGTGACCGGCGTGGGGCCGGGCGGGCGGGGCCGCGCGCGCGGCGCCGGGACGACGGGCGGTGGCGCGGGCCCGCTCGGCGTGGCGGAGGCGTACGGCGGGGCTGGCGCCGTGGTGGATCCGGCGAGGTCATCGGCGCCTCAGGTCCCGTCGCCCACCGTGGGCGGGACGCTCTCGGAGGCTCCGGGTGTGGCGGACGGCGGGCAGGAGGCGGCCTCGGTGGCGGAGTCGCCGCACGGTGGTGTCGGCGGGTCGGTGGTGGTGCCCCCGGAGCCGCCGGCGGATGCGGTCTGGTGCCCGCCGCCGGTGCCGCCGGTGTCTCCGCTGGGGTAGACGCCGATGTTGCCGCCGGTGCCGCCGCCCGAGCGCCCGGGGGCGACGGGGGGTGCGGGGACCGGCAGGATGTCGTCTCCGCCTTCGCCTCCACCGCCACGCTCGTCGCCGCCGCGACCGCCGCCGTGGTCGTCGGGCGTGCCCGAGTGTCCGGACTGCGCCGAGGTCGGTGAGGAGGCCGTTCGGCCGGAGCCGCCGCGCGGGTCCGAGGGAGTGCCTGTCCCTGCCCCTCCCCCGCAGCCCGACACACCGCAGACCACGAGGGCCACCGCGAGGCCCGCCGCGGCCGCGCCCCTGACGCGTCGCCCTGTCCGCATCGCATCCCCCTGGACAGCCCGTACGTACGCTGCGCTGCCTGCCGAAAGGGTCCCACCGGGCGGCCCGGTGCGCAGCACTGCGCGTGGTCGTCGTAGGGAATCTGATTCCGTTGGCGGACGGGCCGGCCCCTCGATGCCGTACGTCGCTCCGACGGACGGGTCAGGCGGCGCGGCAGAGCGCCGCGGGCCCGGCGGGGACCGCGGCGCGGGCCACGGTCGCCTGCACGGGGGAGGCGGTCGCGGTCCGCGAGCGGTTCCGCGCGAAGACGACGAGGCGCAGCACCACGAACCGCGCGACGCCCGCGAGTGCGGAGGCGGACAGGTAGACGACCTGCTCAAGGACCGCGCCGGGCGCCGCCACCAGCTGCTGGAGACCGAACATCGCCACGCAGGTCACCACGTACGCGGCCGCCGCGGACCCGGCCGACTGCACGTGCTGGCTCCAGGTCGCGCGCCCGCCCGCCCCGAAGGTGAAGCGGGCGTGCAGCTCGGTGGCGAGGAGCGTGGAGACCACGGTGATCAGGGCGTTGGCCAGGGCCCAGGGGATCCAGGACGCGAGAGCTGCCACAGCGAAGCTGGAGGCGAGTCCCACGCCGCCGCCGCAGAGCACGAAGCGGGCGAAGGCGGCGACGGCGCCAGGTGCCGCGACCTGCTGCTGGCTCTGCGCTGTCTCCATGGTCCGACCCCTTCGATGGCTCTCCGCGAAACGCGCGCCCCCGGCCTTGTGAGACCGAGGAGCACCCCCTCATGTCGCCATCATGGCACATCCATGGCGCCATTGCGAGCCACTTATGGCGCCATCCGCATCTCCCGTGGCACCACACCCTGGCACGCCGGCGAGCACGCAGGTCAGAGGCCTAGTGCTGCGTCGGCTCAGGGCGAGGTCGCAGCACATGTCGTATCGACGTCCGGCACACCGCAGCCTGCCGTGGCACCAGACTGGCGGCGGACGCGGCACCCATGTGCCAGCTCGCGCCCGGGTCGCGGCGCGTGCGCGGCCGACGTAGACCTGAAGGCATGAGCGAGGAGAAGACGACATGGCATCCCGGCGAGGTCGTGCCCTCCAGCGGGATCTACGAGTGCGACTGCGGCGGCGAGCACCACTGGAGCACCGATGTGAAGGGGCACCGCTTTCCGCCCTTTCCTGCGGGCTGCGCGGGCGAGTACTGGCAGCTCCAGACGCAGGCCCACCCCGGGGAGTCACTCGGCTGACCCAACGGGACCCGGCCGGTGCCACCCGCCCGGCCTTCCCCGGCATGGCGCCCGGCCGGCCGGGGTACCCCGCAGCGTGCCGATCGGCATGACGAAGGAGGCACCGTGCCGAATTCGACCAAGGGGGCTGCCGACAGCGCGCTTCCCTACGTGCCCGCGCGAGGCGGGATCCCGGCACTGCGACGTGCCGCCGCCGACTGCCGGGGCTGCCCGCTGTACGCGCGGGCCACGCAGACCGTGTTCGGCGCCGGCCCCGCTCGCGCTCGCCTCATGCTCGTCGGGGAACAGCCCGGCGACCAGGAGGACCGGGCGGGCGAGCCGTTCGTGGGGCCCGCCGGGCGACTGCTCCGCTCGGCGCTCGGGGAAGCCGGGATCGACGACGAGCAGGTGTACTTCACCAACGCCGTCAAGCACTTCAAGTTCGCGCCCGCCCCCGAGGGCCGGAAGCGCCGCATCCACAAGGCGCCGAGCCTCGGGGAGATGACCGCCTGCCGCCCCTGGCTCGCCGCCGAGATCAAGCGGGTGGATCCGGAGCTTGTCGTGGCACTCGGCGCGACCGCCGGTAAGTCCATGTTGGGCAGTTCCTTCAAAGTGACCGCGTCGCGGGGTGCCCTGCTCTCCCTGACACCGGGCGCGGATCTGCCGCTGACCACCGAGGAGGGAAAGGACAGTGCCGACGACGCCCACCGCTGCCTGCTGGCCACCGTGCACCCCTCGGCGGTACTGCGCTCCAAGGACCGGGAGGAGGCGTTCGCGGGTCTCGTGTCCGACCTGCGGATCGCATCCCGCTTCCTCGGCTGACACGGGCGTAAATCCATGCCGGCGAACGCATGCCGGTTTCCTCTGAAATCAACAGGCCGGGGCATCCGGCCGCACGAACGTGAATATCCATTCCGAAGGCACATAGTACGCAACAGCGGGTTTCCACCCGTTCCTATTGGGAGGCACAAATGACTGGCTATGTTTCGGACGGGGGCGGGTACAACACTCATATGAAGACCATGGAGTGGGAGCTTGCGGTCTCGTCCGGCGCTGCGTTGCTGATGTGGATCGCCGGTCTTGCCGTGGTCGGCGTTCTCATCGGCGCCTTTATCTGGGGCCGTCGCATTCAAGTGCGAGAGGCCAGGCGGCCACGCCCGGACGAGCAGCCGCACCTGCCCGAGGGCGGCCCCGTCAGAGAAGTCCGGGAGTATCGAGACCCGGACGAAGTGCCGCACGACGGCGGTTGGCGCACCCCGCACGAGCTGAAAGAGGGCTACGGCCAGTCGAGCACGCACCCCAGCGAGTCCCAGGACCCCAAGGACCACAGGAAGGGGCGCGGCAGCAGCTTCGGGGGCGGCGGCCTCGGCTAGCCGAACCGGCCCTCCGGTGAGTGTCGGCCACCGGGGCGCCTCGCGCTGTCCGCGCCCGTGTGCTCTCCGGGGCACCCCCTGCGCCCGGGTCGGGCCTCATTCCCACCCAGCTTCACCACGTGTCACCCGCGTTGCACGGGGCCGCTGTCCCGGCGTCTCGACGGGCGGCCCCGTCCGTTTGCCCCGAGAGTGGAAGGGCAGGCGAGCAGCGTGCTTCGGACAGGAGGCGCGTTCGCGACGCGGCACCGCCGAAGTCGTGTGCGGCCTCCATCGGGCCGCGCGTCCGGCCGCGCCGCGACGCCCTCTTCACGCGGGCGCGGTCGAGGAGCGAGTTCTCATGCGTTCGCCGTCCATGAAATAGGGCGTCTCGGGCCCGCGACCACGACAGACGAAACACAAAAGGCAGAACCGAAGAAAGGTTGTCCCATGCCTGCTGGATCCAGCAAGAAGCGTGAGCGCCAGTACGAGCACATCAAGGAAAGCGCGGAGGACCGCGGCGAGTCCACCAAACGCGCGAAGGAAATCGCCGCCCGCACGGTCAACAAGGAACGGGCACGTTCGGGCGAGTCCAAGACCGCGAGCAAGACCTCGACGCGGGACAAGAAGTCCTCGTACCAGCGCGGCGGCGAGCGCTCGCACAGCGGATCTGAGGGCCCCACCCGCGACCAGTTGTACGAAGAGGCCAAGAAGAAGAACATCGAGGGCCGTTCCTCGATGAACAAGAAGGAACTCAAGCGCGCCCTCGGCCACTGAGGAGCACGCCCGGCTCCGCGCCTCCCGCGGGAGGCTCATGTCCGCGTACGGCGGGTACTCGTGCCCGCCGTACAGCCGCCACCCGAGGACGGAACCGCCATGACCGAGTACGAGCGTTCACGCACGATGCCCGCGCAGCCCGAGCACGTCTTCGACCAGGCCGCCAACGTCGACCAGCTCGACACCTGGCTGCCGGACGCCCTGCACGTGCGGGCCGGGCGTCCCCCCGAGGTCACCGTGCACGAGGACCGCACCGACGAGGACACCTCCGCCGAACTGCGTGCCCGACGCGACGCCATGCGGCTCGAATGGGGCACCCGCGACGAGGACAGCTACACCGGCTGGCTCCAGGTCACCGGTGTCGACGGCGGCTCCAGCGAGGCGACGGTGCACCTGACCTTCCGCGACGAGAGCCACGATCCGGGCAAGGAGACCGTCGAGGCCGCGCTGGACAGCAGCCTCCAACGGCTGGAGGAACAGGTGCGGCTGCGCGTCGACAACGCGGCCGGCTGACACGCGGACAGCGACCGCCGCGAGGCCAGGAGGTTCGCGTGCGCCTCTCCCACTCCCGCCCCACTGAACCGGGCTACGTCCGCAAACGGCACGGGCGGGGCTTCCGCTACCTCGACGCCCACGGCCGGCCCCTGCGCGACCGCGCCGAGCTTGAGCGCATCAAGGCCCTGGTGATCCCGCCCGCGTGGCAGGACGTGTGGATCTGCCCCAAGCCGAACGGCCACTTGCAGGCCGTGGGCACCGACGCCGCCGGACGCCGGCAGTACCTGTACCACCCGCAGTTCCGGGCCGAACAGGAGCAGGCCAAGCACGAGCACGTCCTCGACATCGCGGCCCGCCTGCCGAAGGTGAGAGAGGCCGTGGAAGCCCACCTCGGCGACCGCGGACTGACCCGGCAGCGCGTCCTCGCCACTGCCGTACGCCTCCTCGACCTCGGGTTCTTCCGGGTCGGCAGCGAGCGTTACGTCGACCTCAACGACACCTACGGCCTCACCACGCTGCTGCGCGAGCACACCCGCTGCGAGCGCGGCGAGGTGGTGTTCACGTACCCCTCCAAGTCGGGCAAGGAGCAGACCCACGCGGTGGCCGATCCGCCCGCGTGCCGCAGCCTCGTCGCGCTCGCGCGCCGCCGCAGCGGCGGCGACCGGCTGTTCGTCTACTGGGAGCGCCGCAACTGGCACGAGGTCAGCAGCGCGGAAGTCAACGCCTATCTGAAGGAGTTGGCCGGTCTGGAGATCACCGCCAAGGACTTCAGGACCTGGCACGCCACCGTCATGGCCGCCGTGGCGCTCGCTGTGTCCCAGGGCGCCGCGCACAGCGAGAGCGCGCGCCGGCGCGCCATCAGCCGGTCCGTCCGGGAGGTCGCCGCGTACCTCGGCAACACGCCCGCCGTCTGCCGCGCCTCCTACATCAACCCCCGGGTCATCGAGCTGTACGAGGAGGGCGTCACCGTGGCCGCCGTCCTGCCGCGCCTGGGAGCCACCGGCACGTACGGAATCCCGGCGACGCACGGGCCCGCCGAGCGAGCCGTCCTGCGCATGCTGCGCACCGGCCGCGCGCCCAGGGGGACCTGAGCCGTCAGCCGAGCGCGTACGCGGCCCGGCCCTGCCATCGGGAGCCGTCCCACACGATCAGCTCGACCGCCCGCACGTGGCAGACCAGGGGCAACAGGGGCGCGAGGTCGGACTCCAGCGCGTCGTACGCGGCCTCTTGCGTGCCGGGGCCCTCACTGTTGGCGAGCGTCAGGTGCGGGTCGAGCCCGGCGCCGAAGATCCCCCGGTAGGGCACCGCTTCCGGCCACCGCTGGGTGAGGTCCTTGGTGAGCGCCTGGACCGGGTCGCGCGGCCATGGATCGAGATAGAGCACCCCCGGATAGCGGCCGAACTCGGCGAACGTCAGGGTGAAGGCGTCGTGCCCGGCGAAGAGCGTGGCGAGTGCGCGGTGGAGCCGTGCGTCGATCCTGCTCTCGTGCAGGAACGGGTAGAGCACGGTGACATGGGCGGGGAACCCGGCCCGGACCAGCGCGTCGGCCTCGGGGACCTTGATGGTCAGTGCCGTGTCACCGGGTAGGTCGGGCCATCCGCCCGCCCCGTGCTCGCCGTCGTTCAGGTCCCCGTCTGTGGTCATGACAGGCCATGGTCGCACGGGCGCGGGCGGGTGCTCCCCATCAGGCCGTCCGGGGCCGCCGCTCGGCACGCGCCACGTACCACCGCAGGGCGAGGGAGGCGGCCCCGAACGCCACGAACAGGGCGGAGGCCATGCCGAGCGTCCACCAGCGCAGGTCCCCGTCCACCGCGAGGCCGCTGCCCACCCCCGGGTGCAGGCTGTGCAGCAGGACGTGGAAGAAGAAGGTCAGGCCGATCAGATAGAGGGCGTACCAGGCGGGCTTGTTCCACTCCTTCAGGCTGTGCCCGTCCATGCCGGACAGCGGGAGCAGGCCGAACACCACCACCTCGATGCCGGCGACGACCGTGAGACCCACGGCGTAGGCGATCACGTACCGGAGGCTGCCGGGCTCGGAATGCTGTGCCCGGGCGGCTTCGAGCAAGGGAGCGCCCACCACCCACAGGAGCACCACGGCGGCCAGCACGCAGATCCCGCCGACCAGGACCGCCTGGCCCTTGGGCAGGCCGTCGTCGGGGTCGTCGGCGCCGCGCCGGGGAGCCCTGAGCGCCATGTAGACGGCGACCAGTCCGTACACGTACGGCACGGGGAACTCCAGGAACCGGGACATCGCCGTCATCACGCCGGCGAGCAGCAGCCCCGCGGGGACCACCCGCAGCTCGGAGCGGATCCCCTCCCGGCGCGGACGCAGCAGGGAGTCCTTGGTCTTCTCGTACGCCACCAGGATGACCAGCATCCCCACGGCCGCACCGGCGATCTTCACGGCGGTCGCAGGACTCATGTCGCTCCTGGTGTCGGCCCAGACGGCCAAGGAGCCGCCGAGGACCGCGAAAGCGCACACCCTGGCCCAGCCGGGCAGCCGCGGCGGCCTGGCCCGCCTCGCCTCCTGCCGGCGGAGCCACCAGCGCCCCAGCGCGTTGTCCGCCAGCTGGGAGGGGAAGGCGCGCTCCAGGAGCAGGACCACCACCAGGAACCAGGCGGCCATGCCGACCGATCCGGCCAGGTCCTTCAGCGCCCACGAGACGTCGGCCGGGGTGCGCAGGGCTCCGACGAGGCCGAGGTCAGGATCGGGGCGGGTCGAGCCCCGCTCGTCCTTGTCGCCCTCCCCCGTCTTGTCGCGGTTCGCTGCGTCGCCGTCGTCATCGTGGTCCTCGCCCCGATGGCCTCCGCCTCCGGCCGACGGGTCCGTGCCCCCGCCGCGCTTCTTCGTGGGGCTGCTCGACGGCGTCGGCGTGATCGGTCCTGTCTCCCCTTCCGGATGCCGGGTGGACCCCAGGGGCAGTTGGAAGACCGTCAACCGGTCCGGCGGTGGCAGGGTGATCCGGCCGGCCGTCTCCGGGGCCCGGCCCCGGCAGTCGAGCGCCACCTCCCGGCGGCCTGTCATGTCGGCCGGGATCCGGGCGTGGAGGTCGATCAGCTCCCAGCGCCCCTGCCCGGCCGCGCCCTCGTGCGAGTCGGCGTCCAGCCAGGTGTCCAGTCGGCGGCCGCCGATGACGATGGAGCCGCGGACGCAGGCGGCCGGGTAGCCGGCCATGTGGATGGTGACCTCGCGGGGGTCCTTCGTCGGTTCGGTGACGGTCGGCGGGTTCACCCGGTAGGCCGCCGAGGCGCGGACGTCTCCCGGGGTCCGGCAGCTCGCAGTCACCTCGTGCTCCCCCGCCGCGGCGGACGCCGGTACGTGCGCCCGGATGGTGAAGCCTCCGCCGTCGAAGGGCGTGCCGTCGGCGAGGGGCTGCCCGTCCCACAGGACGGCCACCCCCGATCCGGCGTCGCACAGGAAGCCCGTGCCCCTGACCGTCAGATGGTCACCCGGCTCTCCGGAGCCGGAGGACAGGGAGATCCGCGGGTCGGGCCGGGCCGCCGCCACGACGTCGAACGCGGCCGTGGCGGTGGGCGCGTCGTCCACGGCCGAGCAGGTCGCGGTCATCTCGTACCGTCCCGGGGCGGCGTCCTCCGGCACGGAGACGGCCTGCGCGAAGCCTCCGCTGTCGTCGACCGTCAAGGGCACCGGCGCCTGGCCTTGCACGGTGAAGGTCAGCGGGCCCGCGAGCCCGTCCTGGTCGGAGCAGTCGAAGTCGCTGCCGACCGCCGTGAACGTCCCGCCCTGCGCCACCACCTCGTCCTGCGGGCCCAGTGACGGGTCGATGGGCTCGGGCTGCCCCGTGTCGTCGGTCCCGCTGCCCGAAGGCTGTGGGTTCGGCTGTGTCTCCGAGGGGGACACGGCCGTGCTCGACGGCCCCGGTGCGGGGTCTGCCGCGGTCCCGGCCACGGCCACACACGGCATCGCCGCCGTCGTGATGAGGAGCACCGCCCCCAGGAGCGCCCCCCATAACCGTCGGTCCCGTACGCGTCCCGTCCGCTTCATGTCCGTGCCCCCCAGCGCACCGCACGGCCTCCCCAGGCCGCGCCCCCTCGGCTCCCTCTCTTGGGACGAACGGCCGGGCCCCGGTCGTTTCCGGCCACGGGAGCGCAGTGGGGTGCGGCGGCGCGCTCGGCTGAAGCCGAGCGCCGGGGGCGCACGCCCCGCTGCTGCTCTGCTGGTGCTCTTCTGTCCTTTCCTCAGCCTCGCGCCCCGGATCCGGGGTCGCGGCAGCGCTCTAGGTCAGGTCCAAGTCGGTGTGCAGCAGGTCGTGATCCGAGTAGGGGGTGGGGAGCACCCGGTGGCCAAGCGGGGCGATGCCTCGCAGGAAGACGTAGTCGAACTTGAGCTGCCAGTCCGTGGTCGGCTCGCAGCCGCCGACGAGCGGGGGCCTGCACTCGGGGTCGGCGTCCGTGGCCAGGGCCCACATCCGGTCCAGCTCGGGAGCGTCCGGCACCGCGTTGAAGTCGCCGAGGACGATCGCGCGGTCGTGCCGGGCGACAGCGGCGGCGAGCACGCCGGCCTGGTCCGCCCGGACCGCTTCCTGACTCCGCTGGGCCAGGTGCGTGTTGAAGACCCGGACGGCCTTGCCGCCCACCTGGGTGGTGACGGCCATGTACCCGCGGTCCTCGGATCCGCCGTCGGGGTACTCCACGGTCACGCGGTCCGTCATCGGTGCCGCGGAGAGGATCGCCTGGCCGAAGCCCCCGGGGTTCCACGGCCATCCCCCGCAGCGCCCGCGGTTGCGGAGCACCGAACCGTACTCGACGTGGTAGACGAGCCCGTGGAGGTCCTCCAGGTAGTCCCGGATCCTCTCGACGTCACGTACGCACGCTTCTTGCAGGCCGATGACCTGGGGCGCGTACGCGGCGATCTCCGCTGCCCTGCCGACGTTGTTGTTCTCTCCGCAGGGGTTGCAGATGTTCCACGTCATGACCCGGTTCGGTACGACGTCCCTGACGGCTTCGACGGGCGGGGAGCCGCCGAGGACGGCCCCGCTCGGCGCGCTGGGGCCGACGAGCACCGTGCAGGCCACGACCATGGCGCCCGCGAGCAAACGCATGCTCCTACCGAGCACCAGCGCCTCCTCGAAGTGGATACAGGTGGTTACGGATACGGGTGGGTGCGAGTACGAGGGGCCGCGGATGCACGTGACACGTGACGTCCGCGTACATACGAGGTTATGGGACAGGGCCGTCAGCACCGCATGAGGTGGGCCGGATCTCGTGGTGCGCGGTCGCAAGCCCCCGCGATCGGGTCTCACGCGGCCCCGCTGCGGGCGTGCCGGCGCGGCGTCTCGCGCGGCCTCGCGGCGGGCGTCCCGGGACGGGGGGCGCTACTCCACCGCGATCCCGTAGTCCGGCAGCAGCTGTTCCAGGCCGCCCGGGTACCCCTTGCCTCCCAGGACGAAGTCCCAGTCGCCGCTCGCCCGGCGCCGGAAGGAGCCCAGGACCAGGGCGGTCTCCCGCGAACGGCCGTCGGAGACTTCGAGCCGCCCCAGCTCGGTCATCGCGGGATCCAGGAGACGGATGCGGGCATCGGTGAACCCCGCGAGGTCCGCGTCCGGGTTCGTCTCGGGGTCGATCGCGGCGACGAGGGCGAGTCGGTCCGCCGCTTCCGGCAGCGCTTCGAAGGAGACGCGAAGGGCGGCCTTGTCGGGCGGCGTGGCGTCGTGGACGCGCACTGAACCGTCAGGCGTCCGCGGGTTGTTGAAGAACACGAAGTGGTCGTCGCTGAGGACGCGGTTGCCCGCGCAGACGAGGGCGCAGACGTCGAGGGCCACGGAGCCGGACCAGGACATGCCCAGGACGTTGTAGTCCTCCGCCTGGGGCGCGGGCTCGGGGGGCGGCGGGGGCGTGCCGCGCTCGCCCAGCCGGCCGCGCAGCCCGTGCCGGTGCAGCAGGTCGACGAGTTCACTGCCGGATATCAGCTCCAGGGGCTTGCCGTTGGCGAAGGTGTGGGAGCCGGGTCCGAATCCCGAGGTGGTGACCAGCACGCCCTTGTTGGCGCCGCGGTCCTGGACCGTGCCGTACAGGTCACGCACCGCCGTGGGCGGAACGGTGTTGCGGTAGCGCTTCACCTGCACGACGATCTTGCCACCGCGGATGGGGGTGGGGTCCAGGGCGTCGACGTCCACGCCGCCGTCGTTCGAGCGTTGCGTCACCACCGCCTGCATGCCCATGGCGCCGAAGAGTTCCGCGACGAGCGACTCGAACATGATCGGGTCCATGTCGTACAGATCCGGTTCGTCTCCGTCACCGCCGTGGGTGACGACCCGGTTGCCGACCTCTTGGGGCCTGCGTCCGGGGCGTACGGAGGCCAGTTGGTCCGGCCGTGAGGACAGCTGCCCCCTCAGCCCGTCGGCCAGGCAGCTCACCGCGTCCACCTGCTCCAGCCGCATCTCGGTGAACGTGGCGCGGGGGGCCATGACGGTGGCCAGGAAGATCTCCGTCTGCCGGCCCGTCGCCGGGTCGTGGTCGTCCACGAATCCGTTCAGGGCCACCGACTCCAGCGCCCCGTACTCGTCCGCGGCGAAGAGGTCGTGCAGGACCAGCAGAACGCACTGGGCGAGCACACCGCGGTACAGCGACCGGCGCTGGCTCACCGGGCGCGGTGTCTCCTTGTCCTCGTCGGCGGTCACCATGTACCGCACGGACTTCGTCTCGGGGACGACGTCGTAGCCCGGAAGCTCCCAGTCGATGACCAGTTGCCGTGCCGCCGGATCGTAGGCCGCGGAGAGCCGGCGCGGAAAGCTCTCGGGCCACGCGGTGGACGCGTAGAGGGCGGCGGAGAAGTACTCCACCACGGACTCGGGGTCGCGGCGGCCCACTCCCGCGGCCACCTCGGCGATGCTCGCGTTGTAGCCGCGTACTTCCGACAGCTGACTGTCGGCCCATCGCGTGTACTGCTGGTGGAGTGCGGCGAGGCGCTGCTGCCGCTGGACCTCCGCGGCCTGCGCCGCGTGCCAGTCGTGCTCGAACCTGGCGCGTGCCTCGGCCTGTGCCTGTGCGCGACGGCCCGCCGTCCAACCGCCTTGGGCCTGGTACTGGTTCGGGTCCGGCATGGTGACCGGGGCCGCCAGGTGCCCCGGCGAGAACGGCTCGACCTCTTCGGGCCGCATGAGCATGGCCGCCCTGAAAGCGGGGCCACGGCACCCCGATGCCAACAGGCCCTCAAGGGACTCGACTTGGGCTTCGAGTTCCCCGGTCCTTCGCCGTGCCTCCGCGTGGCGGTGCTCTCGGTAGTCCCGGGCCTGCTGGCGCTGGTGGGCCCGGGCCTGCCGCTCCTGCTCCCGGAGCAGCCTGGCCTCGGCCGCCCGCTGGCGCTGCTGCTGACGTTGCACCTCGGTCCAGACACCGACCAGACCACTAGAGCGACGACTCATGCGCGGTAAGCCCTCCCCAGGACGTCAGCCTTCCACCGAGCGCCGATCGCCCCCAGGACCAGCGGTGATGACCCAACTCTATCCAGCAGTCGGCGTCCGTCTCCAAACGTGCCGGAGGCACATACCCGGGCAGCGTGCCGGGTCTGGCGGCTCAGGGCTCTTCGCCCGCGGTGGGCGGTGCCGCCTCGGAGGCCCGGGGCATGGACGACGGGGCGCAGGGGCTCGCTTCGTCGGCGGAGCCGCCGCACGGTGGCGGCGGGGAACTCGACGTGCTGCCCGTCGTCCCGTCGACGGTGGGGCTGCTGCTGTCGACGCCGCCGATTTCTCCGCCGGGATGCACCCCGATCCCGCTGATCGCGCCATCGCTGCCCGGCGCGACGGGCGGCGCGGAGGCCGGTGGGATGTCGTCCCCGCCCTCGTGGCCACCGCGGTCGCCCGCGCCCCCCGCTCCGGCTCCGCCGTGGTCGCCATCGCCGGAAGCGCCGGGCACGGCCGCGCTCGCGTCCCCGGCGGGCGATGAGGTGAGCGGGAACGACGGGCGGTCGGTGCGGTCGGTGCCGCCCGGCTGGTCCGGCGGGGCCGCTCCCCCACCGCCGCAGGCCGCCGCGCCGCAGACCACCAGCGCCACCAGGAAGCCCACCGCGCCCGTGCCCCTGAGGTGTCGTCCTGTCCGCATCGCATCCCCCTGGACAGCCGTGCGTACGCCGCGTGCCGAAAGGGTCCCACCCCACCGTGCGGGCCGCAGCACCGTGCGCGACCGGCGTACGGAATCTGAGCCCCTTGGTGGAGCTTCCCGGCTCGTGTCACCGTACGTCTCCCCGGCCCGCTCCTATCAGGCCAGGCGTACGGCGGGGCCCGCCCCGCTCCCCCGGCCGCGGTCTGCCCGCGGGCGGCTGTGAAAATGTCCGGATGATCGTCAGACTCGCGACAGAGAACGACTTCCCCGGCTTCATCGGCCTGGCGGCCCAAGTGGAGCACTGGTTCGGCCCGATGGTGGCGGAACCGGGCTTCCACCGTGCCGTGAAGGAGCACATCGGCGAGGCCTCCGCCCTCGTCGCCCCCGCGCCCTCGGGGTCGGGGCTCCTGGGCGGGCTGCTGTTCGGCGGGAGCGCCCCGACCTACCACGTCCACTGGCTCGTCATCTCCGAGGAGGCCCGTGGCCGGGGCGTGGGCCAAGCGTTGATGGCGGAGGCCAGGCGCCGGTTCGGACCGGGGCCCGGCACCATCGAGGTGATCACCTTCGGCGCCGATCACCCGGGCGCCGTCACCAGCGGCGCGCGCGACTTCTACGTCCGTCTCGGCTTCACCCCGGGTGAGGCCGCCGAGCCGGGCCCGGAGGGCGGCTCCCGGCAGGTCTTCAGGAGCCCCCTGGCGCCGGAGGAGACCGCGGCGCCGGCCTGAGGCCGACACCAGGCGCGCCGGTCACCACACGTCCGACGGGTCCGTACTCCCCTCGTCGTCCGGGTACACCTGGCGGTGGAACTGCGGGAACCGCTCGGCGTCCGGGTCGAGCAGGTCGATGAGTTCCACCAGTTGACGCTGCAAGGCCCGCAGGCGCGGCGCGGAGGGGGCGCCGTCCGCGGCGATCGTGTCCACGTCGGCCAGCGCGTCCCTGAACCACGACCTGAAGTGCTCGTCGCCGTCGAGGCGCGCGCAGAACTCGGCGTAGTCGAGGCAGCGCCGGCGGCCGGGCTCGCTCTCCGGGTGGATCATGACGCTGCCGATGGCGCGCTGCTGGACGCGGAACAGGCGCAGCTCGTCGTGGTGGCCCGTGGACCTGTTGAGGGTCTCGGCGATGCCGGAAAGCCGCGTCATGACCTCGCGGTTGGGTCCGTGGCCGCCGAGGTCGAGGAACTGCACGTCGCGCCGGAGGATCTCGACCCAGCCCAGGTACTCGGCGAGGACGAACACGGTGCTGCGCCGGACGAGTTCCGCGTCCTTCTCCGTCCCCCGGACGAGGAAAACGCTCAGGTATCGGCCGCGGAGGATGTTGTACAGGCGGCTCTGGAGGTCGAAAGCCGCCCAGGCGAGCGACGCGCCGTACTGGTTCATGTAGTTGAGCCGCTCGGCGGCGGCCACCCGCCGCTGCTGCCAGTAGCCGAGGAACGCGGTCGTCACCGCGCTGGCCAGTGCCACGGCCGCCGAGATCCAGGTGAGCGCGTCCACGGGGAAAACCTAGGGGCACCGGCGCGCGCGTGCCAGGCGCGGGCCGGCCCCCTTCGTGTCCCTCAGGCGTCCGCGTCGCCGAAGTCCGGTGCCACCGGCGCCAGCTCGGCCCACACGACCTGGCCGGAACCGCCCCCGGCCCGCGCGACGCCCCAGTCCCTGGCCAGCGCGTCCACCAGCGCGAGTCCCCGGCCGCTCTCCCGGTCGGGGTCCGGTGCGCGCCGCGCGGGGACCGTGTCCCCGCGGGCCTGGTCCTCGACCTCGATCCGCAGCCGCTGCCCGGTCACGCGCAGGCGGCACACCACATGGTCGCCGAAGGCGTGCGCGATCGCGTTGGTGACGAGTTCGGAGATCAGGAGGACCGCGTCGTCACCGACGTCCAGGGCGATGCCCCACTCGGTCGTCCGCTCGCGTACGTGCGTGCGGGCCGCCCGTACGGAAGCGGCGGCGGCCGGTAAACGGAATATGGTCGACCGGTGCGCGGGCAGCGGCCCGGGCACGAGATCCGAAGGCGTGGGGTGGGTGGGGGAAACCACGTGGGTCGCCTTTCGTTCGCCGTCGCCTGACCGACGGTGTCCGCCACGCACCACGGCGTGACGACGCGTGCGTGCTCGCCCTCCGCCCACCGTCGGGCCGCCGATGCGGTGGTGCCGGACCGGCGCCGTCGCGGGCGGGTCACGGCCTGGCCCCGAGGGGGTCCGTGCGGCCATGACGGGCTGTCAACTCCGTGATGATCACGGCTCTTTGGTGCTCCTGTGACAGCCGGACCACTGTGACACCTGTGAAGAGCGAACTGCAACCGCTGAGTTGAAATTTTCAATTCGTCACGCGCATCCTGCTCACATCGGCCGATGATCGTGACAGACTGCGAGCGCGGCACCAGGGCGACGCCCTCGGCGCGCGCGAACGCGGACAGCTGCGCGGACGGATGCGGACGGATGCGGGGAGGTGGGGCATGACAGCGCAAACGGCGTGGGGCGGCGCCCCCTCGGTCCTGCGCATGATCCTCGGCAAGCGCCTCGAGGCCCTGCGGTCGCGCGCGGGCCTGACGTACGAGCAGGCGGGCGAGGCGATCGGCGTCAGTCACTCGACCATCAGGCGCCTCGAAGCCGCCAAGGTGGCGCGGCTGCGGCTCTCCGACGTGGAGAAGCTGCTGCGGACGTACGGCGTCGCGGACGAGCACGAGATCGACACGTTCCTCCAGTCGGTCCGCGAGGCCAACCAGCGCGGCTGGTGGCACTCCTACCGCGACGTGATGCCCGACTGGTTCGCCGCGTACCTCAGCCTGGAGCAGGCCGCCCACCAGATCCGTGCCTATGAGTCGCAGTTCGTCCACGGCCTGTTGCAGACCGAGGACTATGCCCGGGCCCTGCTGAGCGCGGGCAATCCGCACGCCTCGGACGAGGTCACCGAGCGCCAGGTCGCCCTGCGCATGGAGCGTCAAGGACTGCTGACCCGTCCCTCTCCCCCGCATCTGTGGGTCGTGATGGACGAGACCGTGCTGCGCTGGCCGGTCGGCGGCAGCGCCGTGATGCGCGCGCAGATCGACCATCTGATCGCCGTGACGGCGCAGCCGCACGTGACCTTGCAGATCATGCCCTTCAAGAACGGCCCGCACCCGGCCATGCGGGCGGGGGCGTTCCACATCTTTCGGTTCAAGGCCCCCGAACTGCCCGACATCGTCTACGTCAACGGCCTGGTCGGGGCCGTGTATCTCGACAAGGGCGACGACGTGGTGGTCTACCGCGAGGCCCTGGACCGGTTGGGCGCCCAGGCGGCGCCCGCCAGGAAGACCGAGGCCCTGCTCGGCGCGATCCGTAAGGAGCTGTGAGTGCACCCCATACGCAACGGCATGCCTTCCCGTGAACTCGGCGCCCACGGCTGGCGCAAGCCCTGGAGCGACGACGCCGGAGGCGCCTGCCTCGAGGCGAAGAAGCTCGTCGACGGGCGCGTGGCGCTGCGCCAGTCGACCGACCCCGCGGGGCCCGCGCTGATCCTCACCCCTCGTGAAGTGGCGCGCTTCCTCGCGAGCGTGAAGGCGGGCGACGCCGACTTCCTCTGCTAGCTCAGGGGCCCTCGGGCCCCAGGTCTTCCCCGCTTCCGCGCGCGGCCCCGGCCGCTCCCGCGAAACGGTTCACCGCACAGCTGACCGCCCAGGTCACCGCATAGCGAGATCACGACTGACAGGAGGGGCCGTGTCGCACGACGACGGATGGCCGGCCGACCGGATCGACACCGCCAGCGCGCACTCCGCGCGCATCTACGACTACATACTCGGCGGCAAGGACTACTACCCCGCGGACAAGGAGGCCGGGGACGTGATGGCCCAGGAGTGGCCCGCCCTCCCCGTCCACATGCGGGCCAACCGCGACTTCATGAACCGCGCCGTGTCGTATCTGGCGCGGGAGGCGGGGATCCGGCAGTTCCTCGACATCGGGACCGGCATCCCGACCTCGCCGAACCTCCATGAGATCGCCCAGTCGGTCGCCCCGGCGTCCCGGGTCGTGTACGTCGACAACGACCCCATCGTGCTCACCCTGTCCCAGGGGCTGCTCGCCAGCACCACCGAGGGCGTGACCTCGTACATCGAGGCCGACATGCTCGACCCGGACACGATCCTGGACGCGCCCGAGCTGCGCGGGACGCTGGACCTCGGCGAGCCGGTCGCCCTCACGATCATCGCGATCGTGCACTTCCTCCTCGACGAGCACGACGCCACCGGCATCGTCAAGCGCCTCCTGGAGCCCCTGCCGTCGGGCAGCTATCTGGCGATGTCCGTCGGCACCGCCGACTTCGCGCCGGAAGACGTGGCGCGGGTGGCGCGCGAGTACGCCGCCCGGGGCCTGCCCATGCGGCTGCGGACCCGGGCCGAGGCCGCGCGGTTCTTCGAGGGCCTGGACCTGGTGGAGCCCGGGATCGTGCAGGTCCACAAGTGGCGCCCGGACGGCACGGAGGGTGAAACGATCAAGGACGAGGACATCGCCATGTACGGCGCGGTCGCCCGCAAACCCTAGTTTCCCGCCGGGCGCGCGGCGCCCGCTGCTGCGGCCGCGGCACGGGGTGCGAGACCCTTGCCGCAAGCCATGAAACCTTGAATTACTGACCCCGAAACAAGATCGGCCGATTGCTCGGCCGCCCGGCTCGGACGGGGGTATCCGCCCATGGCGCGTACACCGGCACTCCTGGACGCCGCGGAGCGGCTCGGTCGTGAGGAGCTCGAAGCGTTGCAGCTCGAGCGCCTTCAGGACACCTTGCTGCACGCGTACGAGAACGTTCCCCACTACCGGGCCGCGTTCGACGCGGCGGGGCTCAGCCCCGACGACTGCCATACGCTGGCCGACCTGGCCCGCTTCCCCTTCACCACGAAGGCGGACCTGCGGGCCAACTATCCCTTCGGGATGTTCGCCGTCGAGCAGTCGGAGCTGCGTCGTCTGCACGCCTCCAGCGGCACCACGGGCCGCCCCACCCTCGTGGGCTACACCGAGCAGGACCTGTCGATGTGGGCGGACGTCGTGGCCCGCTCCATCCGGGCGGCGGGCGGGCGGCCCGGGCACAAGGTCCATGTGGCCTACGGGTACGGCCTGTTCACCGGCGGGCTCGGCGCGCACTACGGCGCGGAGCGGCTCGGCTGCACGGTGATCCCCGCGTCCGGCGGCATGACCGCGCGTCAGGTGCAGCTGATCCTCGACCTCCGCCCCGAGATCATCATGGTGACCCCGACGTACATGCTGACGCTCCTTGAGGAGTTCGAGCGGCAGGGCATCGACCCGCGCAGCACATCGCTCCAGGTCGGCATCTTCGGCGCGGAGCCGTGGACGGAGGAGATGCGGTGCGAGATCGAGGAGCGCTTCGCCATCGACGCCGTGGACATATACGGCCTCTCGGAGGTGATCGGCCCCGGGGTCGCGCAGGAGTGCGTCGAGACGAAGGACGGGCTCCACATCTGGGAGGACCACTTCTACCCGGAAGTGGTGGACCCGATCACCGGCGAGGTGCTGCCCGACGGTGAGCTGGGCGAGCTGGTCTTCACCTCGCTCACCAAGGAGGCCATGCCCGTCATCCGCTACCGCACCCGCGACCTGACGCGTCTGCTTCCGGGCACGGCCCGGGTCTTCCGCCGCATGGAGAAGGTGACGGGCCGCTGCGACGACATGGTCATCCTGCGTGGTGTGAACCTCTTCCCCACGCAGATCGAGGAGATCATCCTGCGCACGCCCGGCCTCGCCCCGCACTTCCAGCTCTGCCTCACCAGGGAGGGCCGCATGGACGCCCTCACGGTGCGCGTGGAGTCCCGCGTGGACACGCCGCGCGGACGCCGCGTCACCGCTGCCCGCGAGGTCGAGTCGGCGGTGAAGGACTCCATCGGCGTCTCGATCTCGGCGGAGGTCGTGGAACCGGAGTCGATCGAGCGGTCGGTGGGCAAGGTGAAGCGGATCGTGGACCTCCGCAACCGCAAGCCCTGACGCCGGGTCGGCCGACAGGGCCCGCGCGCCCTGTCACAGCTCCGCCAGGAACGCGCGCACGGCCTCGGCGAACCCCTGCGGGTCGGTCTCGTGCACCGTATGCCCGGTGCTCAGCTCCACGAGCTGGACCCGCGCCCGCCGCCGAGCCATGGCCCGCGCCTGCGCGGCGTCCAGAACGCGGCTGCGGCGCCCTCGGACCAACAGGGCGGGGCAGTCGCTGCCGAGCCAGTCGTCCCAGTGGTCGCCGTTCACCGCCTCCTGGGAGGCGACCATGTCCGCCGGGCAAAAGGCGAGTCCCCAGCCGTCGGAGTACTCACGCACCGCACCGGCCACGTACGGAGCCGACGCGCCCAGCGCCTCCATCAGGGCGTCCCGGGAGGGCGCCCGGTGTGGCCAGTCCAGGCAGAAGGACAGGTCCCCGGCGGGCTCGGCTCCGATGTCCTCGACGACGAGGGCGCGCACCAGATGGGGGTGCCAGGCGGCCAGTTGATAGGCGTTGACTCCGCCGAGCGAGTGGCCGAGCACGACGGTGTCCGTAAGACCCAGGTGCTCCAGGACCGCCGCGGCGTCGTCGACGTAGCCGCGCCGGGAGTAGTCCGCGGCCCGGTCCGAGCGGCCGTGCCCGCGCTGGTCGAGCGCGACGAGGCGCCATCGACCGGCCAGCGCCCGCGCCAGGGGGGCGAAGGTGAGGCCGTCGCCGAAGTGGCCGTGCAAGGCGAGCAGGGCCGGCCCCGGGCCGCCGTAGTCGCGGTAGCACAAGCGGCGTCCGTCGGAGCCGCGTACAACACCTATGGCACAGGATTCAACGGTCACAGAGGTTTGTTGCCCGCCAGGGCGGTGGGTCATGGGACCCGGAACGCTCGGCGGTAGGCGCCCGGGGTCGTGCCCGTCCGGGCGCGGAAGCGGCGGCGCAGGTTGACGGCGGAGGAGAGGCCGACGCGGGTCGCGATCGCCTCGACCGGCAGGTCCGTGTCCTCCAGGAGGGCGCGTGCCGCGGCCACGCGCCGGGAGAGCAGCCAGGCGCCCGGGCTGGTGCCGAGCTGGTCGGCGAAGCGCCGGGCCAGGGTCCGGGGCGAGACGCCGAGGCGTGCGGCCAGGTCGTCCACCGTCAAGGGGGTCCCGAGGCGGTCCTCGGCCCACCCGAGCAGGCCGTCGAGCGCGTCCTGGGGCTGAGGGGGCGGCGCGTACTGGGCCTGGCCGCCCTCGCGGTGCGGCGGCAGCACCATGTGCCGGGCGAGCAGGGCGGCGTACGCGGCTCCGTGGTCGTTGCGTACGAGGTGCAGGCACAGGTCGAAGCCCGCGCCCGCGCCGGCGCTGGTGGCGACGTCGCCGTGGTCCACGTACAGCCTGTCCGGCTCCACGCGCACCCGGGGGAACTCACGCCGCAGCTGTTCGGCGCGCGCCCAGTGCGTGGTGGCCGAGCGGCCGTCCAGCAGTCCGGTACGGGCCAGCGCGAACACCCCGGAGCAGATCGTGACGAGCCGCGCCCCGCGCTCGTGCGCCCGCAGCAGTGCCTTACGCACGGGGTCGGAGAGAGGCTCCTCCACGGGCAGCCATCCCGGGATGATCACGGTGTCCGCGTCCTCGACCGCCGACAGCCCCCGCGTCACGGACATCGCGTACCCGCCGGTGGTGGGCACCGGGCCGGGCGCCTCCGTGCACGTCTCGAACGCGTAGTGCCGCGGCACTCCCGGCCGCTGGGTGCCGAAGACCTCGACGGCGCAGCCGAGTTCGAACACGGACTGCACCGGCCTCACCAGTGCCACCACGCGATGCATGGCACGAAAGTACCCCATGACGTCATGACGGACTCTGCCCTCCCCTGGCCCCGCACGGCAGTGTTGCGGGCATGCACACCGAGATACTCGAGCAAGAGGGCTACACCTCCGTCTCAGTCGACGCGTCCCCGGTCCGTGAGCTGTTCCCCGGGATCCGCGTACGTCCCCTGTGGCGCGGGCCGACCGGCGCGCACGCCAGCATCCTGGAGATGGACGCGGGCACCTCCTGGCCGCACCGCGATGTCCACGAGCCCGGCCCGGAGGAGGTCTACGTCGTCGCGGGCACCTTCAACGACGGAGCGCGCGACTACCCGCCCGGAACCTTCCTGCACGCCCCGGCCGGTTCGTGGCACGTTCCCTCGACCACCACCGGCTGCACGCTGTTCGTGTTCTATCCGGAGGGGTAGGGGCCTCCGCCCGGATGACCGGGCCGACCGTCCCGGGGCGGCCGTCGCCGGGCGGCCACGTGGCACGCGGGACCGGACGGCTCACTCCCCGTCCGGCGCGTCGATGATGGCGCCCTTCTTGTCGACAGTGTGGGTGCGCCAGTACACGTCCCACTTGTCGTCGACCTTCCGCGGCACCTTGCCCTCGGGGTAACGCGTGTACCCCTTCGGCGCCTTCTTGCCGTCCTCGACGCACGCGGAGCCGGTCCCTCCGATGGTCATGACGGGGTACTCGCCACCGCCGCAGATGTCTTCCCTCAAGGAGAGACCGGAACAACCGCTGAGCGCGACGACCGCGGCGGCTCCCGTGAGGGCGGCGACCGCGGCCGTGCGGGCGTGCCGGCGGGAGGCGCGGGAGGCGGTGCGCGGGCGGCTGGTGCTGGAGGGCATGGTGGTCTCCTGTTACTTGTCCGGTCTGCCCTCCACTGTGGTCGGTGGTGAGCGCCCGGTCCTGAGTACGCGTACTCAGACCGGTGCCCTGCGATCCGCTGAACACGCTCGGCCGGCACATCCCGAAGGGCACACCCTGGCGGTCGGCCCGTTCGCGTGCCGACGGGTCAGCCGTCCGAGAACCGGTCCCGCAACTCCCGCTTCAGGATCTTGCCGCTGGCGTTGCGGGGCAGCTCCTCCACGAACAGGAGCCGCTTGGGCGCCTTGAACCCGGGGAGCTTCTCCCGGGCGTGGGCGATGAGTTCCGCCTCGGTGACCGCCGCCTTGTCGCGGGCCGGGACGACGACGGCCGTCACGGCCTCGATCCAGCGCGCGTCGGGCAGACCGATCACCGCCACCTCGGCGACGGCGGGGTGGGTGTAGAGGGCCTCCTCGACCTGGCGTGAGGCGACCAGCACCCCGCCGGAGTTGATGACGTCCTTCACGCGGTCGACGACCGTGAAGTAGCCTTCCGCGTCGCGCACGGCCAGGTCGCCGGAGTGGAACCAGCCGCCGCGGAAGGCCGCCGCGGTCTCCTCCGGCTCGTCCCAGTAGCCGTCGCACAACTGCGGCGAGCGGTAGACGACTTCGCCCTGCGTGCCGTCGGGCACCTCCTTGCCGGAGCCGTCCACGACCTTGGCCTCCACGAAGAGCACCGGCCGCCCGCAGGAGTCCATCCGCCCCTCGTGCTCGTCGGGCCCGAGGACCGTGGCGAGCGGGCCGATCTCGCTCTGGCCGAAGCAGTTGTGGAAGGCGAGTCCCGGCAGCCGCTCCCGCAGCCGCTCGAGGACCGGCACCGGCATGATCGAGGCACCGTAGTAGGCCTTGCGCAGCGCGCTCAGGTCACGGGTCGCGAAGTCGGGGTGCTGGGAGAGGCCGATCCACACGGTGGGCGGCGCGAACAGGCTGTCGGCGCGCCCCGCCGACACGAGGTCGAGGATCCGCGCGGCGTCGGGCCCGTCGAGGATCGTGTTCTCGGCGCCCACCGCCAGGTACGGCAGCAGGAACACGTGCATCTGCGCGGAGTGGTACAGCGGCAAGGAGTGCAGCGGCCGGTCGGAGGCCTTCAGGTCCAGGGCGTGCACCGCGCTGACGTACTCGTGGACGAGGGCGCTGTGGCTCATCATGGCGCCCTTGGGGCGGGCGGTCGTGCCCGAGGTGTACAGCAGTTGCGCGAGGTCGTGGGTGTCCGGCTCCTCACCGTCGTACGGCGGCACGGCGGCGAGCCGGGTGAGCAGCGAGTCGGCGGTGTCGCGCAGGGGCAGCGCGCGCACGGTGTCCGGGAGCCGGGGCGCGAGGTCCGGGTCGGCGAGGACCAGCGCGCTCCCGGACTGCCCGACGATGTACGCCAGGTCGTCGCCGGTGAGGTTCTGGTTGACCGGCACGTGCACGAAGCCCGCCCGTGAGCAGGCCAGGAAGCCGATGAGGTAGGCGTCGGAGTTGTGCGCGTACGCCGCGACGCGGTCGCCCCTGCGCAGGCCGCTCCCGCTGAGGACCCGTGCGGCGCGGGAGACGGCGTCGTCGAGTTCGGCGTACGTCCATACGCGCTCGCCGTAGCGCAGGGCGGTGCGCTCCGGTGTGCGGCGCGCGCTGCGCCGCAGGACTCCGTCGACCGTGCTGCTGCGGACACCCGTCATGGCGTGATCCTGCGGGCTGTCGGAGCGGCGGTCAAGGCAACGGCGGCGCACAAGCCGCGCGTTCGCGCGAGGTGAGGGGAAAGCGCTGATCGCGCGGGTTGTTAGGGTCCCGATCATGGCGCGACTGAAGATCGAGATATCCGTTCCCGAGACGCATGTGGAGAGGGTGGTCGACGCTCTCCACGCGGCGGGAGCCGGGCGGGTCGGCGCGTACGCGCGCTGTTCCAGCGCGTGGAAGGTGACCGGCACCTGGCAGCCGCTGCCCGGATCACAGCCGTACGACGGGGAGGTGGGCGCCGTACGGCACGGTGAGGAGTGCCGGATCGAATCGGTCTGCGAGGTGGACCAGGCCCGCGCCGTGCAGGAAGCGGTCCGCGCCGCCCACCCGTACGAGGAGGCCGTCATCCACTTCCTGCCTCTGTACGAGCCGTAAGTCACCGGCGGCCGAGGGCCCTTGAGGGGGCTGTCAGGCCAGGCCGGCCTCGATGGCGCGGCGGACGGCGTCGGCGCGGTCACGGATGCCCGCCTTGGCGAACAGGTTGTTGATGTGGGTCTTGACCGTGGCCTCGCTGATGAAGAGCTTCTCGGCGATGCCCCGGTTGGGCAGGCCCTGGCCGATCAGTGTGAGGACCTCCCGCTCACGGGGGGTGAGGTCGTCGGGCAGGGTCTCTCCCCGCGTCGGCGCCTTGGTCCTGACGGTGGCGAGCAGCCGGTCCTGGACCTCGCGGTCGAGTACGGACTGCCCCGCTGCGGCGGCCCGGAGCGCACGGGTGATGTCCTGGCGTCCCGCGTTCTTGGTGAGGTAGCCGCGGGCTCCCGCGCCGAGCGCACCCAGGATCGAGTCGTCGTCGGCGAAGGTGGTGAGGACGACCACCGCCACCTCCGGGTGCTCCTCGCTCAGCCGGCGGGTCGCCTCGATGCCGTCCATGACGGGCATGCGCAGGTCCATCAGGACCACGTCCACCGGTCCGGCCGCGACGGCCGTCAGCACCTCGCTCCCGTTCTCGGCGGCCGCGACGACGTCGATGTCCTCGGACAGGCCGAGTACGGCGGCGAGCGGCTCGCGGACGGCGGCCTGGTCGTCGGCGACGACCACCCTCAACCGCTGCGGCTCCTGCGTCGGTTCACTCATCCCGGGATCACTGCCTCCACTTGCCAGCCGCCTTGATACGGCCCGTCGGTGACCGGGCCCGCGGTGACCGTCCCGCCCAGCAGGGCGACCCGCTCGCGCATTCCGATCAGTCCCATCCCGCTGCCGACATCCACGCTCACCTTACGGGTGGCGGGACGGTTGCGGACTCTCAGCGTGGTCGCGGAGGCGGTGAACTCCAGCTCCACCCCGACCTCTCCCCCGGGCGCGTGCCGGGCGGCGTTGGTCAGCGCCTCCTGGGCGATCCGCAGCAGATTCTGTGTCACCTGGGCCGGGACCTCGCGGACGGTCCCGGTGACGGCGAGCACCTCGCGATGGCCCGTCGACGCGAGCATCGCGGTCAGGCTCTCCAGGAGCGGCAGGGCGTCCTCGCGGAGCGCGCGCACGGTCCACTGCGCCTGCTTCAGGCTCTCTTTGACCAGGTCGTGGGCCTTGTCGTTGGCCTCCCGTACCCGGTCCAGGTCGCCGGTTTCGAGGAGTGCGTCGGCCAGTTCCAACTGCATGTTGATCCCGGCCAACGAGTGCGCCAGGACGTCGTGCACGTCCCGGGCGATGCGGCCGCGCTCGGTCAGTACGGCGGTGCGGGCCTCGGCCCGGGCGGCGCGCTCGGCGGACTCCGCCGCTTCGATCGCCGCCCGTACGGCCCGGCGCTGACTGCGGTTGATGATGCCGATCAGGACCGGGGTGCCGGTGGTGAGTCCGAGCGTCCAGGGCAGCAGGTGGTGGCCCGGGCCGAGGTGGAAGTACAGGACGCCGCCGCAGAGCAGGCCGCAGCTCCCCGCGAGCACGAGGGCCGGCCTGGTGTCGAGCCGGTACCCGATGTGGCCGGCTAGGAAGAAGGCGAAGAGGTAGCCCGTGCCGCTGCTGCTGGTGCCGATCAGGGCGGCCGCCGCGACGATGCCGAGCGACAGCCAGACGAGGGCGAGGTGCTGGGGAACCTTGTGCTCGGGCAGGCGCCGGGCCAGCAGCGCCACCGCGTTGACCACGAAGAGGGCGGCGACGGCCAGGCCCCGGCCGCTGAGGCCCATGGGCCGGATGGTCAGGACCCCGACGGCGATGACGGCGAGGCTCACGGCCCACTGCACACGCGGGTCCTGCCCGGGAACCGGCCGCGGGCCCGCCTCCTGGTCCGCGGCCTGCTGGGGCTTCGGGGAACTCGGCATGGCGGACACGGGCAGAACATACTGCATGGTCAGGCCGTGCGGTCGGTGGCGGGCACGGGGTGGGCCACTGTCCGGGGCAGGCTCCGGGTCCGGCTCCGTATGAAGATCGTGGCCACGCGCGTCACCACTTCGGTGAGTGCCATCAGCACGAACGCCGTCACCCAGGCCTGCTCGCTCGTGATGTGGTGCGCGAGGCTGAACCGGGCCACGTCGTCGGCGCCTCCGCCGTGCTCGACCCACAGTTGGAACCCCATCCGGGCGCCCATACCCACCACCCACAGGATCGCCGAGACCGCCCCCGCCTTGATCAGGAGGTGTCCGTCGAGGGTGCGGATCCGGGTGTGGACACCGCCGGCGATGCCGAGGGCGGCGCCCACGCCCATCAGGGCCGCGATCAGCACCAGGTCATGGCCCGCGGTGGGGATGGAGTCCAGGTACGAATAGGCCACGAAGGCCACGATTCCCAGGGGGACCAGGAAGGTCTTGAGGTCGAGTCGGTCTTCCCGCAGCTGCCGGAAGACGACGAGGACGAGGGCGATGTCGGTGATCCACTCAGTTGTCGTCATGCCCTCAAGGCTGCTGCGAGGCGGCCCGGAACGCCTGGACCCAGGGGTGGAATCGGAGGTGGAGATCAGCCCCTCGCCGACTCCACCCTGCCGCGTCAGAGCGGCGTGAGGACGCAGAACTCGTTGCCCTCGGGGTCGGCGAGGACCGTCCACGGCGTGTCACCCACGTCCAAGGGCGTGGCGCCGAGGGCCTGGAGCCGGGTCACCTCCGCCGCCTGGTCGTCACCGGCGTACGGGCGGAGGTCGAGGTGGACGCGGTTCCACACGGTCTTCGCGGCGGACGAGCGGAGGAACTCGAGGTAGGGGCCGACCCCTTCGGCGGAGCGCAGCACCGCGATGTCGTCGGTCACCTCGTGCACGGTCCAGTCCATCGCCTCGCCCCAGAACCGGGCCATGGCGCGGGGGTCCGCGCAGTCGACCACCACCGCGGCCATCGGCCCGGTGTCCCGGTAGGTCTCCCGGGGTTCGAGGACGCAGAACTCGTTGCCCTCCGGGTCGGCGAGGACCGTCCAGGGGACGTCGCCCTGGCCCACGTCGGCGGGCGTCGCTCCGAGGGCCGTCAGGCGTGCGACCAGTTCCGCCTGGTGGGCCGCGGAGGTGGTGGCGAGGTCGACGTGCACGCGGTTCTTGACCGTCTTGGGCTCCGGGACCCCGATGACGTCGACGCAGACGGCGGCAGCGCCGGGGTAGGAGAAGCCCTCGGGTTCGACGTTGGTCTCGGCGCCCTTGTCGCCGGTGACCTTCCAGCCGAGTGCGTCGGCCCAGAACCGCCCGACCGCGGAATTGTCCCGCGCCTGCATCGAAATCTGAACGAGTCGTGTCGCCATGCCGGTGATCATAGGCCTGTGGTGATCAGGTCCCGCCAGGGTGCGCGTGGGGCGCTGGTTTCCGTGCCCTCCAGGCGGCCGTCACGCTGGTTTCCGTGCCCTCCAGCGGCCGTCATGGCGCCTGACTCTCAGTCGTCGGGCTGCGGAGGAGGAGGCGTGATCCTGCCCTCGGCGTCCAGACCGTCGGGCCATCGCGCAGGGAAGTTGAACAGCCAGGCGTAACCGGCGTCAGCGGCCTTCAGGGCCGCGTGCTCGGCGCCCTCCAGGTCACCGTCCCGCTCGCGCATCCGGACGAGGCGGAAGAGGGCGTGGGGGTCTCCGGCCTCGGCGGCTCGGCGATACAGAAGCTCGGAGCCTCCGCGCTCGCGCGCACTCGCGTCCGTGAGGGGGAGGAATCCCTCGGCGTCCGCCGCGCCTCGGGCCAGGCGTTCGACGCCGTCCGCGTCGCCCGCGCGTTCGTAGGCCTGTGCCAGTCGGAACAGGGCCAGCGGGTCCCCGGCTTCGGCGGCCTGCTGGTACAGCTGCTCGGCGCCTTCGTGGTCGCCCGCACGCTCCGTCAGGGCGGCTTTCGAGTAGAGGGCGGCCGTGCCTCCGCCGACGGCGCCGCCCAACTCGGCCGCACGGCGGATCAGTTGGTTCGCCCACTCCAGCCGAGCACTCCTGAAGGCCGCCGTGGACAGGACGAAGAGGTCCCGGGCCGGCAGGTGTGCGTACGCCGCGTACCAGAAGGAGGAGGGCGGGAAGCGCGTCCTGCGTGAGGCGCGGCCGAACTGTACGAGGTAGTCGGCGACTCGGAACGCCCGGCGGGCGGGGGCCCGCGCGTCTCCTCGCTCCCGCGCGGGGCCCGGCCGCAGCGGTCGCAGAGGTGCCATGCGGCCGTGGACCGGCGCGGTGGCTTCGGCGAGCGCGTCCGCGGCCCAGTCGCCGCTGAGGCCGTCGTACTCGGAGTCGGTGAGGTAGCCGGCCGCGGCTTCGGTGAGGAAGGAGAGCGGCAGCGCGGCGCCCGCGCCGTACCGGCGGGCGTCGATCGCGGCGTCCAGGACGGCCCGCGCGGCCGGGGTGGACGTGGTGTAGCGGCGCAGGAGTTCCGGGCCGCCGGCGAGGAACTGGGGCACGCGCCCGGAACTGCTCCAGGCGAGGGCCTCCGCGAGGGCCGCGTCGCCGTGCCGCGCCAGGGCGCCCGCGGATCTCAGCGCGTCCTGGTCGAAGGCGTCGGGGACGGGGATGAGGCGTCCGGCGAGTACCTCGCGGGCTCGTGGGTGCGGGTCGGGCGCGCCGGGCGCGGGCGGGAGGGAGTACTGGTCCGCGTACTCCGGCCACAGGGTGCCGAGGACGAGGACCGGGCCGCGCTCGGGCCGTACGAGCAGGTCGTGCAGCGCGGCCGCGAGCCGCTCGCCGAGGCGGGGCTGGCCGAGGTAGTGCTGCGTCTCGTCGAGCCACACCACCGTTTGGGGCCGTACGTCGTCGAGACCGCGCAGTGCCGCGTCGGCCCGCGTGGGATCGAGCGGGTGCCACAGGCGCCAGCCCTTCGGCGCGAGCGGCTTGACCGCTTCCCAGCAGGCACGGGTCTTGCCCGTGGAGGAGGACCCGACGAGGACCGCCATGCCGCTGGTGCCCTCGGCGGCGGCCGACACCACGCGGGCCAGGGACCGGTCGTGGGCGCGCGGGACGTATCCCGGCAGCGTCTGTCCGGCGGCCGTGCCCGCCGGGTGGACCGCCAGGTCGAGCGCGTTCCACCGGCTGATCGGCCGTGCGGCGTGCGGGGCGTCGTCCCGCACGGCAGGTGGGGCGAGGGCGGCGCGGGCGGCCCAGAGCACTCCCTGGGTGGCGGGCTCGCGTTCGGCGTCCGGCAGCGTGCCGATCAGGACCTCGGCCACCTGCAAGGCGTGCGGCAGCGTGGGAGCGGGGCTGCGGAGCGCGCGCTCGATCGTGGACTTCCCCAGGGGACTTCCGGCGTCCTCCAGGCGCTGGGCGATCTCGCGCAGGCTGAGCCCGGACTCCTCGTGCAGCACCAGCAGATGGTCGTGCAGGTCGCTCGCTCCGGCCCCCTGGCCGCCTGTCGTCGGCCGGTCCTCGGAGTGGGCCTGCCGCAAGCGGAGTTCCAGCGCCTTCGTGTCGTCCTCGGTCAGACCGAACGAGGAGGCCAGGAGGCGCAGGTCGGATTCGCCGACGAGACGCTCGCCGTTGAACACCCGCGACAGCGAGGCCGGGCTCAGTCCGGTGGCTCCGGCCAGCTCGCGCAGGGTGAGGCCCGACTCGGCGCGACGGCGCCGCAGTTCGACGACGAAGGAGCGCAGCGCGGGCGGGAGGTCCGGACGCAGCGCGGCCATGGGACGCCCGGCGCGACGCGTCGTCATGTCGGATCACCACCCCCGCCATCACCGTTCAACTGCGTTGTTTCCATTGTCTCAGAAACTCTGGGACAGTGGCGTGAGGGGACTCCGCCGTCAGCCCTGTCCTCTCGTCGTGTCCGCGAGGCGCTTCGCCCCGAGGGGGTCCCCGTGTCCGTCGTCGTCGCCGTGCTCCTGGGGTGCACGGCCCTTGCCGCCGCGGCCTGCGCGCGCGTCGCCTTCCGGCTCGCCCTGACGGACGGGGCCGGCCGCGCCGGGGCCTGGGGTGCGGCCGGGGCCTCCGCGATGGCCGTGATCACCGACGTGTGCACGGTCGCCGCGACCCTTGAACTCGGGGACGGGCCTCCCCGGGCCGCCCGCGTCGCGGTCACGGTCGTCACCGTCGCCCTCGCGCTGTTCCTCGGGTTCGTGGCGTACGACGTCACCGGTCCGGCCCCCGCGCAGGCCGGCGGTCCGCCCGCTGCCGCGCTGAGCGGGCCGAAGCGACTGGCCTCGGCGGCCACCGCGTTCACCAGTACGTTCATCGTGCTCGCCCTCGTCCTGCCCTTGCTGAGCTGACGCCCGGCCCTCGCCCCGAGGTGCGGCGCCGGCGACGGAGGCCGGGGCGCGTGCGGGGAAGGGACCCTACAGCACCCCTACTTGAGCCGTCACCGAATATCCAGCCGGGGACCGGTGGTGGGCGGAGGGCCGCGCGCCGGATCCGTCGGCCGCTGCGGCATTGCCCGACAGCAGCGACAGCAGCGACAGGACGCACGCCCCGCGGAACGCTCGCCGTACGCCCTCCAGACATGTTACGTACCGGTTGGTACGCTCCAACGGCCACTGCTCTCACCGTAGTTGGGAGGCACGATGCGCATGCGTACCAGACCGTTCGTGGCGTGGGGAACGGCACTCCTCACCGGCGTGGCCCTGCTGCCGGCCACGGCGGCGGCCACGCCGGACGACGGGCGGCGGCTCTCGGGCGGCGGCCTGTCCGCCACCATCCGCTTCACCGAGTACGGCGTCCCGCACGTCCTCGCCAAGGGCTACGCGGACCTCGGCTTCGGCACGGGCTGGGCCCAGGCAGCGGAGCAGGTGTGCGTGCTCGCCCAGGGCTTCACCACCGTACGCGGGGAGCGCTCGCGGTACTTCGGGCCGGAGGCCGACCCGGGTGGCGGACTGTCGTCGGCGACCACGAACCTGGCGAGCGACCTGTACTTCCGGGGCGTACGGCAGGCGGGCACGGTCGAGAAGCTCCTGAAGCAGCCCGCGCCGCGCGGCCCGAGCCGGGCCGCCAAGGACCTGATGCGGGGCTTCGCCGCGGGATACAACGCGTGGCTGCGGCAGAACCGCGTCACGGACCCGGCCTGCGCGAAGGCCGACTGGGTGCGTCCGGCGTCCGCCCTGGACGCGGCCCGCCTCGGTCACGCGGTGTCGGTCCTCGGCGGGCAGGGCCGCGTCGTCGACGGGATCACCGGGGCGCGCCCGCCCGGCCCCGGCGAGAGGCGCCGCTCCCCCGACCCGCGCGGGACCGCGGAGGCGGCGCGCCGGACGCTCGCGCCCGAGGGCGCCGACATGGGCTCCAACGCCGTGGCCTTCAGCGGCAGGACCACCGCGGGCGGCCGGGGCCTGCTGCTCGGCAACCCGCACTACCCCTGGCACGGCAGCCGCCGCTTCACGCAGCTCCAGCAGACCATCCCGGGCGAGTTGAACGTCTCGGGCGCGGCCCTGCTCGGCACGCCCGTCGTCAACATCGGCTTCAACAGCCACGTGGCGTGGAGCCACACCGTCGCGACCGGCGTCCCGTTCACCGTGCACGAGCTGACGCTCGACCCCGCCGATCCGACCGCGTACCTCGTCGACGGCGAGCGGAAGCGGATGACGCGGCGGACAGTGACCGTGGCCGTGCGGGGAGGCGCCCAGGTCACCCGCACACAGTGGTGGACGCGTTACGGACCGGTCGTCACCGCGCTCGGCCCCCAGCTGCCCCTGCCCTGGACGGCCAGGACCGCCTACGCGCTGAACGACCCCAACGCGGCGCAGCTGCGCGCCGGTGACGCCGGCCTGCGCCTGGGCAAGGCCCGTTCGGTCAAGGGCGTCCTGCGCGCGCTGCGTGACACGCAGGGGCTGCCGTGGGTCAACACCGTGGCCGCGGACCGCGCCGGGCACTCGCTGCTCACCCAGTCACAGATCCTGCCGCGCGTCACGGACGACCTCGCCGCGCGCTGCTCGACCCCGCTCGGCAAGCTGACGTATCCGGCGGCGGGCGTGGCGGTCCTGGACGGCTCCCGGGGCGACTGCGCGCTCGGCTCGGACGACGACGCTCTCCAGCCCGGCACGTTCGGCCCGGCGCGCATGCCCACCCTGAAGGACGCCCCGTACGCGTCGAACTCCAACGACAGCGCCTGGCTGTCCAACGCCGACCGGCCCCTCACCGGTTACGAGCGGATCTTCGGCACCATCGGCACCGAGCGCTCGATGCGTACGCGCGGTGCCGTCGAGGACGTCTCCGCGCTTGCCCGGCGCGGCGGTCTGACGGTCGAGGACCTCCAGCGGCAGCAGTTCGCGAACCGGGCGCCCGCCGGTGACCTGGCCGCCGCCGACGCCGCACGCGCCTGCGCGGCCCTTCCCCCGGGGTCGGCGACGGGCAGCGACGGCACGGCCGTCGACGTGCGCGAGGCCTGTGACGTGCTCAAGGCCTGGGACCGCACGACGAACTCCGGGTCGCGGGGCGCGCTGCTCTTCGACCGCTTCTGGCGCGCCCTGATCGCGAAGGTGCCGGGCGCGCAGCTGTGGAAGGTGCCCTTCAGCGTCTCCGACCCGGTCCGCACTCCCCGTTCCCTCAACACCGAAGCGCCGGGTTTCGCCACCGCGCTCGCCGATGCGGTGGCGGAGCTGCGCGGCGCGGGCGTCCCGCTCGACGCGCGGCTCGGTGACCACCAGTTCGTCGTACGGAACGGCAAGCGCCTGCCGATCCACGGCGGCACGGAGTCCCTCGGCGTGTGGAACAAGATCGAGGGGCGCTGGAACCCCGCGGCGGGCGGGTACGCGGAGGTAGGCAGCGGCTCCAGCCACATCCAGGCCGTCGGCTGGGACGACTCCCGCTGCCCGCGGGCCCGGACGCTCCTTGCCTACTCCCAGTCGTCGAACCCCCGCTCGCCGCACCACAGCGACCAGACACGTCTGTACTCCGCCGAGCGCTGGGTGACGTCGCGGTTCTGCGAGCGGGACATCCGCAAAGCGCCCGGCCTGAAGGTGGTGAAGGTGCGCGAGCGCTGAGAGTCCCCTTTTCGGTGTTTCTCAGGGGCAGCGGCCTTCTCTCCGCACAAGGGAAAGGTGACCTTCCAACTCATTGCGTGAAGCGGCGTTTTATGGCTTCTTCGACAGGTCGTTACGGTCGATTCATGGAATGGAACAGTGCGACGGCTGAAGAACTCACGGCTGCCTTGCGTGCCCGTGAAGTGACATCGAAAGAACTGACGGACGAGGCGATCGCCCGCATCGAGCGGGACGACAAGGCCGTCAACGCGATCTGCTTTCCGGATTTCGACCGCGCTCGCGCCGCGGCGCGCGCCGCTGACCAGGCGCGCGCCCGCGGTGAGGACCGGCCGCTGCTCGGCGTTCCGGTGACGGTCAAGGAGTCCTACAACATGGCCGGGCTTCCCACGACCTGGGGCCTGTCTCAGCACCGGGATTTCTTCCCGCCCGAGGACGCGGTGCAGGTGTCGCGGCTCAAGGCCGCGGGCGCGGTGGTGCTCGGCAAGACGAATGTGCCCGTGGGACTGCAAGACGTGCAGAGTTTCAACGAGATCTACGGCACCACCTGTAATCCGTGGGATCACAGTCGCACCTCGGGGGGTTCGTCCGGCGGATCCGCGGCGGCCCTGGCGTCCGGATTCGGGGCGCTGTCCATAGGCTCCGACATCGCCGGTTCCCTGCGCACTCCCGCGCATTTCTGCGGCGTCTACGCCCACAAGCCGACGCTCGGCCTCGCGGCCATGCGCGGCATGGTGCCGCCGCCCGCGCCGGCCCTGCCGACCGAAGCCGACCTCGCCGTCGTCGGCCCGATGGCGCGCAGTGCCCGCGATCTCACGCTCCTGCTCGACGTGATGGCCGGGCCGGACCCGCTGACGTTCGGTGTGGCGCACACGTTGGCGCTGCCGCCCGCGCGTCACGAGCGGCTCCGCGACTTCCGGGTCCTCGTCCTCGACCAGCACCCGTACATCCCGACCGGGTCCGCCGTGCTGGCGGGCGTGCACCGGGTGGCCGATGCGCTGGTCGCCGTCGGCGCCCGGGTCGAGCGGCACAGCCCGCTCCTTCCCGACCTGGCCGAGGCCGCGAGACTCTACACGCAGTTGCTGTTCTCCAGCTCCGTCGCGCGCTTCCCCGTCGAACCGTACGAGCAGCTGCGGGCCCGCGCCGCCGGACTGAGCGCGGACGACCGGAGCCTCGACGCGACGCGGCTGCGCGCCATGCTGTTCCACCACCACGACTGGATGGAGGCGAACGGCCGGCGCGAGCTGCACCGCCACGGCTGGCGGCAGCTCTTCGCCGAGTTCGACGCCGTGGTGTGTCCGATCTCGCCCACTCCCGCGTTCCCGCACGACCACCACCCTGATCCGAGGGAGCGCCTTCTCGACATCGACGGTGTCGCGTACCCGTACTTCGACCAGCTCGCCTGGGCCGGGGTGGCCACCATGCCCGGCCTGCCTGCCACCGCTGTGCCGACGGGCCTCTCACCCGAGGGCCTGCCGGTAGGGGTGCAGCTCATCGGCCCGATGTTCGAGGACCGCACCCCGCTGCGGCTCGCGGAGCTGCTGGAGCGGGAGATCGGGGGCTTTCAGGCGCCGAGGTAGGGCGTAACACCCCTGGTGCGGGGAGCGCGCCAGGCGGGCCCGGGTGCCCCGGGGGGGGGGGCTCCCGGCGGGCCCGGGTGCCCGGGGGCGCTCCCGCACCATCGGCACTTCTTGCATTAGCCCGCGCCTGCAACTATTGTTAACGCCTGTAAGGCGCGTCTGCATCTAATGCTCGATGCGGGCGTGCGCACAGCTCCGGTGGTTCCCCCTTCCTCCGCGCCCCGGCCCCCCGACGGAGCCGTCGTCGCGCTCACGGACACCCACCCACACCCCGCGAAGGCACCCCTATGTCACTCCGCGAGATCCTCCCCGGCCGACTCGGCTTCGGCACGGCCCCGCTCGGCAACATGTTCCGGGCGATCCCCGACGACCAGGCCCGCGCCACCGTCGAAGCGGCCTGGGACCAGGGCATCCGCTTCTACGACACCGCCCCCTTCTACGGCGCCGGTCTGGCCGAGGAGCGGCTCGGCGAGGTCCTGGCGACCGAGCCGCGCGACTCCTACGTCCTGTCCAGCAAGGTCGGGCGCGTCATCCTCGACGAGCACGAGACCGACGTACCCGACTTCGGCGAGAAGGGCGGCCTGTTCGAGCACGGCAACCCGAACAAGGTCGTCCACGAATGGACCGCCGAAGCCACCGAGCGTTCCATCGAAGGCAGCCTCAAGCGCCTCGGCACCGACCGGCTCGACATCGTCTGGGTCCACGACATCGCCCAGGACTTCCACGGCGACCAGTGGCTCCAGAAGTTCGAGGAGGCCCGCACCGGCGCCTTCCGCGTCCTGTCCCGGCTGCGCGACGAGGGCGTCATCAAGGCCTGGGGCCTGGGCGTCAACCGCACCGAACCCATCGAGCTGACCCTCGACCTCGACGAGCCCCGCCCCGACGGCTTCCTCCTCGCCGGGCGCTACACCCTCCTCGACCACGAGCACGCCTTGCAGCGGCTGCTGCCCGCGGCCCAGGAGCAGGGTGTCGACATGGTCGTGGGCGGCCCCTACAGCTCCGGGATCCTCGCCGGCGGCACCCACTTCGAGTACCAGCAGGCCCCGGCCGAGATCGTCGAGCGCGTCGGCAAGCTCAAGGCCCTCGCCGAGCGGCACGGCGTCGGCATCAAGGCCGCGGCCCTCCAGTTCTCCCTCGCCCACCCGGCCACCGCCGCCGTCATCCCCGGGGCCACCCGCCCCAGCCGCATCGCCGAGGACTTGGCCGCCCTCCACGAGGACATCCCGGCCGCGTTCTGGGCGGAACTCCGCGAGACCGGCCTGGTCAGCCCGGGCGCCCCGCTCCCCCACGGCGCCTGACCGGCACACGGCGCCGGCGCACCGCCGCGCGGCGGGCCGTGTCGCCCTTGAGGCCCCGCGGGGCCTCCGCCGTGCGACGGAGGAGGTCCCGCCCCCGGGGTGACCCGACGTGAGGTGGATCCCGGCAGGGTGGAGCCATGACCACCACGACGCCTTCGCGCCCCGCCCCCGTGCCGTCCGCTTCCGCGGGGCACGGCACGACCGCGCTCGCCGTGCCCGTCTGGGCGGAGCGGGTCGCGCACACCATCCCGCTGGTGGTGCTGCCGGTCGGGATCTGGCGGCTGCCCATCGCCTTCGGGCACGGCATGGGCGGCGAGCCGCTCCCCCCTGCCTGGTACAACGTCCCCTACGTCTTCGGCCTGACGCTCCTCACCGAACTGCTCGCCCTGCTGAGCTTCGGGCTCGTCCGCCACTGGGGCGAAACCGTGCCGCACTGGATGCCCCGCATCGGCGGACGCCGCGTTCCGCCCGCCGCCGCGATCGTCCCCGCCGCCCTCGGCGGACTCTTCTTCACCGCTCTCGGGGTCCACTGGCTCTGTGAAGCCGTCACCGGCGGGCCCCAGGCCTGGCCCTACGACGCCGGCTGGGACGTGCTCGCCATGGTGGTGAGCGGGCTGATGAACCTGTGGGGACCGCTGCTGCTCGGCCTCACCTACGCCTACCACCAGCGTCGACGCTCTCAGCCCTGACCGGGGCCCCGAGGTCGCCGCACCGGAAAGGGCCTCCGGTGCGGCGACCTGGACACGGCGGCGGCGCCGGACGCGCCCCGCGCTCACAGCAGAACGCGCCTCACGCGCCCCGGCCCGCGCCTCACGCGCCCCGGCTCTCGCGCCACTCCTCCCGAGTGAGCGCGTACTCGACGGAACGGAGGTCGGTCCCCGGCGGGAACCAACTGGCGTCCGCGTCGAAGTCGCGCACGTGCCGCAGCCCGACGGCGGCCATCGTCGCCCGTGAGGCGGCGTTGCCCGCCGAGGTCATGGCGCAGATCCGGGAAAGACCGAGGTCCTCGAAGCCGTGCCGGACCAGCTCGGCCGAACCCTCGCTGGCGAGCCCTTGTCGCCAGTAGCGGCGCAGCAGCCGGTAGCCCAGCTCGGCCTGCCCCGCGGCCGGTTCCTCGTCGGCGGACCCCGGCGGACGCAGAATCCAGTAGCCGGCGAAGTCTCCCCCGACGAAACCGGCCCAGTACCCCAGACCAGCGCCCCGCTTCGCGTCCTCCAGGGCCAGGCGGTGCGCCGTCCCCACCACCTGTTCACGGCTGCGGACCCCGCCCAGATAGCGCATCACCTCAGGGTCGGCGTCCAGCTCGACCTGATGCTCGACATGCTCATCGGACAGCGGGACCAGCTGGACCCGTTCGGTACGCAAGATCACTTGGGACATGGCGCCCAGTATCTCAACAGCGCTTCACCGGAGGTGACTCACCCGCGACGTACGGGCGCGCGACCAGCGGAGGAAGGCCCTGCCCCGGGACGGGCCCCCTCGCTCCGCTTCCGCCGACCCGCTACCGCCCACCCGCTTCTGCCCACCCGCTTCTGCCCATCCGCTTCTGCCCACAGCAGACGCGACGAGCACGGGCGCCGCGCTCCGGGCAGGCTCCCCGCATGCCGAACCGCACAGGGATACGCCGACTCGACCTCGGATACTTCGTCCGGCCCGCCTCCGAAGCGGGCGGGCCGGAGCCACGGGTGGAGCCCGTGCTCGCCTATCTGGTGCGGCACGAGCGGGGCCTGCTGCTCTTCGACACCGGCATCGGCGAGGCAGGACCCGACACCGAGGCCCACTACCGGCCACGCCGCCGCCCGCTCCGGCAGGCCCTGGCGGACGCCGGAGTCACCCCGGACGACATCACGCTCGTCGTGAACTGCCATCTGCACTTCGACCACTGCGGCGGCAACCCCCTCCTGGCGGGCAGGCCGGTGCTCGTGCAGAAGGCGGAGCTGGCCGCCGCGCGCCGGGACGGCTACACCGCGGGCCACCTCGTCGACTTCCCCGGCGTGCGCTACCGAGAGCTGTCCGGCGAGGCGGAGGTCTGGCCCGGGGTGTGGATCGTCCCGACGCCCGGGCACACCGACGGGCACCAGTCGCTGGTCGTGCGCCGGGCGGACGGCGCCGTGGTCCTCGCGGGCCAGGCCCGGGACTTCGCCTCTGAGTTCGCGGGGGACCAGCTCGCCCGGCGGGCCGCGCTGGACGGCGTGGCGGCGCCGCTGCCCGCGTACCCGCCCTGGCTGGAGCGGCTCGCCGCGTTCGAACCGCGGAGGGTCTGCTTCGCCCACGACGCCTCGGTGTGGGAGCGGGCGCCGGGCCTCTCCCGAGAGCCGTGGTAGCCGTCGCGGGCGGGGCGGAGCCTCAGACCGGCTTCTCCCGGCCCTTCCAGTACGGCTCCCGGAGCCGCCGCTTGTAGAGCTTGCCGTTCGGATCGCGAGGCATGGCCGCGACGAAGTCGACGCTCTTAGGCCGCTTGTAACCCGCCAGGCGCCGCTCGCAGTGGCGCAGGATGTCCGCGGCGAGCGCGTCGTCCGCAGGCCGGCCAGGCGCGGGCTCGACGACGGCCTTGACCTCCTCGCCCCAGTCGTCGTGCGGGACACCGAAGGCGGCGGCGTCCGCGACCGCGGGGTGGGTGAGGAGGGCGGACTCGATCTCGGCGGGGTAGATGTTGACGCCGCCCGAGATGATCATGTCGATCTTGCGGTCGCGGAGGTAGAGGTAGCCGTCCTCGTCCAGATAGCCGAGGTCGCCGACGGTGAAGAAGTCTCCGACGCGGTTCTCACGCGTCTTCGCCTCGTCCTTGTGGTACGAGAAGCCGCCGGTGGTCATCTTCATGTAGACGGTGCCGAGTTCACCGGGCGGCACCGGGTCGCCCGCGTCGTCGAAGATGGCGAGTTCGCTGATCGGCCAGGCCTTGCCGACCGTGCCGGGCTTCTTCAGCCAGTCCCGGGCGGTCGCGAAGGCGCCGCCGCCCTCGCTGGCCGCGTAGTACTCCTCTACGCACTCCCCCCACCAGTCGATCATCGCCCGCTTGATGTGCTCGGGGCAGGGCGCGGCCCCGTGGATCGCGTGCCGCATCGACGACACGTCGTACGCGGCCCTGGTCGCGTCGGGCAGCGCGAGCAGGCGGTGGAACTGGGTCGGGACCATGTGCGTGTGCGTGCACTGGTGGCGGTCGATGAGGCGCAGCATCTCCTCGGGCGTCCACCGGTCCATGAGGACCAGGGGGTGTCCGATGTGCAGGGCGGCGCCCGCGAATTGCAGGACGGCGGTGTGGTAGAGCGGGGAGCACACCAGGTGCACGTTGCCGTCGAAGGGCTTGATGCCGAAGATGCCGAGGAAGCCGCCGAGGTAGGCCTCCTCCGGGGGCTTTCCGGGCAGGGGGCGGCGGATGCCGCGCGGCCGTCCCGTCGTGCCCGACGTGTAGTTCATGACCCAGCCGAGCGTCCGGTCCCGCGGCGCCGACTCGGGCTGCCCGGCCAGGAGTTCGGCGTACGGGCGGAAGCCGGGGACGTCGCCGACGGCGTAGCGGTGCGCTGTCGGGAGGCCGGCCTCGTCGGCGGCGGCCGTCGCCGCGTCGGCGAACCGCTCGTGGGCGATGAGCACCTTGGCGCCGGAGTCCGCGACGATCCAGGCGATCTCCGGGCCGACGAGGTGGTGGTTGACGGGGACGAGATAGAGGCCCGCCTGCGAGGCGGCGAGGTAGGCCGTGAGGAACTCGACGCCGTTCGGCAGGACGACGGCGAACGCGTCACCGCGCTCCAGGCCCGCCGCGCGCAGCCCGTGCACGAGCTGGTTGACGCGGGCGTGCAGGCGGCCCGCCGTCCACGGGGTCCCGTCGGGCGCGGTGAGCACGGTCCGGTCCGGGTCTGCGGTCGCCTGGGCCCAGAAGCCGTTGGGCGGGGCGCTGTCGGTCATCGGGCTGCCTCCTCGGGCGGGTTCGGGCCGGGGCGGTCGGGTTCGTACGCGATCGGGTGCGTACGAGACGCGACCAGGTTCGTACGGAGACACGACCGGGTTCGTACGGAGACACGGTCAGGAGCGCGGGGTCGGGTGTGTGCGGAAACGCGGTCAGGTCCGCCCGCCGACGCGGTCACGCACGGCCGGCGATGCGGTTGAGCCGTGTGACGGCGCGCTCGAAGCCGCTGGTCAAGTCGTCGAAGACGGCCTGGACGCTGCGCTCGGACGTCATCCGGCCGACGATCTGCCCGACGGGCGTGCCGAGCAGCGGCTCCACCTCGTACTTCTGGATGCGCGAGACAGCCTCGGCGACGAGCAGCCCCTGCAACGGCATGGGCAGCGCGCCGGGCCCCGCCGGGTCGTCCCAGGCCTCCGTCCACGCGGTACGCAGCTGCCGCGCGGGTTTGCCGGTGAGCGCGCGGGAGCGGACCGTGTCACCTGACCCCGCGGCGAGCAGCTTGCGGGTGAGGGCCGGGGAGTGCAGGTCCGCCTCGGTCGTGGTGAGCCAGACCGAGCCCAGCCACACGCCCTGGGCGCCCAGGGCGAGGGCGGCGGCGACCTGTTCGCCGCTGCCGATGCCGCCCGCGGCGAGCACGGGCAACGGCGCGACGGCCTCGGTGACTTCGGGCGTGAGGACCATGGAGGCGATCTCGCCGGTGTGGCCACCCGCCTCGTAGCCCTGGGCGACCACGATGTCGAGGCCGGCCTCGGCGTGCTTGCGCGCGTGCCGGGCGCTGCCCGCGAGCGCGGCGACGAGCACCCCCTCCTCATGGGCGCGCGCGACGACGTCCGCGGGCGGTGAACCGAGGGCGTTGGCAAGGAGTTTGATCGGGTAGTCGAAGGCGACGTCGAGCTGGCCGCGGGCGACCTGCTCCATCCAGCCGGTGATCCGCCAGCCCGCCGCCTCGCCCTCGGCCAGCTCGGGCACCCCGTGCCGGGCCAGGGTGTCCTTGACGAACTGCCGGTGGCCCTCGGGGATCATCGCCTCGACGTCGGCCTCGCTGACGCCCTCGACCTTCCGCGCGGGCATCACCACGTCGAGGCCGTAGGGCCTGCCGTCCACGTGGTCCTGCATCCAGTCGAGGTCGCGCGCGAGGTCGTCGGGCGCCGTGTAGCGCACCGCGCCGAGCACCCCGAAGCCCCCGGCCCTGCTGATGGCGGCGGCCACCGCGGGGAACGGCGTGAAGCCGAAGACGGCGTGCTCGGCTCCCAGTCGCTTGCTCAGCTCCGTCTGCATGGGCGCAGGATGCCGCAGGCGCCCGGACGACGGAAGAGATTTTCTGATGCAACGTCAGATTCACCGCGAAGACCACGTGGCTGACCGATCGGTCAGATGTCTGACCGATCGGTTAGAGTGCTGTGCGGGCGGCGCCCGATGGGACGAGGCGCCCTGGGAGGGACGAGGTGGCGGACATGGAACGCGAGCGCACGACGTGCTGTGTGGTGGGTGGCGGGCCCGCGGGCATGATGCTCGGCCTGCTGCTGGCCAGGGCCGGGGTCGAGGTGACCGTCCTGGAGAAGCACGGGGACTTCCTGCGCGACTTCCGCGGGGACACCGTGCACCCCTCCACCCTGCGCCTGCTCGACGAGCTTGGCCTGGGCGAGCGCTTCGCCGCGCTGCCCGCGCGCAAGCTCCACGAGATGCGGATGCGCATCGACGGCACGACGGTCGTAGCGGGCAGCTTGCGCGGCATCCCCGGCCGCCACAAGTACATCGCGATGGTGCCGCAGTGGGACTTCCTCGATCTGCTGGCGGGCGCGGCCGCCGAGGAGCCGGCGTTCACCCTGCGGATGCGGACGGAGGTGACGGGCCTGCGCACGGACCCCGGCGGCCGCGTCACCGGCGTGACGTTCGTGGACGAGCACGGGGGCCACGGCGAACTGGCCGCCGACCTCACCGTCGCCTGCGACGGCCGCCGCTCCCGGGTGCGCCAGGAGGCTGGGCTCACGCCCGAGTACTTCGACGTCCCGATCGACGTGTGGCAGGTGCGCGTGCCGGCACCGCGCGACGCGGTCAAGGACGGCCGCGTGTTCCTCAGCGTCCGCGACGGCCAGGTCGCCGCCACCATGGACCGCGGCGATTACTACCAGACCTCCTACCTCATCGAGAAGGGCGCGGACGCCCGGCTGCGGGCCCACGGCATCGAGTGGTTCCGGGACCGGCTCGCCACCCTGCTCGACTGGGACCGCGAGGCGCTGCGCGGGATCGAGTCCTGGGACGACGTGAAGCTCCTCGAGGTCACCATGGGCCGGCTGCGCCGCTGGTACCGCGAAGGACTGCTGTGCATCGGGGACGCGGCGCACATCATGTCGCCGGTCGGCGGCGTCGGCGTCAACCTCGCGGTGCAGGACGCGGTGGCGGCGGCCCGTCTCCTCGCCGCGCCGCTGCGCCGTGGCGACGTCGGCGTACGGGACCTGGAGCGGGTGCAGAAGCGGCGCCGGCTGCCCACGGCCGTGACGCACGCGTCCCAGCGGGGCGAGCACGAGACGCTGCTGCGGCCCGCCCTGGCCGGGACGCTGCGCGGTGACCGCCTCCCGCTGCCGCTCAAGCTGCTCCAGAAGGTGCCGCCGCTGCGGACGGTCGCCGGGTATCTGGGCGGGGTGGGGGTGCGGCCGGAGCACGCGCCGGGGTTCGCCCGCCGGTGACCGGCCGACCGCGCCGGAGGCGGACACCGCCCTCGGGCGGGAGCCGCCCCTACCGGCCCCCTTGCTCGTCGCCGCCGCTCTTGCGCAGCCGCTTCCGCAGCTCGCGCGGCCACTTGCGGGTGTCGCGCGGCTCCACGTACGGCTCCTGCGTCTCAGGCATCCCGCCGCTGATCGCGCGCTGGCGGGCCAGTTCGGCGTCGAACTCCAGGCCCAGGAGGACCGCCAGGTTCGTCAGCCACAGCCAGACGAGGAAGATGATGACACCCGCGAGTGTGCCGTACGTCTTGTTGTACGAGCCGAAGTTGGCCACGTACACGGCGAAGCCCGCGGAGGCGATCAGCCACAGGACGACGGCCAGGGCGCTGCCGGGGCTGATCCAGCGGAAGCCGGAGGAGCGGGCGTTGGGCGCGCGCCAGAACAACAGCGCGATCATCAGGACGACCAGGACGAAGAGCACCGGCCACTTCGCGATGGACCACGCCGTGACCGCCACGTCGCCCGCCCCGATGGCATCACCCGCGCGCTCGGCGAGCGGGCCCGTGAAGACCACGATCAGCGCGCTGACGGCGAGCAGCACCATCAGGATCAGGGTGAGCCCGAGCCGCAGCGGGGTCAGCTTCCACACGGGGCGGCCCTCGGCCACGTCGTAGACGGCGTTGGCCGCGCGGATGAAGGCGGCTACGTAGCCGGACGCGGACCAGACCGCCGCCGCGAGACCCGCCAGGGCCACCACACCGCTGACCCCGCCCCGGTCCTGCAACTGCCGTACGGCGTCCGTCAGCAGGTCGCGCACCGGGCCCGGCGCCAGGTCGTCGAGGTTGTCGAGCACGGTGCGCGTGGCGGACTCGCCGATCACCCCGAGCACGGACACCAGGACCAGGAGCGCCGGGAAGAGGGAGAGCACGCTGTAGTACGTCAGGGCGGCGGCGCGGTCGGGCAGGTCGTCGTCCATGAACTCCTTCACGGTGCGCCGCAGCACCGCCCACCAGGAGCGGGCGGCCAACTGGCTCGGCTCGTCCGGGGCGGCCCGCTCGACCTCCTGGCCGGGGCCGGCCTCCCGTTCCTGTCCGGCCTCGTCCGCCGCGGCGTCCGGCCGCCGCTCCCGCGGAGCGTCGGCCGTGCCGGTGGCGCGCGGGTGGTCGCCGCGCTCCGCTGTCGTCGTCTCCGGGGCCGGTTGTGGCCGCTGCCGCGCGTCGGCCACCTCGCTGTTTCGCCGGTTCACTCGCTCGTCGCCGTCTGCCATACGGGCACGGGTGTCCCGATCGCTCCCCCACCAATCCGGAATGCTCCGTCGCGTGTCGTGTACGGACGGTGTTCCGATCAGCGCCCCGGGTACCCGGCGCCGCGTCCGACATCAGCATCCGGCACGAGGAGGCACCATGGATCGGATCGACAGGCCCCACGAGACCGGCCGGGGCCGGGCGGCGGGGCCCGGTGTCGCGGGCGCCGCCCGCGAGGGCGCGGCCGACGTGCTGCACGAGTCCGCCGACCGGGGCCGGGACCTGTACGAGCGGCTGCGCGAGCAGGCCGTGGACGAGACCGAGGCGCAGCTGCGGCGCCTGGCGGACACCCTCCGCCAGCTGTCGACGGACCTGCGGCACATGGGCGAGAGCGGCAAGCCGGACTCTCCCGCGGCCTCGCTGGTGCGGCAGGTGGCGGGCGGCGGCCACCGCGTCGCCGACCGCATCGAGCACGGCGGCGCCGCCGACCTCGTCGACGACGTGCGGCACTTCGCCCGGCGCCGCCCGGGCCTTTTCCTCGTCGGTGCGGCCCTCGCCGGGTTCGCGGCCTCCCGCGTCGGCCGGGGCGCCGCGGCGGCGGGCTCGTCCACGGCGGCCGCTCACGCCGAGGCGGACGAGCCGCGTCGGGAGGTCCCCGCCGGGGAGACGTCCGGCCGGGAGGCCCCCGCCCGCGAAGTGCCCGCTCCGGCCTATCCGCCCGACCCCGCCCTGGCTCCGGGTGAGGGGCCACCGCCCATGCCGCGTCTCGGCTCTGCGACGCCGGAGCCTCCCGGCCCGACGGCTCCGCCGCCGACCGGCCGGGGGTGGTGACCGTGCCCGCACCGCACACCGACCGCCCCTCGGCCCGGCGCGCCGAGCGTCCGGAGATGCCTGGCGCGGCGGGCCGCGGCCCCGTCCCGGTCCCCGTGCACGAGCGCGACCCGGACCGCGGCCACGTACCCCCGCACCACGCGCGCGACTACGACCGCGACCGCGAAGCGTCCATCGGGCAGCTCGTCGGTGAGGTGACGAGCGACCTCACTCACCTCGTGCGCACCGAAGTCGAGCTGGCGAAGGCCGAGTTGAAGGAGCAGGGCGGGCAGGCGGGGCAGGCGGCCGGCCTGTACGGGGGCTCCGGGTACGCCATCGGGCTCGCCCTCGCGCTCGCCAGTCTCGCCGCGGTCTTCGGCCTCGACCACGTCATGGACCGCGCGTGGGCCGCCCTGATCGTCGCCGTGGTGTGGGCGGTGGTCGGCGCGGTCCTCTACGTCACGGGACGCAAGCGGATGCGCGGCGTGCAGCTCACCCCCGAACGCACCAAGGACTCGTTGAAGGAGGACGCCAAATGGGCCCGACACCCGACCAGTTGAGGCAGGAGACCGAGGAGACCCGCGCGCACCTGTCCGACAGTGTGGACCGCCTCGCCGAGCGGATCAGCCCGCCCCGTGTGGTGCGCCGCCGCACGCAGGCCGTGCGCTCCCGCGCCGCGACCGTCAAGGACCGGCTCATGGGCACCGCCCAGGCCACCACCACACAGGTCGGCGACACCGCGGGGCAGATGCCCGAGCGCGTGCGCGCCCAGACCCAGGGCAGCCCCCTGGCGGCCGGGGTGGTCGCCTTCGGCGCGGGTCTGCTGGTCGGCGCGCTGTTCCCGCCGACCAGCGCCGAGACCCGGGTCGGCCAGCGCGTGCGCGACCACTCCGATGACCTCGTGGCCCCCGTGAAGGAGACCGCCCAGGAGGCCGCCCGCGAGGCCGGGGCCCAGCTGCGCGAACCGGCCCGCGAGGCCGCGTCGTCGATCAGGGACACCGCCCAGGAGGCGGCCCGCACCACGGCCCGCCGGGCCCGCACATCGGAGTGACCACGGCACCCCTCCGCGCACCCCGTCCCGGCTCGCGGCCGGGGCCGGGTGCGCGGAGCCTTCGCGCGCCCGCGCCCGCGCTCCCCGTGGGGAGCACCGGGCGCGGCCCACTGGCACGACGCCGCCGAGCAGGCGATGCTGACCTCCAGGAGGTGCACACGCATGGGCATCGAGGATTTCGGCGGCGGCCAGACAGAGCAGTCCGACGTCTTGGTGGTGACCACCAATGACGTTCCCGGATATCAGGTGCAGCGGGTCATCGGCGAGGTCTTCGGCCTGACGGTACGCTCGCGGCACCTCGGCTCACAGATCGGCGCGGGCCTGAAGTCCCTGGTCGGCGGCGAGCTGAAGGGGCTGACCAAGACCCTGGTCGAAACGCGGAACCAGGCGATGGAACGGCTGGTGGAGCAGGCCAGGGCCCGCGGCGCCAACGCGGTCCTGATGATGCGCTTCGACGTGACGGAGGCGGCGGACGTGGGCACGGAGGTGTGCGCGTACGGAACCGCCGTCGTGCTCGCCCCCCAGGGCTAGCCGCTGCGGACCAGCCCCCGAGCCGGGGCCACGGGCGGCCGCGCCTCAGCCTTCTTCCCGGCGCCGGGCACGTCGGCACGTTCCGGTGAAGACGCGGGCGAGGTGCTCGTCCAGGGCGGCGAGGACCGCCGCTTCCGGTGTGCCGACGGGGTCGACGTGCGTGTGCAGGGCGAGCCCTTCGGCGAAGGCGACGATCCGCAGGGCCTGGCCCGCGGCGTCGACCCCCTGGGCGACCTCGCCGCAGGCGGTGCCGTTGTCGATGGCCCGGGAGACGCGTGAGCGGATCCCCGCGAGGGTCGCTCCCTGGACGGCGGCGAGGCGGGAGTGGTGCGCGGCCCGGTCCGCGAAGGCGAGGCGGACCAGGAACTCGGCGCGGCGGCCCTCGTCGAGCGGGATCAGCTCGGCCAGGGCCTGCCGCAGCATCGCGGCGATGGTGCGGCCCTCGGCCTCGCCGCGGTTCACCAGCTCCTCCACGCGCGCGCTGAAGCGCGCGTTCACGCGGGTGAACGTGGCTAGGAGCATCTCGTCCTTCGCCGTGAAGTAGTGCTGCACGAGCCCCACGGACATGCCCGCTTCGGCCGCGGTCCGCGCGACGGTCACGGCGGCCAGGCCGTCCCGCACGATCAGGCGTTGGACGGCGTCGGTGATCTGCCCGTGGCGGGCGTCATGGTCGGCGACTCTCGGCACGTGAAGAAGGTACCCTGCGCTATAACCGTACGCATATATTGCTACCGGAACGGAGGGCTTTCGATGATCCGACGTCGCTCAATCCGCTTACTGGGCCTGGCACTTGCTCTCGCCTTCCTCCTGCCCTCCGGCGTGGCCGCGGCCGGCCCGGCCGGTGCCGGCCAGGCAGAGGACAGCCGCCGTCCCGCCCGCGATCCGGACTTGCAGGCGCTGGCCGAGCGGGTGGTGGCCGCCCCGCGCCCGAACCCCGGCGCGTTCCTGCTGGCCCGCGACGGCTCGCGGACCCGCTTCGGCGCGGCCGGTGTCGCGGACCGGTCCACCGGCGCTCCGATGAGCCCGGACCTGAGGTTCCGCGCCGGAAGCCTCACCAAGACCTTCACCGCGACGGTCGTCCTGCAACTCGTGGCCGAGCACCGGCTGCGGCTCGACGACACCGTGCAGCGCCTGCTGCCCGACCAGGTCAGCGCCGGCAACGCCCTGTCCGGCGCGCCCATCACCGTCCGCCAGCTGCTCAACCACACGAGCGGCCTGTACGACTACCTCGACGGGCTGCTCCCCCGCTTCCGCGGCCTCGACCAGTACTGGCCCCGTGACCAGCTGATCGCCATCGGCCTCGGCGAAGACCGGTACTTCCCCGCGCCCGGCACCCGGTTCCGCTACTCCAACACCAACTACCTGCTGCTCGACCTGATCGTCGAACGGGTCACCGACCGCGACCTGCGCAGCAACCTCGAACGACGCATCCTCAAGCCGCTCGGCCTGCGGAACACCTCGTACCCGCTGGCGGACCCCACCATCGACGGGCCCCACGCGCACGGCTACGCGGACGTCTCCCGCCTGCTGCCGCACGTGCCGGACCCCGCCCGCTACGACGTCACCTCCCTCAGCCCGTCCGAAGCCGGGGCGTCGGGCGCCCTCGTGACCACCGCGGCCGACACCGCGCGCTTCTACCGGGCCCTGCTGCGCGGGCGCCTGCTGCCCCCGGCCGTCCTGCGGCGGATGCTCGACGACACCGTCCCCACGACCGGCAGCCCCCGCCCCGCGGTCGGCTACGGCCTGGGGATGTACGTCTACGCCACGGAGTGCGGCCCCGCCTACGGCCACGGAGGCAGCGCGCCCGGATACCTGACCTTCGCCCTCAACAGCCGTGACGGGCACGGGCAGCTCGTGGCCCACACCAACTGGAACCCCCTCGTCGACACAGGGATCGACGCGCCCTTCTGGACCGCTTTCCAAAAGGGGTACTGCGACCGCTCCCGATGACCGGAAGCCCGCACCCGACCGGTCGGCTTCAGCGCCCTGACGTAACCGGTGGGCGGTAGACGCGCGCGCCCGGATGGTCCGGCCGCCCCGGAAGCGAGGGCGTCCACCGCCGGGCCCCCGTGGATTTGGAGGATGACACGACAGCGGATCATGCTGTCCTGCCGTATCCCTCCTCCCCCACCTCGTTGCAAAGGCTCCGCTCCTGAACACCCCCCTCGCCGAAATCCTCTCCGCCACGATGCTCCTGGCGGTGCTGGCCTGCGCGGTGATCCGGCCGTGGGGCTGGCCCGAGGCGGTCGTCGCCGTCCCGGCCGCCGGGGTGGTCGTCGCCTCCGGGGCGGTCCCGCTGGACCACGTGGCGGACGAAACCGCCCGCCTCGGCCCGGTGATCGGTTTTCTCGCGGCCGTGCTGATCCTGGCCAAGCTGTGTGACGACGAAGGCCTGTTCCAGGCCTGTGGTGCCTGGATGGCCCGGCGGGCGGCCGGGAGCCCGCGCCGGTTGCTGGTGCAGGTGTTCGGCGCCGCCTCGCTGATCACCGCGGTGCTCAGCCTGGACGCCACGGTCGTCCTGCTGACGCCGGTGGTGTTCGCCACCGCGGCCCGGCTCGGCGCCCGGCCCACACCGCACGTCTATGCCTGCGCCCACCTGTCGAACAGCGCTTCCCTGCTGCTGCCGGTGTCCAACCTCACCAACCTGCTCGCGTTCGCCGCGTGCGGGCTGAGCTTCACGCGGTTCGCCGCCCTGATGGCCCTGCCGTGGCTGGTCGCGATCGGTGTCGAGTACGTGGTCGTCCGGCGGTACTTCGCCACCGACCTCGACGCCGGAGCGGAGGCGCCGCCCGCCGCGGAACCTCGCGAGGTGCCGGTGTTCGCCCTGGCCACGGTGGCCGGCACGCTGGTGGGTTTCGTGCTGACCTCGGCGGCCGGGATCGAGCCGGCATGGGCCGCAGCGGCGGGAGCGGCCGTGCTCGGGGGCCGCGCCCTGCTCCGGCGCCGCACCACTCCCAGCGCCCTGGTGCGTGCCGCGGCCCTGCCGTTCTGCGCCTTCGTCCTCGCACTGGGCGTCGTGGTCCGCGCGGTCGTCGACAACGGGCTCGCCGACGCGTTGGGCCACGCCGTACCCGACGGTACGGGGCTCGCCGCGCTGCTCGGCACCGCGGCCCTGGCCGCCGTACTAACCAATGTCATCAACAACCTTCCGGCCGTCCTGGTGCTGCTGCCGCTGACCGCCCCGGCCGGGCCCGGAGCCGTCCTCGCGGTGCTGCTCGGGGTGAACATCGGCCCCAACCTCACCTACGCCGGCTCCCTGGCCACCCTGCTGTGGCGGCGGATCGTACGCGAGCACGACAGCGACGTGGACCTGGGTGAGTTCACCCGGCTCGGCCTGCTCGCCGTGCCCGCCGCGCTGGTGCTCTCGGTGGTGGCGCTGTGGGCCTCGCTGCGCGTGATCGGAGGCTGAACGCGGTGCCGCCGGGCCGCGCGAGGAAGCCGCGCGTAGGGCGCAGCACGCTGTCGAGGCGCAGCCCGCACCGCCGCGTGCGCGACGGCCTCCGGGGTGCCGACCTCTCCGGTCCGGCGGACGTGCCCCATGAGGCAGCCGCGCTGCGTGCGGGGCATCCAGGAGGGCGTGACCATCATGATGTCCACCGGCGACTCGACCCACCTCAAGGCGGCCCTGGACACCGGTATCGCGCACCTCCGCGCGACGGCCGGCGGCCCGTCAGCGGTCTGCCGGATCATTCGATCCCGGCACGCGGAACGCGATGGGTTGCGCGGAAGCGGGTGAGCCCCCGCAGAAGCCGATGGCCCCGCGGAAGCCGGCGAGCCCTCAGTCGTCGCCCCGCACTATGTTCCCGTCAGGACTCACCTGCTCAGGACTCGCCTGCGCCGCGGGCTGAACGCTGTCGTCGGCCACGGGGCGGACGCAGGTGCGTACGCCCCTGCCGCGTAGGCGGCGGGCCGTCGCCCAGCCGGTCTCGTACAGGCGCAGGACTTCCCTCTTGCCGGTGCGCGTGGTCACGGCACGTCAACTTCTCTCTGGGTCGGAAGGCGGTCGAAGGAGCGGCAGTGCCGTCGTGGGGCGGCACCGGCTCTCCGTGGCGTGCTTTTCGGGTTCCCCGGCCCCCGGGCCGGAAACGCGGGGCACGGCAGGCCGAACAAGCCGGAGGCGGAGCATCCGGTACCGCACCCACAGCCGGTGAGCGCAGCACCGGCCAGGCCACCAGCCACCAGTGGTCGCTCCCGGGCCCTCCCCGTAGCTCACACCGGTCCCGATCGGCGGTCGATCAGGAGCGCCGCCTCCCGTGCCGCCTCCGTGAGCTGGGCTCCGACGGCTGCGGAGAGGCGGGCGACGATCGTCTCGCGGTGGCCGGCGGCGAACTGCTTCGCGAAGTCCTCGGCCGCCTTCGCTTCGAGGCGGTCCTCTTCGGCCCGGCCGCGGATCTTCTTGAGGAGGGTCTTCTCCCGGTTGAGCTTGCGCACAGGGCCTGCGATGTCGGCGCCCGAGATCCACTTCATCAGGGCGTCCTTGCCCACCCAGATGCCGATCACCACGGCCACGGCCGCCACGAGGGAGCCGATGACCCAGCCGATCGGGTTGGACGCCGCGGCCACGGCTCCGGCCCCTGCCGCGCTCTGCGACGCCGCCGAGATGACCCCGAGGGCCGCCCCCGCCGTCATGGTGGTCATCCAGGCCGCCACCAGGCCGAGGATCGTGTCCAGCGTCTCCAGGAGCGGTTCGAGGTTGACGTCGGGCCGGGGTGTCGTCGCCGCGGGGCCGAAGGGCGAGACCCGCAGCGGTTCGGTCGGGATGCCGTACCGGTGCGCGATCGCCGCGGCCTCACGGTCGATCACCGCGGTCACCTCCGCGTACCAGGCACGTGTGACCTCTGTCAGCTTCGCCTGTCCCGCGGGGCTCTTGAGGTACGCCTCGCGCTTCGCCGCCACCTCCACGGCGATGTCCGTGAGCAGCCGCAGCTCCCCCTCGCGCCACCGTACGGCGGCCGGACAGACCTGGTCGTCGACGATGCGGTCCACGGTCACCACGCCCAGGGCCAGGCCGAGGGACTCCAGGTTGTCACCGATGACGGCGGGGACACGTTCGCGGGCCAGTTCGTCCACCTCCGCGAGGAAGCCCTCGACCCGGCGGCGCGTACGGCCCGCGATGGCCAGGCCCTTGGCGATCGCGTGCTCGGGGCGGACGCCGAGCAGCACCCGGGTGCCGCCCTCCCCCGCCTCGAAGACGTCGAGGCAGATCTCCTGCGCGAACCGCATCCGGGACGCCCCGCCGGTCATCAGCACGATGTCCGGCGGCTTCCCGGTCTCCTTCACCAGCTTGTCGCGCACGCCGTCGACCGCCTCCCTGAACGCCGTGCGCCAGGACCGGCCGAGGTCGTCCAGGCGGGTGTCCAGGATGTCGTCCATCAGCGGTGGCGAGAGCCGGATGGAGACCTCGATCAGCTCCCCGGACCGGGTGACGACGTCGTCGCCGCCGAGGCGTCGCGGTCCGGGATTCAGCCGCAGTTCTTCGGGAGAGAGCCCGAAGTACCGCTCCTTGGCACGACGGCAGGCGAACTCCAGCCGCGCGCGCTGGAGCGGGTCGTGCGCGAGCGCTTCCTCCAGGAGAGCGCTGTCGCGGTGGTGGGCCACGATGCGGCGCAGCAACTCCTGCTCGATGAGCGAGGCGCCGAAACGGGAGTTCCAGTCGGCGACGGGCAGTTCGCTCATCCCGGACACGAACGTGTAGTCCGTCGTCAGGGACCCCATGTCCATCACCAGTACCGTGCCTCGCCCGGCTATGGACCCCATCAGGTCCTGCTCGGCGGCCTTGAACTCCTCCGACTCCTTGGCGTAGAGCATCGCGGCGCGCGACTCGGGCACCAACTCCACGCTCTGACCGGGGAAGAGTCCGGTCACGGTGGCGTGCAGGAGCCGCTCGTACTCCTCGTACTCCGTCTCGTCCCATCCGGACGGGACGCCGAAGACCCAGTGCAGCCGCGTCCCGGGCGTGATCTTGAGGATGCCGGAGGTCTCGACGCCGTCGGTACGTTCCGACGCGAGATCCCGGGCCACCTGCCGCAGGAACAGGTCCGTCGCCCGCCGCGTCCGCGCGTCGAGACCGGCGTGCTTGAACGCCATGTAGAACTCCGGCTCACCCGCCACGAGACCGTCCCGCGAGGCCTCGGGAACGCGGGCGAGCTGCGCGGACACCGCCGCGAAGCACTGCTCCCCGACCAGGGTCGTGGCTCCGCCGTCGTCGCCCTCCGCCCGGCAGAGGGCGACGACGGTGGGGTGTACGCGGCTCGGGGTGCGGGAGATGTCCTCCACGTGCGGCTCTCCGTCGGCGGATGACCACAGGGTGGCCACGGCGGTCTCCCCATGGCCCAGGTCGAAGCCGATGACGAGGCTCCTGTCGTCCTCCGGCGTCCGTTCCCACCTGGTCATCGGTCGCCCTCCTTGCCTGGATCACTGTTCTGAGCGGTCGTGGCGGGCAGGCGCAGGGCCCTGCCCCGTACGAGGACGCGGCGGTCGTCGCCGTCGGGGTGCAGGACGAGAGCGGGCAGGTCCGTCTCGTACCGGCACGCGGCGTCCCGCGTCACCTGCTCCACGTGGAAGGCGTCCGCCTGCTGTTCCGGTTTGACCCCCGGGTCGAACGTGAGGATCTCGATGCCCTGGGCCCGCAGGAGTTCCCGGAACACCCCGACGCGGTCCCAGACCCGTTCCGCGCGGCCCCGGTCGCGGAGGCTGACGAGGTCCTGGATGAGTTCCATCATCACGTCGTGCTCGTACCAGGGCCGGGCGGGCGGCCCGGTCGACGGGGGCTGCCTTCCGAATGCCTTCTCGACGTGGGGCAGGGCCTTGCCGACCGCGTCGAGGGCCGGGGTGGGCGAGGGACGGGGCGCGGCGGACCGTCGGGGGTCGGCGGGCGGGCGGCCCTTCCGCTTGCTCCCGCCCGACCTGAGCCTGTCGCTCCAGGTCTTGGCCTCCGCCTCAGCGGCCCGCGCTCCAGGCGCCGTCGCGGCGTGCTGGGTGAGGACCGCGCGGACCGTCTCCGTCACCGCGGTGCTCAGCGCGTCGAGTACGTGGGTGAGCTGGTAGCGGGTGTGCGGATCCAGTCGCTCCGCGTCCAGGCCGCGGCGTACGTCGTCGATCGCGTTGCCGACCGCCTGCCCGATGCCGTACGCGGGACTCAGGCTCGCGGGCGGGACCGCTCTCCCCCGGGCGGCGGCGAACAGGTCCGTCAGAGTGCGCGGGTCGAGGGGCGGGCGGCCGTCAGGGGCGGTGTCCTCAGGGTCCGCTTCCGGGGCGGGAGTTGACTCGGGGGTGCGCGCCTTGTCAGGTGTCATGGCGGCTCGGCTCCTGTCGCGGTGCGGGCGGGTCGGCCGGGGCGGCGGGGTCGCCGCTCGCCCGGCGGTGGGCCGCGGTGAGGGCCCAGGTGCGGAGTCCGGCGTCGCCCGCGATGTGGAGGTAGTGGGCGTCGGGCGAGAAGGCCAGGGCGACGGCCGTGTCCGGGTAGCCCAGGCACGTCCAGGTGCGGCGGCCCTCTGTTCTTCCCACCCAGGCATGACCGTCGACGGTGACCGCCGCGAACAGGGCTCCGTCCTGCGAGACGGCGACGGCCCGCACCTGCTGCGCGTTGGAGGGCATCAGCCTGTCGCCTTGTCCCAGATGTCCGACGAAGCCCAGGTCGTCCGAGGTCACGCCACCCATCAGGACCTCGGTGTCCGGGCCGCACGCCAGTCCTCTGATCTGCGCCGGCAGGGGCCGGGACGACCGTCGACCGCCGTCTGCGAGGTCGACGAAGTGCACGACGTCCCGACGCGCACCGCCGCCGGCCACCACGGCCCTCTTGCCGTCCGCACACACCGCGAGCACGGCCGGGCGGTGCTGGAACTCCGCGACCACCCGGTCCCCTCCCGTGGTCGTGTCGACGATCCGTAGCGTGCCGTCGCCGCACAGCGCCACGACCTCCCGCCCACCCGGCAGTTGCGCGAGGCCGAGGACCGCCGCGGGCTGCTCCGCCAGGTGTCGCAGTCGCGCCGGCGTATCGTCGCCGGCCGGGGCGGCGAGGGCGCACACGCCGTGCTCGTACCCCTCGGACCCCGACACTCCGAAGACCGGCCACGTCCCCGGGCAGGACCACGCCGCGGACAGGACCCGGCCACGGATGCGGAGTTCGGCCCTGCTTTCCCCGGTGAGGGCGTCGAGGAGCCGCAGCACGGAGTCCTCGGGGCCCTCCCGCACGGCGAGGGCCACGTGGCGGCCGTCGGGGGCGACGGCCAGGGCAGTGACGACACCGGGCGAGCGCAGGACTCCGCGTGGGCGGGGCAGGAGGTCGGCCGGGCCCGCCGGGCGCAGGGTCGTCGCCGTCCACGTGCCCGAGTACAGCGTGTCGCCGGGCCACACGTGCTGCTGTTCGAGTCGGCCCTCCGTACGCGCGTGCAGGTCGAGGAGGCTGTTGTCGGCGAGGCGGACCCGGGCCAGGGCCGTGTCGGCGCGATGGGTGGCTCCCGGGGCCACGAACCAGCGCACCAGGGTCGCCCGGCCGCCCGGCAGGGTCCAGGACAGGGGCGCGCGCAGCGAGGAGGGCTCGTCGCTCGTGACCCGCCGGTCCGGGATGCCCTCGGCCCAGCTCACGGCCCCCTCCACGACGGCGAGCACCGGATCAAGCGCGGAGCGGACCGGTACGCGGGTGCCGAGGTGCCGCTCCACGTACGGGCGTACCGACGGCATCAGGGTGCTTCCGCCGACCAGCAGGACGTCGACGTCCGCCGGATCCACTCCGGTCTCGGCCAGCAGCGTGCGACAGCAGACGACCGAGTCGGCGAGCAGTTCCTCGGTGAGCTGCGCCAGGCGCTTGCGGCTCAGGCTCTGCGGCGGCATGCCGGGGACGACGGTCTCCACGGGGCAGTCCTCGGCCGCCAGGCCGTGCTTGAGGCGGATGGCGGTGCGCAGGGTGAACCGCGCCAACTCGTCGCGGTCACCGGCTCGTCCGGGGGCCGCCCGCAGCCAGTCCTCCATGGCCGGGGCCAGGTCGCGCACGATCGCGGAGTCGATGTCCCGCCCTCCGTGGCCGTCGGCGAGGCCCGCGGTGCCGAGGAGGGTGTGCCCCTTCTCGCCGATGGCGACGAGGGCCGCGTCGAAGGTGCCGCCGCCGAGGTCGTAGACGAGCACGGTGCTGCCGGGTGGCCAGGGCCCGCCGTCGGACGGGGCGAGGGCGGCGGCCACGGGCTCTTCGAGCAGTTCGACATCGGTGAAGCCCGCTCGTTCGCCCGCGCGGATCATCGCGTTCCGCCGTCGCCCCGCGGTGCGCGCCGGGACCGTGACGAGCAGCCGTGCGGGGGCGCCGCCGGGGATCCGCTCCGTACGACGGCGGAAGGCGGCAAGGACGGCCACCGCGAGGTCCTCCGCCGTGTGGGCGCCGCCGGGGCCGCGCAGCACCGGTACGGGGCTGCCGATCTCGGGTTTGAACTCGGTGCGGAAGCAGTGCGGGCCGCCCGCCCTGCGGGCTTCCGCGACGGAGCCGACGAGCAGCCTGCCGTCGTCGTACACCGACGTGGGCCACCAGTCCCGTCCGGTGCCGGGCTCCTTCAGGAGGCGTGTCCTGCCGTCGCTGAGGAGGATCGCCGAGGACGTGGTGGTGCCCAGGTCGACCACGAGGACCGGCTCGCCGCCGGTGCGGTCGAAGGGGCCGGAGGGGTCGGGGAGGTCCGTGGCGCCGGGGAGGCGCGCGGGCTCCGGCTCGTCGTCGCCCGCGGGGACGTCGTCGAGGAGCGCCCGGGCCCGCCGCAGCCGGTGGTACACGTCGTCGTAGCGGCGCTTGAGGACGTGGGCCACGGCTCTGTCGCCCGGTCCCTGCGGGGGCCGCTGGCCGTTCCAGTGGGCGAGGCGGTCCAGCGCGGCGCGCTCCAGTGCGGCCAGGCTCGTGTCCGGCGGCAGGCCAAGGCGGGCCGCCACCGTGGTGCCGTGTTCGCCGGTGACGCGTTCCAGTTCCCGTGCGGCGTGCTCGGGGAGCCGTAGCCGTCCTGTGTAGTGCCGCAGCAGCAGGTCGAACTCCATGAAGGCGGGTTCGGAGTGCTCGAGGCCGGTGATCGCCTCCACCGCGCGGACGACGAGGTCGCGGTCCCGGTCGGACGTGTCCGGTGCGAGGAGAGCCGGCAGGCCGCGTATCTCCTCGATCACCCTGGCCACCTTGATCAGGCCGCTGCGGGCGGCGAACCGCTCCGTCAGCTCCTCGCGCAGCGCGGTGATCCCACTGCGTCGTTCCAGTTCCCTGCGCAGCACGGCGGGCCGGTCCACGCCGTCCCGCAGGAGACGGCAGGCCAGGGACACCCCGTACGGGGTGAACAGTTCGGCCAGGCGCCGCCGCCGGTCCGCGGGCAGGGGCAGGTCGGTGGCGGACACGAAGCCGGACAGATGGCCGAGCCTCAGGTCCAGTTCGCCCGGGGGCACGTCGGCGAGTGCGTGCAGCGCCTCGAAGTCGTCCTCGTGGTCGAACACCGCCGCGCCCGCCGCCAACAGGCTGCAAAGAGGGCGTACGTCGTGGAACATGCGCGCGGTGTGCGCGGACGCCATGATGCGGCGGGCGTGCTTCCGCGCGGTGTCGCGGGGGTCGTCGACCGGCTGCCCGATCTCACCGGGCCACAGCAGTTCGACCTTCGTCAGGACGCCGATGGAGGTGACGGGCGTCGGCGTGAAGCCGGTGCCGTCGGCGTCGTGGAACCGGCGCAGCACATCGGCGTCGGGCGCGGTCACATCGCTGTTGAGGACGGCTATCACGGCGTCGGCGCCACGGAGCCCGGCGGCCGAAGAAGCGGCCACCGCGTCCCGGTCGACGCCCATGGCGCGCATCGCCTCCTGGGTGTCCTGCGCGTAGGGCGAGTCGAATCCCGGCGTGTCGACGAGGTCGAACCGCCGCAGACAGGCGTGCGGACCGAAGACCTCGACGAAGTCGACGGGGCGCGGTTCCGCCGGCCCGTGCCCCCGGGCCGTGAACTCGTCGATCCGGCCCAGGCCTTCGAGGTGCGTGGGCGGCCCGTCCTTGTGGTGGACGGTCAGGGCCGTACGGTCCCCGTGGCGCAGCACGCTGACCACCAGGGTGAGCGGGGCGCTGCCCGTGAGCGCGACGGGGGCGCCGATGAGCGCGTTGACCAGGGTGGACTTGCCGGAGCTGACCCGCCCGGCGACCGCGATCCGCAGCGGGGCGGTGAGCTTGGGCAGCTGGGCTTCGAGGAGTGCGCGAGGGCGCCGCGTGCCCGTGGTCACGGGGATCCGGCCGAGCGCGTCGCGCACGGCTCGCTCGGCTCTGTGCCGAAGGGTCATGGGTGCGTCCCCGTCCGTCTTGGGTGGCGGTGCCGCGTGCCGGGGCGGGCCCGGCCCGGCAGGCGTACGGCACCTGCGTGTTCAGCCCGACCGCTCAGCGCGGCGACGGCCCGCGACGGGGCCCGCGTCAGTCGTCCCCGGCCGCCGCGAGGCGGCCGCGCAGCTCGTCGACGAGGCCCGTGAGGTCCCTTTCGATCCGCCGCAGGCCGTCGCGGCGGGCGGCCAGCGGCGCGAGGGCCGCGTCGGCGTCACGGCGGGCCGCTTCCAGCGCCGCGGCCACTTCGGCCGTGGCCGTCTCGCACTCGGCCCGGCGCTGTGCGATCCGGTCGCGCAGCTCGGCCCGCGCCCGGGCGCCGTAGGCCTGGACGAGGTCCTGTACGGCCCCGTGCAGGAAGTCCCGCTGCTGTGCCTCCCACGGCGCGAACAGCTGGTCGAGGGCCGCGATGTGCTCGGTCTGCGTCGCCTTGCGGGTCTCGCGGATCTGCCCGGTGAAGGCGAGGACCGCGCCGACCAGGCCGCCGACGACGCGCCCCGCCACGACGCCCGGGGTGGGCGCGCGCGAGCCCTCGCCCTCCGTCACCGACTGGAGGACGCCCTTCACCACTTTGACCGTACGGCTGCCGCCGGGGAGCGAGAGCTGCACGGCCTGGTCCCAGGCGATGGCGCCGACGACTTCGCCCCTGGCCACGCCCAGCTGCGCCCCGCGGGCGGCGGCGTCGAAGGCCGTCATGAGGCTGGTGACGGCGCTCGGCGCGGCGGTCGCGGACGGCGCGGGTACGGTCAGCGGATCCGGCAGGGGCGGCAGCGGCAGGTCGGTGAACACCGGGCTCCGCAACCGGATTCCGCCGCGCTCGGCCACTCCCTCGCACGCGGCCCCGGTCAGGTCGGACGCCGAGCGCCCCAGCTGCCCGGCCAGGACGGCGAGCTTTCCCGCCAGCTCGTCGAGGACGGCCTGGGGGTCTTCGAGGAAGGCGGCGTCGCTCCGGTAGCGGGCCCGCAGGTCGCGCCAGGCCTTGGCGAGCGCGGTGTCCGCGCGGACCCGCAGCGCCGCGGTGACGTCGGCCAGGGCCGTGTCCAGGTCCGCCGGCCAGGTGGCGGAGCCCTCGCCCAGGCGCCCTGCTTCGGCACGCCGCGCGGCCGCGGCCGCGGCCAGCTTGTCGCGGGCTGCCGCGTCCCGGGTCTCCAGGACCGTGATGGCCTCCTCGACGGGTTCGAGCAGGCCCTGGACGACGGAGTGCAGTTCGGCGAGTGCCGCGCCCGTGCGCAGCCGCAGCCGGGCGCGGGCGACGGCCTCCCACAGGCGCGCCTCCAACTCCTGAAAGCCGGTGAGGCTGCCGGCCGGCGGCTCGGCTCCGGTGAGCTGGAGCAGGCGGCTGCGGCTCGACACGGCGAGGACCGCGGACCGCGCGTCGAGCCCCGGAACCGCGAAGAGGCGGGCGCGGACGTCGTCGACCGCCCGGTCGGGGTCTGCGGCCTGGTCGGCCTTCGTCACGGCGAACAGCAGCCGCTCCGGGCTCTCGTCGGCGCCCAGGGCGTGCACCACCCGCTCGACGAAGGCGATCTCGGACGGCAGCGGCGGCCGCATGGCGTCGATCACGTACAGCACGAGGTCGGCCTGGGGCAGCACGCCCAGGGCGGCGGCCGTGTGACCGCGGTGCACTCCTCCGATGCCTGGTGTGTCGACGAAGACGACGCCGTCGCGGAGCTTGGCGTTGGGCGTGCGGATCGAGGCCGTGCGCACCCGCTCGGCGTCGGCGTCGGCGGTGCCGTCCTGCACCTCGGCCTCGCAGATGTGGGCGCGCAGTGCCTCGCGCCCCACGTCGCGTTCCTCCGTGGCGCCCTCGCCCGGGGCGGTCAGCTCCACGGTGATGGTCTCCCGCGCGCCCCACCGCACCGAGGTGAGCACCCGCGTCGAGACGTACGAGTCCACGGGGAACAGCGTCGCGTCCTCCAGGAGCGCGTTGAGCAGCGACGACTTGCCGCTGCTGAACTCGCCGAGGACCACCACGGTCAACTGCGCCTGCCGCGCCCGCCGTTCGACCTCGTCCAGGCGTACGGTCAGGTCGCGTCTGCCCGCTTCGAGCGCGCACCGCGCCACAGCGGGGACCAGAGCCGTCATTCGCTCGGTGAGATCGTCCTTGTCGCGATCGGTGAGATCGTCCTTGTTGCAATCGGTGAGATCGTCCTTGTCACGCATGGGAAACGCCCCCCTACGGCCGATCGGGCTGAAGCCGCACACCCCCCACGGGTCGGCCGCCCTGACTCCGCCTACCGGGCGCAGTCTCGTCCGGATCGATGTGGTTGGCCAATACCCGTCCCCCACACGGGTGAAGACCGTCGTGCTCCTGTGCGCCCTGCGGGCGGTCGGCAGCCTTCCGGTACACCGGATCCGCCGAAGCGGTGTACGGGCCGCGCGGAGTCGAAGACAATCGGCATCCGTTCCCGCGTGAGGGCGGGTGCGCGGCTGGGGGGCAGCGTGACGGATACGGACACGGCGGCGGGAAACGACTTCGAAGAGGCGGCCCGGCAGGCGTCGTCCGCTCTGCGGCGCGTCGCAGAGTGGTGGATGCCCGCCGCCCGATGGGGAGCTGTGGCAGCGGCCGTCGAGGCCATGGGGCGGGCGTGGCGGGCCGGTGACGGTGAACAGCTGCGGCTCGCGGCGGCCCGGCTGGCCCTGGCCGGGCCGCGTCTTGTGGCCACGCGCCACGAGGACGAGCCCTTGGTCCCCGCGCCGGCCGATGTGCACGAGCGGTCCAACGTGCTGGTCACGGAGATCCTGAACCGCTCGCAGGCCTCCTCGGCGGGTCCCGACGTGGACGGCTCCTCCGCCCCCGACGACGAGGACGGGGCGGACGCGTGAGCCCGGTGGTGCGCCGGGCACTGCTGCTCCACGTGTTCTACCGGGTCGGCCCCGCGGGCCTGGGCGGCCGGACGCCCCACGTCCAGCGCGTCTGGGACGGCTGCGGCCGCCTCGGCCTCGACGCGGCCGTGCCCGGCGAGCCCCTGCTCGACCGGGTGCCCGCGATCACCGGGCCCGCGCCCCGCTACCGCGTCCTGGCGGCGCGGCAGCGCACGGGCGGCGGTCTGCGTCAGGCGCTGCTCTTCCAGACCCATGACGTCGTCGGGGCCACGCTCCTGCTGGCGCCGGAGCGGGAGAGCGCCTGGGAAGCCCTTGAGGGGCTGGTGCCGTGGCCCTGTCCGGGGAGTCTGGGGTCCGTGCACGTCCTGCTCGGGCTCAGCGCCGGGGCGTTGTTCACGGCGGACGGCTCCGGGGCGGTGGCGCCGGACGTGGCCGCCGACGTGGGCTGTCTGTTCGCGCACCGCCCCGGCGAGCCGCACCGCCCCGATGAGCCGCACCGCCCAGGCGAGCCGCACCGCACCCAGCAGGGCTTCGCCCTCTGGGAGGCGCCCGGGGCCGACGGCCCGGCGGCGCGCAGGCGTCTCGTGGCGCTCGCCCCGGTCGACCAGGAGCGGCAGCTCGACGCCTTCGCCTGGCACGCCCGGGACCGTCCCGCCCCTTTGACGCGCTACGTGCTGCACGCGGCGAAGCTGCGGTACGAGCGGGCCGTTCTTGAGCGGAGCCGGCACGGCGAGCTGCGCGACCGTGCCGGTGAGGCGGTGCGGCGGGCGTGGGAGGTCACCGGGCGCCTGCTCGGCGGGGAGGAGACCGCGCTGCGCGAGGCCCTCGACGCGCGTGCCGTACTGATCGGGTTGAGGGCCGACGCCCACGGCCTGACCGTGGCGGCGGCGAGGCTTCGGATGATGCGCCGCACGGTGGAGATCGCCCGGGACAACCTCGCGGCGGCCGTGCCCGGGGAGTTCGATCCGCCGCCGGGAGCCGTGCTGCCGGCCGCGAGCCCGTTCGGCGGTGACCGGTTGCTCGCGGAGCGGCTGCGGCAGGACATCGACGACGAGCTGGAGTACCTCCAGGCGACCGTCGAGTCGTCCGCCGAGGTGTCCCGCGAGGCCCTGGCGGCCACCGAGGTGCACCTGGCCGACCACAGACAGCACCTGACGCTGTTGCAGACCTCTTTCGTCGGCGCCCTGTTGATGGGTCTCGCCGCCGTCCAGGCGTTCGGCTACCGCGTGCCGGTGCCCGGCCCGGTGCAGGGGCCGGTGATCGCCCTGCTGGCGGCGCTCGCCCTGACGCTGCCCGTGACGGTGATCGCCTGGTCGCGCAGCGCGGTGCGTACGGGCCCTTTCGCCGCGCTGCATCACGTCCTGCTGGGAGCCGTGGGCGCGGCGGTGGGGTGGACCGTGGCGACCCTGGTGGCCGAGGGCACCGAGGGCGGTGCGCAACAGGCACGGTGGTCGCTGGTGGGCGCCGGGGCCGGTGCGGTGGTCGCGGTGACGGCCGACGTGCTCGGCCGAAGGCGGCGTACACAGAACGGGCGGAACGGGCGGCACGGGCCGAACGGGACATGAGCACAAGGCGGCGTGAGCCCCGGGACAGCGTGAACCCAAGGGCGGCGTGCGTACAGGACAGGGGGGCGGCATGGGGATCAGGCGACGGCTGTTGGCCGAGGTCAAGCGCGTCGACGGGGTGAAGGCGGCGCGTGAGGGGCGCTGGCGGGCCGCCCGTGACGACCTCACCCTCGCGCTGGAGTCACTCACCGCGGAGGGCTTGGACGCAGAGCTGCGCAAGGTGCTCGAACCCCTGGTCACCGTCTGCATGATGGCGGGGCTCCTGGAGGAGGCGGAGCGGCGTGCCGTCGACTACCGCGCGTGGGCCGCGGACCACGGCGGCCCCGAGGACCGGGCCACCGCCGTCGGGAAGTACGGCGAGGTGCTCGTGCAGATCGGGCGTCTCGTGGAGGCGGCCGAGGCGTTCCGCGAGGCTCTGGTGGCGCTGGGCGAACCGGCTGACGAGACCGGTGGGGAACTGCGCTGGTCGCTGCTGAGCAACCTGGGCAGCGCCCTCGCCCACGCCGGGCTTTTCGGGGAGGCGGAGCAGGTGCAGCACCGCGCCTTCGAGGTCGCGCGGGAGCTGGACAGCGCCGCCAGGGCGGCGCTCGCCGCGAGCCAGTTGAGCCTGGCCGCGAACGGCGTGGGGCACCGGGAGCGGGCCCTGGAGTGGGCCGAGGTCGCCCACCGCTGCGTGCGGTCCGGCGACGACGACCTGGTGGTGGCCGAGGTCGAGGGCAACCGTGCGCTCGCCCTCAGCCGCGCGGGGCACACCGCGGAGGCCGAGGAGGCCATGGAGCGGGCGTGGGCCGCGGCCCGGACCATTCCGCTGCTCGCCCAGCAGGCACGCGTGACGAGGCTGGAGGTGCTCAGCCGTGCGGGCCGGCACGACGAGGCCGTGGCCCTGGCCGGCGCGCTGCTCGCCGCGCTCCCCGAGGGGCAGCCGCGGCAGCGGGCCGTCGCGCTCAACCTGCGGGCAGGGATCCGCCTCCAGGGAGGCCGCCCCGCGGAGGCCGTCGCGGACCTGGAGAGCGCCCTTGAGCTGAAACGGCACCTCTGCGACCACCGGGGGATGGCGATCGGCCACCTCAATCTGGCGCACGCCTTCCTGGGCACCGGCGACCTGCCCGCCGCCCGTCACCACGCGCGGCGGGCCGAGGAACTGTGGGGACCCCTGCTGGGGGCCGCGAGCGACGAGGCCGGTTCGGTCGGCCTCTTCGACGTGCACGCCACGGCCCTCACCCAGGTCGCCCAGGAGCTGCGGCTCGGCGTCGACGACGTGACCGGGGCGCTGGAAGCCGCCGAGCGGGGCCGCTCCGGGCCCTTGAGCGAGCGCGTCCGCGCGGCCCGCCCCGCGCGGGCCCGGGTGCCCGCGGAGCCGCCCGGCAGTGAGCGGATGCGGCGGCTGGCCCGCCGCATGGGGGCGACACTGCTCGTGTACGCCCCTCACTTCGAGATCGAGGCCGTCAGCGGGCGGGCCCCGCGGCTGCGGGAGATCCACATGTGGGTGGTGACTCCCGACGGGGACATCCACCACGAGGTGCGGGGCGGTCTCGCCGCCCACGACCCCTCGGACGCGTCGCGCCCGGTGGAACTGCTCGATGCCGTACGGGAGTTGGAGCGCCAGGTCGGCGATGACGCCCTCATGGCGGAGTGGGCCGACGTCCTGCTGGGAAGGGTCGCGCACCTGCTGCCTTCGGGGCCGGCCGCGCGCCTGGTCATCGTGCCGCAGCGGGGCTTGTGGTCGGTCCCCTTCGCCGCGCTGCCCGTCGCCCCAGGGGAACCGCTCATCAGCCGGTGCTCCCTCACCATGGTGCCGTCCCTGCACGCGCTGGAGCTGATCGCGCACGAGGACGTGTGGCGCGGGGGCGGGCCGGAGGCCGGGGGGTCCGGGGCGCTCGTGGTGGGCGGCGTCCGGGGTGCGGTGGTGCCGACTCCGGACGGGCGCCTGCTGCCGCTGTCCGACCTGCCGCTGACCCTGGAGACCGCGCGGGCCGTCGCTCGCGTCCACGGAGGTTCCGCCCTCGCGGGACCGGCGGCGACCGTGCCGGCCGTGCTCGACCGGATGGGCTCCGCGGACCTGCTGCACTTCTCCTGCCACGCCGTGCTCGACGCCCGGCTGCGGCTCGACCAGCTCCCCGGCTGCATCGCGCTGACCCCCGCCGGCGCCGAGCACGGCCAGCTCACCAGCACGCTCCTGGCCAGCACCCCGACCCGGGCCAGGATCGCGGTCCTGGGGTGCTGCGCGACCGGTCAGGGCCTGGTGACCGCCGACGGCGTACTCGGCCTCGCCCGCACCTTCCTCATGGCGGGTGTCTCCACGGTCGTCGCCACGCTCTGGGAGGTGCCCGAGGAGCCCACCCATGACGCCCTGGTCCGCTTCCACCAGGAGTTGGCGCGGACCTTCGACCCCGCCGAGGCGCTGCGCCGCGCGGTGCTCATGACGCGCCGCAAGTGGCAGGCCCCGGAGATCTGGGCCGCGTTCACCCTCATCGGCTCGCCGGGGCCGCGGCGGGAGTGACACCCGGAGCCCTGCGGGGTCAGCCCCGTACCGGAGTGACCGCGATCGGCGGGAGCGTACGCAGGCAGGAGGTGTCGCCCGGGCTGTCGGCGCGGATGAAGCGCGAGGAGACGCCCGTCACGCAGCGGCTCAGCTCCAGCTCCGGCACGTGGCCCATGTTGCGGACCGAGAAGAACCGGCTGTCACGGAACTGCGCTGCGGCCTTCTTCCCGCTCGCGTCGGGGGTGTTGGAGTCGAGGTCGCCGGACAGGACGAGGACCGGCACGTTCGGCAGCTTCGGCTTCGTGGGCTGCGGGTCGGGGGTGTCCCTGCCCGGCCAGCCGATGCACACGTCGCCCGCGTCCGTGGTCCCCTCGGTGAAGCCCTTGGCGCTGAACGCGCCGTGCTCACCGGGGCGTACGGCCGCGAGGGCGGCGCGGTACTGGCGCCACCGCTCGGACAGCGGCGCGTCCTTCGACCAGTCCCTGCGGTAGTCGTTGCAGACGACCGCGATGTACGGCGCCTGGTCCAGCTCGCTGCCCGACTCACCCTCCTCGCGCACCAGCTCGCGCAGCGGCACGGTGTCACCCTTGACGAAGCGGTTCAGGGCGTACGGCAGTTGGCCGAGCAGCGAGGGCTTCTCCGGTTGGAAGCCGACCTGGCTGCTGGCCGCCTCGAACAGCAGGTTGGCGAGCTTGTCCTCGGTGAACTTCTTCTTGTAGACGCCGTGGTCGGTGGTGATCGGAATCGTCAGGGGCTCGGCGCGCAGGCGGGCCGCCGTGGTGGCCAGGTCCTTGACCGCCCGCTTCCCGTCGCACGCCGCCGGGACGCTGCGTTCGCACACCCGGCGCAGGGTCGTCGAGACCGCCTGTGCGCTGGGCCGCGCCATGGTGTCGAGCGCGAGGGGGTAGGCCCCCGAGAGCACGATGTTGCGTACGCGGTCGGGGTGCCGGGAGGCGTAGACCGGCATCAGGTAGGTGCCGTACGACAGGCCGTACAGGCTGAGCTTGCGCACCTTCAGGCGGGCCCGGACGGCGTCGATGTCGTCGGCGGTGGCCGCCGATGTGAAGCCCGCGGCCTTGGGCCCGAGGTTCTTGCCGCAGCGCTCGACGGCGGCCCGCTGCTGGGCGCGGGTGCCGAGCCGGTACTCGGCGTCGGTGACGCCGCAGGGGACGCGCTGCGACGTGCCGGTGCCGCGCGGGTCGACGAGCAGCACGTCGTGGTCCTTCAGCAGGCCCTCCAGGGCCCAGGTGACCTCCGTGGCCTTGTCGATCAGGGTCTCTCCCGGGCCGCCCGGGTTCAGGGCGACGGTGCCCTTGGCGGGGCCGGGCGCGCGGTGGCGCACGACCGCGTAGCTGACCTTGACCGTGCCGAGTCCGGGCTTGCCCGTGACGAGGGGGCGCTTCTCCTGGCCGCAGTCGACCTCGTGGCCGGGCACGGTCGGGCACCAGCCGGGGGCCGCCGCGGCCGGGGGGCCGCTCGTCGGCGCGGCGCCGGTGGCCGTCGCCGTGGCGGTGGGCAGCACCGAGGCCACCACCACCGTCAGGCCCACCGCCAGACCCGCGCGCCGCGCCGTGTTCTTGTACGTCATCGCCCTCTCCTCCGCATCGAGCCCCTCGGGCTCCCGGGTCCCCCGGTGTTCCCCGGGTGCGAGCACCACGATGCGGGGCGTGGCGCACAGCGACGGCAGAGCGACGGCAAAAGCACGTAAGAACGTGTCAGGGCTTCCCGGCGTGGGTGCGGGGCAGCCGCGTCGCCCCCGCGGCGGCGAACAGGCAGAAGCCGAGCACCCACCAGAAGGTGTCGCCAAAGGCCCAGGAGATGTCGGCGTCGCGGGCGGAGAGGCGGTTCTGCAGGACCACGGCGAGGACGGCGGTGCCGAGGGAGCCCCCCACGGTGTTGAGCAGGTTGAGCGCCCCGGATGCGCGCGGGAGGTGCTCGGGTTCGATGCGGCTGTAGACGATGTTCATCACCGGGGCCCCGATCATGGCCATTCCCACGCCGCGCACGGTGAGGGCGGCGGCGATCACGAGGTCCGGTGGCTCGTGGCCGAGCTGGGTGAACGGGACCGTGCCCACGATGATCAGCGCGATGCCCGTGAGCACCAGGCTTCGGGGCGCGACCTTGTCGATGGTGCGGTTGACGAGGACCGAACCCGCCGCCGCGCCCAGGCCCTGGGGGGCGAGGAGCAGCCCGGCCTCCCAGGCGGAGAGGCCACGGCCCGTCTGGAAGTACAGCGGCAGCAGGAACATCGTGCCGAACACCGACGCGCCCAGGACGAGCAGCGCGAGGGCGGCGGCGCCGAAGGGCGGCCGGGTGAACAGGCGCGGGTCGACCAGTGGTGTCCGGCTCGTGCGCAGCCCGTGCACCGTGAAGGCCACGAGCATCGCGAGGCCCGCCGAGACGCCGAGCGTGGCCGGGAGGGTGCGGCCGTGGGCGACTTCGGTGAGGCCGAAGACCAGGACGGCAAGGCCGGGCGACAGGAGCGCGGCGCCGCGCAGGTCGAACGCCGTCCGCTGGGGCGACGGCGGCACCTCGGGCACGTAGCGGCGGGCGAGGAGCACCGCGGCCGCGCCGATGGGCAGGTTCACCAGGAACAGCCACGGCCAGGAGGCGACGCCGAGGAGGGAGCCGCCGACCAGCGGGCCGAGGACCGGGGACAGGAGCGGCACGACCGAGACGACGCTGATCACCTTGCCGGTGCGCTCGCGTCCGGCGATCCGGGCGAGCAGGGCCTGCCCGGTGGCGGGCAGCATCCCGCCGCCGAGGCCCTGGATCACCCGGAACACGATGAGGCTGGTCGCCGACCAGGCGAGGGCGCACAGCGCCGAGCCGAGCAGGAACACGCCGACGGCGGCGAGCCACGTCCGGCGGCCGCCGAACCGCCCCGCCAGCCAGCCGGAGGCGGGTACGGCGGCCACCACCGCCAGCAGGTAGGCGGTGGAGACCCACTGGATCTCGGTGACCGACGCGCCGAACTCCGCGGACAGGGTGTCGATGCCGACGCTGACGATCGTGGCGTCCACCGTGGCCATGAAGGTGCCGAGGACCAGGATGAACGCGATGCGCAGCAGGTCGGCGTCGACCCGCGCGGGCGCAGGTGCGACCTTCTCGCTCATCGGCGCTCCAGGAGGTCGCGTACGTCGGTGTCGAGGTGGTCGCCCACGGTGCGCAGCAGGTCGAGGAGTTCGTCGGCGAGCCCGTCGACGTCCACGCCGGCCCGGTGGGCGAGCACGCCGGTCCAGCCGTCGCCGTCCGGCATGACCGTGAGGGTCACCGGGTGGTGGGTGGCCTCGCGGAAGCGGGTGCCGACGACCGTGAGCCCGGGGGCGGGTTCACGCAGCCGGTCGGGGTCGACCGGGTAGTTCTCGAACACCACGAGGCTGTCGAAGAGCCGGTGGCGTCCGGTGAGGCGCTCCAGGTCGGTCAGGGCCACGTGCTGGTGCTCGTCCAGCGCCCGCTGCCGGGCCTGGAGGCCGGTGAGCGTGTCGGCGAGCGTGCCGCCGAGCGTCGCGCGGACGGGCACGGTGTTGGCGAGCAGACCGATGATCTCCTCGACCCCTTCCAGCTCCGGGGGGCGGCAGGCGACCATGGCGCCGAAGCAGACGTCCGTGCGCCCGGAGCGCCGGGCGAGGAGGACCGCCCAGGCGCCCTGCACCAGGGTGTTCCGGGTCAGGCCCCGGTGTGCGGCGAGCCGGGTGAGGTCGGCCACCAGGGGCGCGTCGAAGGTGATGAGCGTGGGCTCCTGCCAGGCCGGGCCGGGCTCGCCGCTGTGCAGGTGGTCGCCCTCGGGCAGGCCGTCGAGTTCCGCGGCCCAGACGCCGAGGTCGGGCTCGTGCTCGGCGCGCCAGCGCAGGTAGTCGCCGAACGGCACGGGCGCGGGCAGGTCCGGCTCCGCACCCCGGACGCGGGCGGCGTACAGGGCGAACAGCTCGGTCAGGATGCGCGGGGCCGACCAGCCGTCGGAGAGGACGTGATGGGTGGTCAGGACCAGGTCGGCGAGGTCGGGGCCGCGGCGGATCACGGTGAGCCGCACGAGCGGGCCTTCGGCCAGGTCGAACGGCTCGGCCAGGTCGGCCGCCAGGACCTCGTCGGCGGGCCCGTCGGACACGCGGAAGTCCGGCCGTGGCGACTCGGGGATCACCGCGAGGCCCCCGGGGAACACGGCGCCCAGGTTCGGGTGCCGGGCCAGCAGTGCGGCGCCCGCGGCGCGCAGGGCGTCGGTGTCGAGCGGCCCCGCGAGCGTGAACGCCGACTGCACGGTGTACGGGTCGGGGCGCTCGGTGCGCGCGTGCCGCAGCATCACCTCCTGCAAGGGGGTCAGCGGCTGCACCTCGGCGACCGGCCGGCCCTCGTCGAGCCCGCTGATCTCCGGTGCGGCGGCGGTGCGAAGGAGCGCGGCCCGCAGATGTCCGGCGAACTCCTCGACCTCGGCGGCGGTGAACAGCGCGGACGGCCAGGTGATCCGCACGCCGAGGGCGTCGTCGCGCACCAGGGCGTTGACCATCAGGCTGTGCGGCAGGGGCAGTTCGCCGGTACCGCCGGAGCCGAGGGGGTCGGCGTCAGGGGCCGGCTGCCAGGGCGTCTCGTCGGCGGGGGCGCCGGGGAACTGACCGAGGTAGTTCCAGGCGACCTCCGGTGTGACCAGGTCCAGCAGGCCCGCGGCGGTGAGGATGCCGTGCCCGAGGCCGTCGCCCTGGGCGCGCAGCCGGTCCCTGACCGCTCGTACGTCGTCGCGCGCGTCGAGCCGTACGGGGTGCACGGCGGTGAACCAGCCGACGGTCTGCGACAGGTCGACCCGGGTCGGGCGGCCGTGGCTCTCCAGGGCGACGAGGACCTCCGGGGTGCCGCGCCAGGCGTGGACCGCCTGGGCGAGCGCCGTCAGGAGTACGGCGTCCGGCGTGCCGCGGTAGGCGGCGGGCAGGGTCGTGACGAGGGCGCGGGTCGTGTCGGCGTCGAGGCGGATCTCGTGGTGGGCCGCGGTGGCCACGGTGTCCCGGGCGGGGTCGAGGGGCCCGGCGAGCGCCGGGGTGGCGGTCATGCGCTGCCAGTGCGGCAGTTCGGCCCGCCGGTCGGCGTCGCGGAGGGACCGCGCCCAGGCGAGGAACGACTGGCCGTGCCGGGTCAGGGTGCCGCCGGACCAGGCGTGGCGCACGTCGTCGAGGAGGACGCGCCAGGACACCCCGTCGACGACCAGGTGGTGGGCGATCAGGACGAGCCTGCCGGGCCGTTCGGGTCCTGCGTCCACCCACAGGGCGCGCAGGAGCGGTCCGGTGCGCGGGTCCATCGCCTCGCGGGCCGCGGCGACGTGGGAGTCCACCAGGGCGCGCGGATCGTCGTCCGTCCGTACGCACGTCAGGACGTCGGCCGCGGTGACGGCGCCGGGCTCGGGGATGCGCAGGGCGTCGTCCACCAGGTGCGCCCGCAGCACGTCGTGCCGGGCCAGGAGCGCGTCGAGCGCGGTGTGCCAGGCCGCCTCGTCGCCGCCCGGCGGTACGCAGATCTCCACCCACTGGCAGAAGCCGTCGGCGGCGGTGCCGGCGCGGCGCAGCAGGTCCCGCATGATCGGGGTGAGCGGCGCGTCCCCGGTCACGGGTCCTGTGGCGCCCTCCAGGGCGCGGGCGCGCGCGGCGATCCCGGCGACCGTCTCGCCCTCGAACACGTCCCGCGCGGTGAGGCCGAGGCCCTTGCGGCGGGCGCGCGAGACCACTTGCAGGGACACGATGCTGTCGCCGCCGATGGCGAAGAAGGCGTCGTCGGGGCCGATGTCCTCGGTGCCGAGGACGTCCTGGAACACGCCGAGCAGGAGCGCCTCGGCCTCCGTGGCCGGTGCGCGGCGGGCGGCGGCCTCGGTCTCGGGGGCGGGCAGCGCGGTGGTGTCGAGCTTGCCGCCGGGGCTCAGCGGCAGCCGGTCGAGCTGTACGAGCGCGGTCGGCACCATGTGGTCGGGCAGTTCGCCCGCCAGGTACGCGCGCACCTCGCCGGTGTCCAGGTCGGCGCCGTCGGTGGGGATGACGTAGCCGACGAGCCGGTCCTCGCGCACGATCACCGCGCCGGCGCGCACGTCGGGGTGGCGGGTCAGCGTGGACTCGATCTCGCCCAGCTCGACGCGGAAGCCGCGGACCTTGACCTGGTGGTCGACGCGGCCCAGGAACACCAGCTGCCCGTCCGGCCGCCAGCGCACCAGGTCGCCCGTGCGGTACACGCGCTCCCCCGGCACGCCGAACGGGTCGGCGACGAACCGCTCGGAGGTCAGTCCGGGGCGGCCGAGGTAGCCGCGGGCCACGCTGGGCCCGCCGAGGTACAGCTCGCCCGTGACGCCGACGCCGACGGGCTGGAGCCCGCCGTCGAGGACGTAGGCGCGGACGCCCGGGTCGGGGCGGCCGATCGGCAGCGGGCCGGGGTCGTCCGCCTCGTAGTGCCAGGTCACGGAGTTGATGGTGACTTCGGTGGGGCCGTAGGCGTTGAACAGTGCCTTGCGGCCCGTGCCCCAGCGCCGCGCCAGCTCCGGGTCGAGGCGCTCGGCGCCGACGACGAAGAACACGTCGGGGTCGACGGTGCGGTCGTCGGGCATGGCGGCCAGGAACGACGGCAGCAGGTTCACTCCGGTCACCCGGTGCTCGACGATGTAGTCGAGGAGTTCGTCGCCGGGGACCCGTACTTCCTCGGGGGCGATCACGGAGGTGCCGCCGGACAGCAGCGGCACCATGGTCTGCCAGAACGCGACGTCGAAGCTCGTCGACGCGAAGTGCAGATACCGGTCGTGCTCGGTGACGCCGACGACCTCCTCCTGGAGGGCGATCAGGTCGGGCACGCCGCGGTGGGTGACGCCGACGCCCTTGGGGCGGCCTGTGGTGCCGGAGGTGTAGATGACGTAGGCGAGGGCGTCGTCGGTGAGCTTGGCGCGCGCCTCGGCCGGGTCGGTGTCGGGGACGGCGGCGAGCGTCGCCTGCTCGTCGAGCCGCAGGACCGGGATGTCGCGCTCGGCGGGCAGTTCGGCGCCGGTCGTGACGGCGGCGGCCGGGGCGATGTCGTCGAGCATGTACGCCAGGCGCTCACGCGGGTAGCTCGGGTCGAGGGGGACGTACACCGCGCCGGCCTTGGCCACGGCGAACAGGGCCACGGTCATCTCGATGTCGCGCCCGAGCAGCACGGCGACCGGGTCCTGGGGCCGTACGCCGCGCGCGATCAGGGCGTGGGCGAGGCGGTTGGCCGCGCGGTCGAGTTCGGCGTAGCTGAGGCTGCGGTCGCGGCAGACCAGGGCCTCGGCGTCGGGCTTGTGGCGCACCCAGGCGGCGAACTCCTCCAGCCAGTGGCCGCGGGCCTTGGCGGGGACGGCCTCGGTGCCGGTGCGCAGCATCCGCTGCCGCTCCTCGGGGTCGAGGGCGGGCAGCCGGACCGCTGGCCGTGCCGGGTCGGCGACGATCTCCCGCAGGAGGTTGAGCAGCCAGCGGCCGTAGTCGCGCACGGTCGACTCGGCGAAGGCGCTCGGCTGGTAGCCCAGGCCGATGGTGATCGCGTCGTCGGGGATCACGATGACGGTGAGCGCGTAGTGCGTGGCGTCGGTGATGTCCACGCCGGTCAGGTCGAGGCCGGGGGCGAGCGGGGTGCGCTCGCGGCTGGAGAGCGGGAAGTTCTCCATCACCAGCATCGTGTCGAACAGCTCGCCGACGCCCACCGCGCGCTGGATCGCGGGCAGGCCGACGTGGTGGTGGTCGGCGAGGGCCACGCTCTGGGCGTGTACGTCGGCCATGAGGTCGCGCGCGGTGCGGTCCTGGGGGTGGGCCACGCGCACCGGGATGGTGGTGCCGAGCTGGCCGATCATCGACTCCACGCCGTCGACCTCGGCGGGCCGCCCGGACACCGGGCAGCCGAACACGACGTCGCGGCGCCCGGTGAGCCTGCCGAGCAGCAAGCCCCAGGCCGTCTGGAGCACGGTGGTCAGGGTGACGCCCTGGGCGCGGGCGAAGGCCCGGAGGCGGTCGCTGAACTCCCGGCCGAGGTCGACGGTCACGCGGCCGGGCCGCTCGACGCCGGTGACGGTGCGCGCGGGGGCGAGGCGCGTCGCGTCGTCGACGCCCTCAAGGGCGTGCCGCCACGCGGCGAGGGACGCCTGGTGGTCCCGCCCGGCCAGCCAGCGGAAGTACTCCTGGAGCGGCGGCGCGGTGGGGGCAGCGGGGCCGCCGCCCAGCTCGGCGTAGATCGCGAGCAGGGTGCGGCCGACCAGCGGCATCGACCAGCCGTCGAGCAGGGCGTGGTGATTGGTGATCACCAGCTTGTGCTCGTGCGGGCCGACGCGGGACAGCAGGAAGCGGATCAGGGGCGGGCGCGCCGGGTCGAAGGGGCGCTGGAGTTCGGCGCGGGCGGCGTCCTCGAAGCGGTCGTCCTGCCGCCAGTCCAGGGCGACGTCGGCGGGGATCACCTGCACCACGTCGTCCCCTGCGGTGCCCAGGTACACCCGCAGCGCGGGGTGGCGGCGCAGCAACTCGCGGGCGGCATCGGCCATCCGGTCCGGGTCGAGGTCGCCGACCAGGGTCGTCACGGCCTGGACCACGTAGACGTCGGTGTCCTGCGCCTCGCGGACCAAGGTGTGGAAGGACAGGCCGAGTTGGAGCGGGGTCGCGGGCAGGACGTCGGCGACGCGGCCGGTGCGTTCGAGGGCGTCGATGGCGTCCTGGTCGAGGTCGACGAGGGGCAGGTCGGAGGGGGTGAGTCCGCCGGGAGTGTGGCGCGCGTGCGCGGCGAGGGCGTCGAGGGCCGCGGCCCAGGCCGTCTGGAGGGCGGTCACGGCGTCGGCGGGGAGCACCTTGGTGGCGGCGGTCCACTCCACGGCGAGGCGCGGTGCGCCCTCCTCGTGGACGAAGCAGTTGAGGGCGAGGACCTGCTCCAGGGCCTTGCCCTCGGGTTCGGTGACGGCGAAGGCGTCCCGCTCCGGCAGGCGCCAGCCGGTTCCGGTCAGCGGGGCGAAGCGGCCCAGGTAGTTGAGGAGCACGTCCGGCGGCGGGGTCGCCGCGAGGCCGGGCCCGGCCTCGGGGTCGAGGTGGCGCAGGACGCCGTAGCCGACGCCGCCGTCGGGGACGGCGCGCCGTGCTTCCTTGGCGGCGCGCAGCAGCCGTCCCACGTCTCCGGAGGCGGGCACGCGCACCGGGTACTCGCTGGTGAACCAGCCGACGGTGCGGGCCAGGTCGAGGTGTTCGCGGCCGTGGCCCTCCATCGTCACGGTCACCGCGTCGCCGCCGACGCCCCAGGTGCGCAGGGTGAGGACGAGCGCGGCGAGGAGGACCTCGTCGACTCCGGCGCGGTAGGCCGCGGGCAGGGTGGTCAGGACGGCTTCGGTGGTCTCGGCCGAGGCCACGGTGACCGAGCGGTGGGCGGTGGCGACCGTGTCCTGGGTCTGGTCCAGGGGCCGGGCGCCCAGGCGGGGCGCGGCGTCGAGCGCGCTGCGCCAGTGGTCGAGTTCGCCGCGTCGCGCGCCGGAGGTGCCCTGCGCGGCGAGGAGCGTCGCGTGCCGCCGCCAGGACGCGCCGGCCGGGGCGAGGGTGCCGCCGGTGCAGGCCGTGTGCAGGTCGGGCAGCAGGACGCGCCAGGAGACGCCGTCCATGGCCAGGTGGTGCACGACGACGACCAGGCGGTCGGGGGTGCCGTCGGCGGTCCGCACCAGGGTGGCGCGCAGCAGGTCCCCCGAGCGCGGGTCGAGTTCGCCCGCGAGGCGCTCGGCAAGGGCGGTCACGTCCTCGCCGTGCACCTCGTTGACGACGGCGCGCACCGCCCCGCGGGGCAGCACCTCCAGGCCGTCGTCCGCGCGCAGCCGCAGCGCGTCGTGGTGGTCGAGCACGCTCTGGACGCCCTTGGCCAGGTCTCCGTAGGCGAGTTCACCGACGCGCAGGGCGGTCCACTGGGCGTATCCGGCGACGGTGTCCACGTCCGGGTGCGGGTCGAGCAGGCCCCGTACGATCGGCGGCGCGGGCACGGGCCCGGTGGGGTCGTCCGTCAGCTCCGTCAGCGGGATGCCGTCGTCCACCGTGTCGGCGGAGGCGGCCAGGGCGGCGAAGCTGCGGCGGGCAAGCAGATCGCGAGGTCGCAGCTCGAAGCCCTTGGCCCGCAGTCGGCTGCTGACGGTGATGGCGGTGATGCTGTCGCCGCCGAGGGTGAAGAAGTCGTCGTCCACGCCGACCCGTTCGGCGTCGAACACCTCGGCGAGGACGGCGCACAGCAGCCGCTCCCGCTCGGTGCGCGGCTCCCGGCCGCCGCCGGTGGCCGCGGGCGCGGGCAGGGCGGCGCGGTCGAGCTTGCCGTTGGGCGTCACGGGCAGCGCGTCGAGGACCACCACCGCCGCGGGCACCATGTGCTCGGGCAGGCGCTCGGCCAGGTGGGCGCGCACGGCGTCGCCGGTGGCCGTGGTGGACACGACGTAGCCGACCAGGCGGGACGAACGCACCGTGGCGGCCGCCGCGGTGACGCCGGGCACCGCGCCGAGCGCGGCCTCCACCTCGCCGGTCTCCACGCGGTGGCCTCGGATCTTGAGCTGGCCGTCGCCGCGGCCCAGGTACTCCAGTCCGCGCCCCGCCACCCATCGGGCCTGGTCGCCGGTGCGGTACATCCGCTGCCCCGGCGCGCCGAACGGGTCGGCGACGAAGCGTTCGGCGCTCGCCCCGGGCCTGCCGAGGTAGCCGCGGGCCAGATGCGGGCCCGCCAGGTACAGCTCGCCCACCGTGCCGTGCGGCACCGGTCGCAGCGCGTGGTCGAGCAGGAGGATCCGGGTGCCCGCCAGCGGATGGCCGATCGTGGGCTCCTCACCCGTGACCCGCGCGGTGGTGGCGTCCACGGTCGCCTCGGTGGGCCCGTACATGTTGCGCGCGGCGATCCCCGAGGCGGCGACGCGCCGCCACAGCGCGGGCGGGGTGGCCTCGCCGCCCAGGACGAGCAGGGTCGGGCGCAGGTCGAGCAGGCCGCCGTCGACCAGTGGCGCGGCCATCGACGGCGTGGTGTCCACGACGTCGATGCCGTCGCGGGCGTACGCGGCGAGCAGGGCGTCGGCGTCGCGCGTGGTCTCGGCGTCGTAGACGTGCAGTTCGTGCCCGCACAGCAGCCACACCAGGTGGTCGAAGGCGGAGTCGAAGGCGAAGGAATACGTGTGGGCGACGCGCAGCGGTCTGCCCGCGGCCCCCTCGGCCTCGGCGACGACGGTGGCCCGCTGGTGGTGAAGGAGCGCGGCGAGGCCGCCGGCCCGGCCGAGGACGCCCTTGGGGCGGCCGGTCGAGCCGGAGGTGTGGATCACGTAGGCGAGGTGCTCGGGGTGGCGGGGCGCGGCCAGTTCGTCGTCCCGCAGCGGAGCGGCGGACAGCCCGGTGGCCTCCTCCAGGAGGGTGGCCCAGGGCAGCCCGTCGAGCGTGCCGTCGGTGAGGACGAGCGCCGGGCGGGTGTCGTCGATCAGCTCGCGCAGCCGCTCGGCGGGGTGCGCGGCGTCCAGGGGCTGGAACGCGGCGCCCGCGTCGAGGACCGCGAGCAGCGCGACCACCAGGTCGGCGGAGCGCGGAAGGGCCAGGGCCACGAGGTCGTCGGGCCCGATCCCGCGGGCCCGCAGCGCGCGGGCGACGCGGTGCACCCGGCCCGCCAGATCCCCGGCGGAGAGCCGCTCGGCGCCGCACACCAGGGCGGTGCGGGCGGGGTCGGCGGCGGCCGTCGCGGCGAAGGCGGTCGGCACGTCCACGGGGGTGCCGGGCAGGGCGGGGGTGGCCCAGTCCGCGAGGAGCCGGTCCACGTCGTCGGTCAGGGCGACGCCCCCCACGGGCAGGCCTTCGGTGAGCCCGGCGAGCAGGGTCCTGAAGCCGGTCAGCTTGCCGTCGACCGCGGCCTGGTCGTTGGTGCGGGCGTCGACCTCGAAGCCGAGGAGCAGGCCGCCGTCGCGGGTGGGCAGGACGCTCAGGCCCATGTCCTCCGGCGGGCCGCCCGCGACGTTGCGCATCACACCGGTGGACCCGGCGAAGTCGAGGGTGAGGTCGAACGCCTTGAGGTTGATGCCGCGGCCGTGGAGGAGCGCGCCCGCGCCGGGCACGCCGAGGTCCCGGGGCAGGTCCTCGCCGCGGTACCGCTGGTGGTCGCGCATCTCCTTCATGGCGGCGGCGACGCGCCGGCCCAGCTCGCCGAGGCCGTCGGCGGGGCGCACGGTCACCCGCAGCGGCAGCACGTTCACCGCCATGGCGGGGGTGCGCAGTTCGGTCGAGCCCGTACGGCACATCAGGGGCAGCGCGAACACCACGTCGGTGCGGCCCAGCATGCGGTGCAGGAACGCCGCGTACCCGGCGATCAGCGCCTCGCCCCAGGTGACGCCCGCCTCGTCGGCGAACGCGCGCAAGCGGGCCACCTCATCGGCCGGGACGACCGCGCGGGCGGTCAGGGTGCGGTCGGGAGGACCGGCGGCGGTGTCGGCGTCACCGAGGTCGGGCAGCGGGGTGAACCGCTCGACCCAGTACGCGCGGTCCTTTGCCGACCGGTCGCTGTCCCGGTAGGCCCGGTCGGCGGCGACGAGGTCGGCGAAGGAGCCGAAGGTCGACTCGGGCGGCTCGGTGCCGCGCACGAGGGCCGTGTAGCGGGCGGCGGTGCGCCGGGCGAGCATCGCGGCGGTGTAGCCGTCGAAGATCAGGTGGTGGCCGAGCTGGGTGTACCAGACCTCGCGGTCGGAGAGTTTGATGACCGCGCGTGAATAGAGCGTTCGTTCTACCATGCCTCGACATGTCTCGCCCGCCCGCGCGCGCTCGGCGTCGACGAGCGCGGCCGCCGCGGCGGCGGGGTCGGCCTCGCCGCTGACGTCGAGCACCTGGGGCGCCCTGACCGGCTCGTCGCTGACCGACTGCCGCGGTCCGTCCGGCGTCTCGCGCACCCGCAGCCGCAGCGTCTCGGCTTCCGCGGTGGTGGCGCGGACCGCCTCGACCAGGGCGTCCACGTCGACCGGCGCCTCGCCGGATATCTCCACGACGTCGCCGACCACGTAGTACGGCGAATCCGGTTCGAGGCGCTGGGCGTTCCAGATGCCCAGCTGGGCCCTCGTCAGGTCGAGCAGCCCGTCCGAGGACACGCGTGCGGTGCTCAATTCACTCTCCTTGCAGTGTGGGGACGACCATCGGCGTGTCCGTCACGGGGTCGGGGACGATGATGCTCGGCAGGTCGAACACGTCCTTGATCAGCGCGGCGTCCACGACGGTGCCGGGCTCGCCCTCGGCGACCACCCGGCCGTCCTTCATGGCGACCAGGTGGTCGGCGAAGCGGCACGCCTGGTTGATGTCGTGCAGGACGGCGATGACCGTGCGGCCCTCGTCGCGCAGCCTGGCCAGCAGGCCGAGCAGTTGGTACTGGTGGGTGATGTCCAGGAACGACGTCGGCTCGTCGAGCAGCAGGTACGGGGTCTCCTGGGCGAGCACCATGGCCATCCAGACCCGCTGGCGCTGACCGCCGGACAGCTCCTGCACCAGCCGGTCGGCCAGGTCGGCGACGCCCGCGGCGGCCAGGGCCGCGGTGACGGCCTCCTCGTCCCGGGGCGACCACAGGGCGAGGAGCGACTGGTGGGGGAAGCGTCCCCGGGCCACCAGCTGGCGGACCTTGATGTCTTCGGGGGCCAGCGGATCCTGCGGCAGGAAGCCGAGCTGCTTGGCCAGGGCCTTGGGCGCGTAGCCGCCGACCTCGCGGCCGTCCAGCGCGACCTGGCCGGCGCCGGGGCGCAGCAGACGTACGAGCGCCCGCAACAGGGTCGACTTCCCGCAGGCGTTGGGGCCCACGATGGCGGTGAACGCGCCGTCGGGGACGTCGAGGCTCAGCCGGGTGGAGACCACGCGGTCCCCGTAGCGCAGGGTGATGTCCCGCGCGGTCAGGCGTGCGGTCACGCGCGCCTCACCTCCTTGGTAAGCAGCCAGATCAGGTAGCAGCCGCCGATCGCGGTGCTCACCACGCCGACCGGCAGGGAGACGGGCGCGAGCAGCATCTGGGCGATCAGGTCCGCGCCTTGCAGCAGGACCGCGCCGGTCAGCGCGGCGGGCAGCAGCGGCACGCCGGGCGCGCCCGCCAGCCTGCGGCCGATCTGCGGGGCGGCCAGGGCGATGAACGTGATCGGTCCGGCGACCGCGGTCACCGTGGCCGTGCAGCCGACGCCGACGAGGACCATGAGGAGGCGCAGCCGGTCGAGGCCGACCCCGGTGGTCGCGGCGACGGCGTCACCGAGCGACGCCTGGTGCATGGCGTGGGCCTGGGTGGCGATCAGGACCAGCAGGACGCCGATGACCGTGAAGGGGATGCCCACGTCGTCCCAGTCCACGTCGTTGAGGGAACCCGCGCTCCAGCCGACGGCGGCGATGGCGACATCCAGCTCGGCGCGCAGCACGATCCACGAGTTGAGCGCGGTCACCATGGCGTTGACGGCGACGCCGATCACCACGAGGCGCAGCCCGGAGAAGCCCCGGTCGTAGGCGAGGAGGTAGATCACGGCGGCGACGACGAGCCCGCCGAGCACCGAGCCCGCGGCCAGTTGCGCGGAGGTGCCCGAGAGGACGGTGAGGGCGACCAGGGCGCCGGTGTAGGCACCGGCGTCGAGGCCGATCACGTCCGGGCTGCCCATGGGGTTGCGGGTGAGGTTCTGGAAGAGGGCCCCGGCCACGCCGAGGGCGGCGCCGAAGACGAGGGCGGCCAGGACCCGCGGCAGGCGCCAGTCGCGGATCACCACGGAGGGCTCGGCCCCGCTCAGCGCGGCGAAGACCTCCCTGGGGGTCGACCAGGACGCGCCGTAGCAGAGCCCCACCAGGCCGAGGGCCAGGATCAGCGCGGTCAGTACCGCGACGAGCACCACCGTGCGGCGTTCGACCCGCAGGCCGAGCGCGCTCACCGCGCTCCCCCGCCGGGTGCGTACGGCGGTCGTGTCGTGCGTGTTCACAGTGCCCCCGCCCCGTGGCGGCGGACCGCCCAGATCAGCATGGGTCCGCCGAGGAAGGCGGTCACGATGGCCACCGGCACCTCGCCGGTGGGCAGCAGGACCCGGGAGCCGATGTCGGCGACGAGGAGCAGGATCGGGCCGAGCACCATCGTGTAGAGGATCAGCCACGGCACGGAGCCCCCGGCGGGCTTGCGGACGAGCTGCGGCACGATCAGGCCGACGAACAGGATGGGCCCGGCCACCGCCGTGGCCGCCCCGCTGAGCACGGTGATCAGCACGAGGGCGGCGGCCCGCACGCGGACCACGCTCGTGCCCAGGGTGTGCGCCACGCTCTCGCCGAGGCTGACGACGTTCAGGGCCCGGCTCAGCAGCAGCGCGCCGAGCAGGCACACCGCGATCGCGGTCAACGGCCACGCCAGCGGCGCCTGTTCCCGGCCCGCGAGCGAGCCGACCGACCAGAAGCGGTAGGTGTCGAAGGCGTCCGGGAGGATCAGGCGCAGGCCGAGGGCGACGCCGTTGAGGACCGCGGTGAGGGCGACGCCCGCGAGCACCAGGCGCAGCGGTGAGTGCCGTCCGACGGCGGTGACGAGCAGGGCCGCGAGCACGGAACCCGTGACGGCGAAGCCCAGTTCGCCCACCTGCCCGCCGGCCAGGCCGAGGGCGGAGCCGATGGTGATGGCGAACCCGGCGCCCGCGGTGACCCCGAGGATGCCGGGCTCGGCCAGTGGGTTGCGGGCCAGCGTCTGGATCAGCGCGCCCGCCACCGCGAGGGCGGCGCCCACGGCGACGGCGAGCAGCGCGCGGGGCGCCCGGACGTCCCGTACGACCAGGTGGTCGTCGGTGCCCTGGAAGTCGAACAGCGCCCGTACGACCTCCGTGGGCGACACCGAGCGGGTGCCGACGCCGATGCTGATCACGGCGACGGCCGCGAGCAGCACCAGGCCGCCGACGAGCAGCCCGACCCGATGCAGGTCTTTCTCGGCGGGCTCGGTGGGTGCCGCATCGGACGCGCGGCCCGCGACGGTCACCGCTTCAGGAGCGGAGCGAACGACTCGTCGATCGCGTCCAGGGTCTGCATGGCCTGCCCGTAGGTCGCGGCCTCGGTGTAGCGGATCGGGAAGGTCTTCTTCGCCTTGACGGCGGGGAGGTTCTTCCACAGCTTCGAGTCCATGACGTACTGGACGGACTTCGGGACGCTGCCGTCGGCCATCACCGAGTACGTGATGGCGTCGGCGTCGCGCAGCGAGGCAGGCAGCTCCTCGATGGAGGGGTACTCGCTGACCGCGCGCGAGCCGGGGCCCGGCTTCTTGACCTTGCCGTAGTACTTCGCGCCGACGTCCTCGGCGATGTTGGTGCCCCAGGAACGGCCGAACTCGCGCTGGAAGGTGCCCTTGGCGACCTCGCCGTAGGCGCCGAGGTGGCCGAGCTTGAGCTTGGGCAGCACGTTCTTGTACTTCTTGGCCAGCCCGGCGGCCTTGGCCTCGTACTTGGACTGGAGGGAGTCGAAGCGCTCGAGCGAGCCCGCAGCGTCGGCCTGCTTGCGGGACAGCTCGCGCCACGCGGACGGCACGGTCGGGCCGATCGCCACGACCGGGGCGATGGACTCCAGGCGCTTGACGTCGATGTCGCCGAGGACGGGGGCGGGGACGCCGATGATGATCAGGTCGGGCTTGGCCTCGGCGATGGCCTCGTAGTTGGTCTCGGTGGCGGCCTCGCCCGCGACCTTGGGGACCTTCTTGTAGGCGGCCAGGTCCCTCTTGCTCATCATGGGCTCGCCGCGCTTCCACGACGAGATGCCGACGAGCGGCGCGTGGGCCTCGATCATGGCGGGCACGGCGTAGCCGGTGGCGACCACGCGCTTCGGCTCGACCGGGATCTTGATCTTGCCGTTGTCCGCGGCGAACACCCGGGTCTTGCCCTCGCTTGAGGCGTCCGACCCGTCCTTGGACGACCCGCATCCGGTCAGGACCAGGCCCAGCGCGACGGCGCCGGCCAGGCTGTGGACTGCCGACGGTCTGCGTATCGACATGTAATGCTCCTTGCTCGTTCGGGGAGGCCGCCTCGTGGGGCGGCCGTGGGGAGGGAAGGGACGGTCAGTGGTCGTGCTCGTCGTCGAAGTCGGCGACGCCGCGCTTCCAGTAACCGGTGATGTCGTGGTCGGCCTTCTCCAGGCGCAGTTCGTCACGGACCCAGCGGCGCAGCGGCTTGATCTGCCCTGCCTCGCCCGCGACCCACACGTAGAGCCGTTCGCCCTCGGGCACGGTCACCTCGGTCACGGCTCGCGCGAGGGCGTCGCCGGTGCCCGGCGGGCGGTCGCCGCGGTGCAGCCAGCGCACCTCGACGCCGTCGGGCGCGGACAGCTCGATCTCCTGCGTGGCGTCGGTGACTTCGACGAACGCCCAGCCGCGCGCGTCCCTGGGCAGCTCCTCCAGCCACCGCGCGATCGCGGGCAGCGCGGTGATGTCGCCCGCGAAGAGGTAGCGGTCGTAGGCGTGCGGGACGATCAGGCCGCCGGGCGGGCCCGCGACGTGCACGACGGCGCCGGGCTCGACGTGGTGGGCCCAGTCCGACGCGAGGCCGCCGGCGTGCGGGACGATGTCGATGTCGATCTCACCCGCGACGGGGTCGTAGCGGCGCACGGTGTACTCGCGCGAGGTGGGCGAGGGGCGCGGCCAGCGCAGCATCGACCCGTTCGGCTCGGGCAGCGCGAGCGTGCCGTCCGGCTCGGGGAAGAGCAGCTTCACGTGTTCGTCCGGCGCGTGGGCCTCGAACCCGGCCGCGCCGGGGCCGCCCAGGGTCAGCCGCAGCAGACCGGTGCCGACCATGGCGGTGCGGACGACCTCGGTCGCGCGGACGCGGATCGGGTAGCCCACCTTCTCCGCGTGGCGGCCCGCGCGGACCTCCGCGATGCGCTCCAGGTGCCGGTCCCGGTGGTCCTTGAGCGTCATGCCGCGCCGCCGGTCAACACGGCGGTCCAGTGCCCGAGTTCGGGCCGCTCGGCCAGGTCGGGGAACTCGACGGTGGCCGCTCCCGCGGCGCGCCAGCGCTCGATGAGGGTCATGATCCGCACCGAGTCGAGCCCGTGGTCCATCAGGTTGTCGTCGGGCGCGATCTCGGCGGGGTCGCAGTCGAGCAGCTCCGCGACGTCGGCACGGATCCTCTCGGGCGACAGGGTCTGGTTCATCGGGTGGCTCCAGTGGGATTCGGTACCGACGGCGTTCCCGGGCGCGCGAGGGCGCGCCGTGGACGGCGAACGGGGTCTGCGGGATGCCGCGCCGGGCGGCACCTGGGCGGCGACGGAACGGAGTTGGCGGGACGGCGCCCGCGATCCACGCATACCCCCCCGTTCGGTCAGGTAAGGCTAACCTAACTACTTATGCGCGATGTACGCAAGTGATCTTCACGCCGCGCACCCACGCGCGACCCGGCCACGCGCCGAACACGACACAGGGCCATATGACGTGACGTCATATGGCCCTGATACGGCCCTGTGTCAGGGCGCCCTTCACCCCCGGCGCCCGGCACCCCCCTGCCCCCACACCTCCGGCCCGCCCCCGCGCCACTCGATGAGGGGCGACACCGCGACTTCCACCGGATCGAGGTCCAGGCCCGCGCGCCGCAGGAACTCGGCCACGTCCGCCACGCCGTGGGCGACGCCGACGTTCTCACCACGTACGTCCACGCGCCGGCCGCCGGACGGGGACGCGCGGTGCACCACAATCTCTGCTGTCATGCCTCCAGCGTGCTCCCGCGCCGCGCGGGGCGCAGGCCGACATGCCCGGATCCGGGTGCCCCCGGCCGGCCCACGCCGACCCGTCGTTTCGCCCACCGGGCCCCGGGTACCCGGCGTCGGCCTTGTCCGGCACGGCCGAGCAGAGGAGTCCCCATGACCCTGAATCCCCTGGAGCAGCGAGGCATTCCGCTTGACCGCCAGATACGCTCCTGGCGCGAGCTGGACGTGGAGCCGATCGACCCCGATCACTGCGATCCGTACACCCGGTGCCGGATCATCGTGATGAACGGCATCGAGGTCGAGGCGGCACTCTTCAGCCATCAATTCGCCCGGCACTGTCCGGATCCGGAGGTGCGCCGGCAGCTCGCCGAGGTCCGGTACGTCGAGCAACAGCAGCAGAAGGCCGTCAACTGGCTCCTGCCGGGGCTCGCCTCGGTCCTGGAGACGACCATCGCGTACGAACAGGTCGCCGTGGACCTCACCGCCTGGGTGGCGCGCTCGGAGCCCGACCCGGAGCTGCGGCAGGCCTACCAGTTCGGCGTCCTGGAGGACTTCGACCACCTGTTCCGGTACGCGAACCTCTACGAGATGATCGAGCACCGCAAGGCCGACGCGATCGTCGAGCAGCTCACCGAGGTCATGCCGGGCCGCCCCACCAAGCTCCACCACCGGCACCCCGAGGACAACGTCCGGGCGCCCTACGACCGCGCCACCGCACAGCCGCTGTCCAAGCTGCACGCGCTGACCGTCATGTCCGCCGAGCAGCAGACCATGAACTTCTACATGAACGTCGGCCCGCAGTACATGGAGCCGATCGCGCGCCAGCTCTATCAGGAGATCGCACTCATCGAGGAGGAGCACGTCACCCACTACGAGTCGCTCGTCGACCCCGGTGAGACGTGGTGGGAGCAGCTCGTCACCCACGAGTACAACGAGTGCTACCTCTACCACTCCTTCCTGGAGCAGGAGACCGACCCCAAGGTGAAGGCGGTCTGGGAGCTGCACCTGAACATGGAGCTGGAACACCTGCGCGTCGCCTGTGACCTGATGCGCCGGCACGACGGCCGCGACCCGCAGGAGGTCCTCGCGCCCGAGCTGCCGAACGTGCTGACCTTCGAGCCCAACAAAGAGTACGTACGCGGCCTCCTGGACACCCAGATGGACCTGACCACCCTCGGCACCGGCTACGTACGGGAGGCACACGAGCGGTTCCAGCGCCTCCAGGAGCGGGTCCACGGCGGCGAGGAGCCCCCCAGCGAGCGCGTCATGGCGCAGCACCACGACCTGTTCGGGCGCGAGTACCGCTCACAGCCCGCCGGCGCCCACCCCGACACCGCGTCCCGCGAGAGGAACCGCCATGCCTGACACACCCGCGAGCGACGGCGACGTCGTCACCCTGCTCATGCGGCAGCACGGCGACATCCGCACCCTCTTCGACGAGGTGGAAGCCACCACGGGCGACGAGCGCCGCGCCGCCTTCCGCCGTCTCGTACGGCTGCTCGCGGTGCACGAGACGGCCGAGGAGGAGGTGCTGCACCCCTTCGCCCGCACGGCGTTCGCGGGTGGCCGCGACATCGTGCGGGAGCGGCTCACGGAGGAGAAGGAGGCCAAGGAGCTGCTCTCCCGCCTCGACGGCGTGGACCCGGAGGACCCCAAGTTCCTGCCCGCCCTCGCCGTGCTGCGCGCCGAGGTGACGCGACACGCCCGCGCCGAGGAGCGGTACGAGTTCCCCCATGTGCGGCGGCACACCCCGTCCAGCCGTCTCACCGCCATGGCGGCGGGGGTGCGCGCGGCGGAGGCCATGGCACCCACGCGCCCGCACCCGGGCGTGGAGTCGGCCACCGCGAACGCGGCCCTGGGGCCGCTCGCGCTGCTCGTCGACCGCACCCGTGACGCCGTGCGCAAGGTCATGGGCAAGGACGGGTGACAGGAGCCCGCGTCAGCGCCGGTCGATCGCGTACAGGGTGAAGTCCACCAGTTCCTCCTCGGCCGCGTGCAGGTCGAGGTCGGGGTGGGCCAGCCAGTGGCTGATGACGCCGTCGATGGCGCCGCCGACGGCCAAGGAGGTCGTGACGGGGTCGAACAGCCGGAAGTGCCCGGCCGCCTGGCCCGCGGCGAGCAGGTCCGCGAGACCCTGCCAGCGGCCCGCCGTGTCGTGGCTTCCGGGCGTCTTCAGCCGGGTGCCGCCGTGGTCGTCGAGGAGCATCTCGGTGATGACGCGGACGTGGCGGCGGTTCTCCCGCTGGTAGCCGACCATGGCGCGGACGTGGGCGACCACGGCGGCGCGCGGGTCCGGCGCCGCCGCGACGCGCTCGCCGACGTACGCGGTGAACTCCTCCAGGACGTGGGCCAGCGTGGCCTGCGTGAGGTTGTCCTTGGAGGCGAAGTGGTAGAGGACCGCGGCCTTGGACAGACCGGCCTGCTCGGCGATGGCCGAAAGGGACGTCGCCGGGTAGCCCTTGGTGGAGATCAGGTCAATCGTGCACTCGATGAGCTGGCGGCGGCGGACCTGCTCGGTGAAGGTCGGCGTGTCCGCGCGGCGGCCGTCTCGTCGGGCAGCCATGGTGAGCACCTCTCGTTTCCTTCACACCTCCGGGGCGCTCGTCGGCCCCGCCCGTGGCGGGCGGAACCGACCGTACACCAGCGCGGGTCCCCGCTGATCAGCGCTCCAGGACCGCCATCGCGGCGTTGTGGCCCGCGATGCCGCTGACGCCGCCGCCGCGGCGCGCGCCCGCGCCGCACAGATGGACGTTCGGGTAGGCGGTGGCCACGCCCCAGCGGTCCTCGTGGCCGACGGCGCTGTCGGCGTCGTCCGCGTAGGGGAAGGCGAGGTCCCCGTGGAAGATGTTGCCGCCGGGCAGGCGCAGCTCGCGCTCCAGGTCCAGGGGCGTCTTCGCCTCGATGCAGGGGCGGCCGTCCGCGTCGGTGGCCAGGCAGTCGGCGATCGGTTCGGCCAGGTGCGTATCGAGCTGGGCGAGGGTGGCGGCGAGGAGCGCGTCGCGGGCCGTGGCGTTGGTGGCCTCGGTGAACAGGCGGGCCGGAGTGTGCAGGCCGAAGAGGGTCAGGGTCTGGTAGCCGCGCTCGGCCAGGTCGGGGCCGAGGATCGTGGGGTCGGTCAGGGAGTGGCAGTAGATCTCGGAGGGAGGTGCCGAGGGCGGCGCGCCGGCCGCGGCCTCGGCGTGGGCCCGCGCAAGGTCCTCGTAACCCTCCGCGATGTGGAAGGTCCCGGCGAAGGCCTGGCGGGGGTCCACGGAGGTGTCGCGGAGCCCGGGGAGTCGCTTCAGCACCATGTTGACCTTGAGCTGGGCGCCTTCGGCGGGGGCGGGCGGCGCCTGCCCGGTGAGGGCGGCGAGTTCGTGCGGCGAGGTGCCGACGAGGACGTGCCGGGCGGCCACCGTGCCGTCGCCGTCCGCGGTGCGGTAGGACACCTCGGCGAGGCGGCCGTCGGTCTCCACACGTGTGACCTCGTGGCCGGTGAGCAGCTCGGCGCCCGCGGCCAGGGCGCGGTCGGCGAGGGCGCGGGTGAGCGTGCCCATGCCGCCGACGGGGACGTTCCAGTCGCCGGTGCCGCCGCCGATGACGTGGTAGAGGAAGCAGCGGTTCTGCCGCAGGTCCGGGTCGTGGGCGTCGGCGAAGGTGCCGATGAGGGCGTCGGTGAGCACGACGCCGCGCACCAGGTCGTCGGTGAAGCGGGCCTCGATGGCCCGGCCGATCGGCTCTTCGAACAGGGTGCGCCAGACGGTGTCTTCGTCGACGGCGCGCCGCAGCTCCGCCTTGTCCGGCAGCGGTTCGGTGAGCGTGGGGAAGATCCGCCGTGCCGCGTGGGCGGTCAGCGCGTAGAAGTCACGCCAGGCCTCGTACGCCCGGTCGTCGCCGGTCAGCCGGGCGAAGGAGGCCCGCGTGCGGGACTCGCCGCCGCCCACCAGGAGCCCGGTGGGGCGCCCGTCGCGGACGGTGGGCGTGTACGACGACACGTCCCGGGTGCGGACCCGGAAGTCCAGGTCCAGATCGCGGACGATCTTCCTGGGCAACAGGCTCACCAGGTACGAGTAGCGGGAAAGGCGGGCGTCGATGCCGGGGAACGGCCGGCTGGACACGGCGGCCCCGCCGTGGCGGCCGAGGCGTTCCAGGAGCAGCACGGAGTGCCCCGCGCGGGCGAGGTAGGCGGTGGCCACCAGCGCGTTGTGGCCGCCGCCGATCACGACGGCGTCATAGCTGGGTCGCATGCCTCTTCGTAGCACGGATCGGTTGTCGTTTCAGTGGTCGCCCGTGGCCCGCTGCTGGCGCAGGGCCGCCACCCTGCGGTACAGGGCGACCGCCTCCGCGCCGCGGCCGAGCTGCTCCAGGCAGTGGGCCTCGTCGTTGCGGCTGGCGAGCGTGTCCGGGTGGCAGGCGCCGAGGACGCGCTCGCGGGCCGCAGCCACGTGGCGGTAGGCCGTGAGCGCGTCCCCCCAGCGGCCGAGCCAGCCGAGGCCGACGGCGATCTCGCGGCGGCTGACGAGGGTGTCGGGGTGGTCCGCGCCGAGGACGCGCTCGCGTACGGCGCACACGTCGCGGGCCTCGGCAAGGGCCTCCTCCCAGCGGCCCTGGCGGCCGAGGTTGACGCCGAGGCCGTGTCGGGCGCGCAGGGTCTCGGGGTCGGCGGGGCCGTTGACGCGGGTGCGGTCCTCGATGAGGGCGCGGTACAGCTCCAGGGCCTCGGCGCTGCGGCCCAGGCGGCCGAGGCTGATGCCGACTTCGTAGCGCGCGGCGAGGGTGTCGGGGTGGTCGGCGCCGAGGGCCCTCGCGCGGGCCTCTGCGACCTCGCGGTAGGTGTGCAGCGCCTCCGGCCAGCGTCCCAACTGGCTCAGGGTGTACGCCACTTCGTAGCGGGTGACGAGGGTGTCGGGGTGGGTGGGGCCGAGGACGCGGGCGCGGGCGGCGGCGACGTCGCGGGCCAGCCGGTAGGAGTCCTCCAGGCGGCCGAGGCGGCTGAGGTTGAAGGCGAGGTTGTGGCGGCAGCGCAGGGTGTCGGGGTGGTCGGGGCCCGCGATGCGCTCCCGCACGGCGAGCACTGATGTGTACACCTGGTGGGCCTCGAAGTGCCGGCCGAGCTGGCCCAGGACGTACGCCATCTCCTGGCGGACGGCGAGCGTGTCCACGTGGGTGTCGCCGAGCGCGCGCTCGCGGCCCTCGGCCACGCGCACGTACTCGCGCAGGGCGTCGGCGGGCCGACCGGTGCGGCTGAGCGTGAACCCGACCTCGTACCGGCTGGCGAGGGTGTCGGGGTGGTCGGGGCCGAGGACGTGCTCGCGCTCGGCGGCGACGGCGCGGTGCACCTCGCCCGCCTCCGCCCAGCGGCCGAGGCGGCCGAGGCTCAGGCCCGCGTTGTGGCGGCCGGCGAGGGCGGCGAGGACGTCCGGCGGCGGGGTGGACCGGACCGCGGCGGGCCGCGGCACGACGGTGTGGCGTCCGGTGGGGCGCGGGATCCACTCGCCGGTGAGGCCCGCGGCCGCGTCGGGCGGGCTCAGGCGCAGGGGGCGCGCGCCGGTCGCCTTGTGTCCTGTGGTCATGCCGCGCGTCCACGGCGGCAGGGACGGCTCGGCCCTGCCGGGCGAGGACCGGTCGGACGCGGGGCGGTCGGGCGCGGGGCGTCCGGGAGGCGGGTGCTGGGTGCGGCGCAGGGGCTGGCTGACGACCGTGGGCACGTAGGCGGACCGGTTCGGCTGCGCGCCGCGGCCGGCGGCGATGCGGCGGCCCAGCTCGCGGGCGTCGCCGGGCCGCTGGTCGGGGTGTTTGGCGAGCAGGTCGAGGACGATCCGGTCGAAGAACTCGGGGAGTTCGCCGCGGCGGCGGCGCGGCGGCTCGGGCTCGGTGTCGCGGTGGCCGACGAGGATCGCCCACGCGTCGTCCAGGTCGAACGGCGGTGCCCCGGTGGCCAGTTCGTACAGGACGCAGCCGAAGGAGTACAGGTCGCTGCGCTGGTCGACCTCGGCGCCGCTGATCTGCTCGGGGGACATGTAGTGCGGGGTGCCCATGGCGATGTTGGTGTTGGTCAGGCGTGAGGTGAGGCCGATGTCGGCGCCGAGCCGGGCGATGCCGAAGTCGCAGATCTTCACCGTGCCGTCGCGGAGCCGCATGATGTTCGCGGGCTTCAGGTCGCGGTGCACGATGCCCTGTTCGTGCGTGTAGGCGAGTGCGGACGCGACCTGGTCGGCGATGTCCACGACGTCGGCGACGGGCAGCGGGTGCTGCCGGTTGTCCTCCAGGAGCTGGCTGAGGTTGCGCCCTTCGAGCAGCTCCATCACCAGGAACAGGACGCCGTCGCACTCGCCGAAGTCGTGCACGACGGTGATGCCGCGGTGCTGGAGCGCGGCCGCGACCCTGGCCTCGCGCCGGAAGCGCTCGCGCAGGACCCGGGTGAACGCCGCGTCGTGCTGGGGGCCGAGCGGCTTGAGGCACTTGACGGCGACCCTGCGGCCGAGCGATTCGTCGCGGGCCCGCCACACCTCGCCCATGCCGCCGCGGCCGATCAGGTCGAGCAGCTGGTACCGGCCCTGGATCAGCCTGGTGTCCCCCGACTCTGGCATCTCGTGCTGTCGCCCCCGTCGCGTCGTCGCGCCCTCCCCGGCCCGTCCAGTATGGCGTCCAGTCTGTCGACTTTGTACGACGCGGGGCGGCTGCCCGGGCCGAGCCGGGCCATGGCGCGCAGGATGTGCTTGGGCGGCAACTGCCAGCGCAGACGGGCGGGAACACAGCGCAGCACGGTGCCCATGGTGACGAGGCGGCGCGTCACCGTCGCGGGCGGCGGGGCGGGCCTTCCGTACAGCGCGTGGGCGTGCCGGGGCAGCGACGCGTAGGCGAGGTTCGCCACGCGCCGCCACAGCAGGGCGCGCGCCGGGACGAGCAGCGGCGTGGTGGGCGGCCGTCGCAGGAAGTCGTCGACGACGCGCGCCTCCGCTCCGGCCGCGAGGTCGGGGGCCACCTTCGCGAAGTACGCGGCGAGTTCGGCCGTCGACGCCGGTACGCGGGCGGGGTCGAGGCCCACCAGGCGGGCGCTCTCGCGGTGTTCGGCGACGTACCGGTCGGCGGCCGCGGCACTGAGCCGGAAGCCGGAGCGGCGGACGACGTGGAGGTAGGAATCTATCTCGGCGCAGTGCACCCACAGGAGCAGCTCGGGTTCGTCGACGCAGTAGCGCTCCCCCGTGTCCGGGTCGGTCGCCGACAGCATCGTGTGTATCTTGCGCACCCGGGCGCCGGCCTTCTCGGCGGCCTCGGTGGTGCCGTACGTCGTGGTGCCGACGAAGCCCGCGGTGCGCATCAGACGGCCCCAGGCGTCCTTGCGGAAGTCGGAGTTCTGCATGACGCCGCGCACGGCGCGCGGGTGCAGCGCCTGGAGGTACAGGGCGCGTACGCCCGCGACCCACATCATGGGGTCACCGTGCATCTGCCACGTCACCGACGAGGGCCCGAAGAGCCCGGGGTCCGCCTCCCGCATTCCCCCCACCTCCCCGGTCAGGCTACCTCCATACCGACCGGGGGGCGCCGTGCCTCAGGCGTCCCGCTCGGCCGGGTCCGGGAGTTCCTCGCCCGTCTCCAGGAGGGTCTTGAGGCTGGAGAGGAGCGCGGCCCACCCGTCCTGGATCATCTCCAGGAGGGTGCTGCCGGGGTCGAAGCCGTCGTGGACGACGGTGAGTTTGACGGTCTCCCCCTGCGGCTCGATGTCGAACGACACCTTGGAGCGCTTCTCGGCGGTGAGCTTCGCGAACGTCTCGTCGTCCAGGTCCACCGCCTTGGCGAAGCCGGGCGTGAACGTGTGCCAGGTGTAGGAGAGCTTCCGGTAGGGGTCGCACTCCAGGACGACCTGCTCGGGGTCGGGGCCGGTCAGGCCGCGCCCCTCCCAGGCCATGACCGAGCCGGGCTTCCAGTCCGTGACGAACTCCAGGCCCCAGTAGCGGCGGGTGAAGACCGGGTCGGTCAGGGCCTGCCAGAGCTTCTCGGGGGTGGTCCTGATGTACGTGGTGTAGACGAACGCGGTGGTGTCGGTGCTGCTCATGGCGGTGCTCTCCAATGCTTGCTTGAGATCGGCGAGCGCGTGTGCCCGCGCGCGGTCGTAGCGGCTGATCCAGCGGTCGGCGATGGCGTTGATGGGCTCGGCGTTCAGGTAGTGGAGCTTCTCCCTGCCCCGCCGGACGGTGGTGACGAGACGGGCCTCCTCCAGGAGGGCCAGGTGCTTGCTCACCGACTGCCGGGCCATGTCGAGCCCCGAGCACAGCTCGCGCAGGCTCTGGCCGTTGCGGGCGTTCAGGCTGTCGAGCAGCCGCCTGCGACTGCTGTCGGCCAGCGCCTTGAAGACCTCGTCCATCCGGTTGTCCATCCTCGCCCTCCCATAGGCAGCCTTTCAGCTGCCTAAAACGATAGGCAGCCATGCGGCTGCATGTCAACCGGGGCAGCCGTGTCTCCGGCGCCCCCCCTCGACACCGGGCCGCCCGTCGGTGGTAGCCACACCCGAAGCCCCCGGAGACTCCCGAGGCGCCGTGCAACCTTTGGGAGGCGTCGAAGGTCAAGGGGGATGAACCGGCGGTGAATTCCCGACGGACGCATGCCGCCGACCTTCGATCAAAGGAATATGGAAGCCCTATGTCTCGAGCACGTCGCCGAGCCCGTCTCACCACGCCCCTGGTCGCCATGTCCCTGCTGACGGGTGGGCTGACGATCTGGTCCCTCGGCCAGAGCCCGGCCGAGGCCGCCACCCCCGCCGCCCAGAAGGCCGCCGCCGCCAAGGCGACCGACGACTTCAACGGCGACGGCTACGCCGACCTGGTCGTCGGCGCCCCGGGCGCCACCGTCTCCGGCAAGAAGAAGGCCGGATACGTGGCGGTGACCTACGGCTCCAAGAACGGCCTCGACCCCGCCCACAAGAAGCTCATAAGCCGCTCCACCGACGGCGTGCCCGGCCTCGCCGCCACCAAGCAGGAGTTCGGCCGCTCCTTCACCAAGGGCGACCTGGACGGCGACGGCTACACCGACCTGGTCATCGGCACCGGCTGGCGGGACGCCGGTGCCGTGATCATGTGGGGTTCCGCGTCCGGCCTCGTCACCGGCACGAAGATCAACACGTACGGTCACGCCCCGCAGGCGGGCGACTTCGACGGCGACGGCAAGACCGACCTGGCGCTGTTCGCCACCGTGACGTCCCACGGTGACGACCCCGTCGACCAGCGGGCCAAGCTGTGGAAGGGCCCGATATCCCGCACCGCCAAGCCCACCGCGACCCTGGACTTCATGGACAAGTCGCAGTGGTGGGGCTACGGCGAGGACGGTCAGAACTGCTCGCCGGAGCCCGACAAGCCCGAGAGCTGCATCGACGGCCCGCGCTCCGTGAAGGGCCCGGTCGTGCCCAAGGCCGTCGGCGACATCAACGGCGACGGCCGCGCCGATATCGCCATGAACGACTACTACGGCGACGGCGAGTGGGGCAACAGGGTGCTGTACGGCTCGCCCACCGGCTTCAAGCGCGGCCAGGCCCACGGCTCCGACGGGGCCCTCGCCCTCGGTGACGTCAACGGCGACCACTTCGACGACCTGGTGGTCGGCGACAGCGAGTACGAGTCCGGGGTCATGGTCGCCTACGGCTCGAAGGACGGCCTGAAGCTGGGCGACGGCCAGATCCAGAAGTTCAACCAGGACCTGCCCGGCGTGCCCGGCGCCGAGGAGGACGGCGACTCCTTCGGTGCCTCCGTCGCCGTGGGCGACGTGGACCGCGACGGCTTCGCCGACATCGCCGTCGGCGTGCCCGGCGAGGACGTGGGCCGCGTCAGCGACGCCGGCTCCGTCGTCCTGGTCCGCGGCAGCGCCACCGGCGTGACCGGCACCGGCGCGCAGGCGTTCCAGCAGGACACCCCGGGCATCCCCGGCGTGGGTGAGAAGGGCGACGCGTTCGGCGCCGCCACCGCCCTGCTCGACGTCACCGGCGACGGCCGCGCCGACCTCGGCGCGTCCTCGGTCAACGAGAACGCGAGCGCGGGCGCCCTGTGGTCGCTGCGCGGCACGTCCACGGGCCTGACGGCGAAGAAGTCCGTGGCCTTCGGCCCCAAGGACCTCTCGGCCCCGTCCGTCGCGGCGCTCTTCGGCAGCACGCTGCGCTAGCGCTTCGCCGTGAGCCGTGACGGCCGTCGGCCGCCTGCCGGGTTCGTCGTGGCTCCCGTGGGGGCGGAGGCTCCGGGCCTCCGCCCCTACGCCGTTCAGGCCGCTGCCTCGAACAGCTCGGCCGCCTTCGCGATCGCGCGCGTCACGGTCTCCGCGTCCGGGCGCAGGTCCGCCACGATCGCGTCGATGCCGCGCAGCCCGGCGCGCTCCAGGAGGCGCTTCTCGTTCGTGGTCCACTCGCCGCGCGCCGCGAGGACCGCGTGCGCCGTTTCCATGGCGGCCACGGCCAGCGCCCCCGCCACCTCGGTGGCCCGGCCGCGTCCGGCGTACGCGCCCTCGGCGTAGCGGAGCGTCAGGGCGGCGCGGCCGCGCCAGAACGCCGGGGCCGCCTCGCGCAGCGCCTTCGGGTACGCGGGCCGGGGCAGGCTGCCGCTCAGCACCTGGTTGACGGCGAGTTCGGCGACGAGGAGGTAGCTGGGGATGCCCGCGAGGTGGAACATCAGCGGCTCCCAGTGGAAGCGCCCCTGCCGCGCCTCCGTCAGCTCGCGTTCGACCACGTCGAGGTCGCGGTAGTGGACGTCGACGCGGCGGCCCTCGACGTTGAGCCAGGCCCCGCCGTTGAAGACACCCCCGCCCCACTCCCCCAGTTCGGACACCTCGCCGTCCCAGCCGACGGCGCGCAGGTCCGCCGGGTCGAAGGCGCCCCGGTAGTACACGGCCATGTCCCAGTCGCTGTCGGGGGTGTGGGTGCCCTGGGCGCGCGAGCCGCCGAGGGTGACGGCGTGCACGGCGGGCAGGGCGGCAAGCCGTTCGGTGACGGAGTGCAGGAAGACGTCGTCGGTCATGGGGTTCCGATCGTGTGAAGGGGATGACGGGCGTGCTGCGGGCGCGCCGCGCCGACGCCGGAGCCGGGGGCTCGGACGGCGTCGGACGGATCGGCGCGCGCGGGTCATCACTCACTTCATGGGGCGTGATCGTACGGCCCCTGCCGTGGTGCGGCCAGCGATTTTCCGTGTGGCCCCACGGGCAGGCTGCGAAGGGCCTGCCCGTGGGGCCACACGACCCGGGGTGCCGGAGCCCCGCGGATCAGGAGCGGCTCAGTGCTCGCTCCTGGACTCGACGGCGTGGCCGCCGAACTGGTTGCGCAGGGCCGCGATCATCTTCATCTGCGGCGAGTCGTCCTGCCGCGAGGAGAACCGCGCGAACAGGGAGGCCGTGATCGCGGGCAGCGGCACCGCGTTGTCGATCGCGGCCTCCACCGTCCAGCGGCCCTCGCCGGAGTCGGCCGCGAAGCCGCGGAGCTTGTCCAGGTGCTCGTCGTCGTCCAGGGCGTTGACGGCCAGGTCGAGCAGCCAGGAACGGATGACCGTGCCCTCCTGCCAGGACCGGAAGACCTCGCGCACGTCGGTCACCGAGTCCACGGCCTCCAGCAGCTCCCAGCCCTCGGCGTAGGCCTGCATCATGGCGTACTCGATGCCGTTGTGAACCATCTTGGAGAAGTGACCGGCGCCGACCTTGCCCGCGTGGACGTAGCCGTAGTCGCCCTCGGGCTTGAGCGCGTCGAAGACCGGCCGCACGCGCGCGACGTGCTCGTCGTCGCCGCCGACCATCAGCGCGTAGCCGTTCTCCAGGCCCCACACGCCGCCGGACACACCGGCGTCGACGAAGCCGATGCCGCGCTCGCCCAGCTCGGCGGCGTGCTTCTCGTCGTCCGTCCAGCGGGAGTTGCCCCCGTCGACGACGACATCGCCCTCGGTGAGCAGGTCCTTCAGCGCGTCGACCGTGGACTGGGTGGGGGCACCGGAGGGGACCATCACCCACACCACGCGGGGGGCTTCCAGCTTCTCGACGAGTTCGGAGAGCGAGGCGACGTCGGAGACCTCAGGGTCGCGGTCGTAGCCGACGACGGTGTGCCCCGCGCGGCGGATGCGCTCGCGCATGTTGCCGCCCATCTTGCCGAGGCCTACGAGTCCGAGTTGCATGCCGGTTCACTCGCCTTCCGGGGTACGGCCGCGCAGGGCGCGGTAGGTGGCGACCAGGGACCGCGTGGAGGCGTCGAGGCCGGGGACCTCGGCGCCCTCCGTCAGGGCGGGTTCGACGCGCTTGGCGAGGACCTTGCCCAGCTCCACGCCCCACTGGTCGAAGGAGTCGATGTTCCAGACCGCGCCCTGGACGAACACCTTGTGCTCGTACAGCGCGATGAGCTGGCCGAGGACCGAGGGGGTGAGTTCCCGCGCGAGGATCGTCGTCGTCGGGTGGTTGCCCCGGAACGTGCGGTGGGCGACCTGCTCCTCCGCGATGCCCTCGGCCCGCACCTCGTCGGCGGTCTTGCCGAAGGCGAGCGCCTGGCCCTGCGCGAACAGGTTGGCCATCAACAGGTCGTGCTGGCCCGCGAGTGCCCCCAGCTCCTCGACCGGCCGCGCGAAGCCGATGAAGTCCGCAGGGATGAGCTTCGTGCCCTGGTGGATCAGCTGGTAGTACGCGTGCTGGCCGTTCGTGCCGGGCGTGCCCCACAC